>DHFK01000230.1:10324-10554 GCA_002400365.1 Anaerolineales bacterium UBA4826 | reverse complement strand
CGCCGAAATGACCAGCGCGATCACTGGGATGATCGCGCGGATGAGTTGTTCTTGCACCGAGTACCTCAAAGCATATTTGTCATTTCGACGAGCGTCCCGAGCGGCGCGAGGGATCAGCGAGGAGAAATCTAGTTATCACAGCAACAATGCGATTTCTCGCTTCGCTCGAAATGACAAATGAAATTCAATTCTTGCTCGTCGCTTCAAACTCGCCGTCGCTCACGCGCACC
>DHFK01000230.1:0-10316 GCA_002400365.1 Anaerolineales bacterium UBA4826 | reverse complement strand
GCCCCGCTCTTTTTCTCGCGCACGATGGCGTACCCGCGCGCGAGCGTTGCCGCCGGGTTCAGCGCGGCAAGTTGGCGCGTCGCGCCGTTCAAGGTTTCGCGCCGCAAAGCGACGAGTTGATAGACGCGCGTCGTGATTCGGCGCGAGAGGTCGTCCACGCGCTGCCGATCGTTCGCCAGGCGCGTCTGCGGCGAGTTGCGCTCCAGCGCGTACACCTGCTGCGATAGATTCACGCGCGCGTCGCTCACGCGATCGCGCGTCAGTTGCGCCAGTCGCTGTCCGGCAAGGCCAAGCGCGGCGCGCAATTCGCGCGCGTCCGGCGCGGCGAGTTCCGCCGCCGCGCTCGGCGTGGGCGCGCGCACGTCCGCGACGAAATCGGCGATCGTAAAATCAGTTTCGTGACCCACCGCGCTGATGACCGGCACGCGCGAGGCGTAGATCGCGCGCGCGACGCGCTCGTCGTTGAACGCCCACAGGTCTTCAATCGAGCCGCCGCCGCGCGCGACGATCAGCAGGTCAATGTCAAATTGCTGAATCGTCTGAATCGCGCCGACAATCATCGGCGGCGCGGCATCGCCCTGCACGAGCGTCGGCGCGAGCAGCACCTCGACGAGCGGNNTTGTGCTCCGTGGCGAATAGCCCCTCGGCATCCAGGCGCGCGCGCAAGCGCTCGAACTCTTGCCACAGCGCGCCCGCGCCGGTGAGTTTGATTTCGTCCACGTACAACTGCACGTCGCCGCGCGCTTCGTACAGCGAGACCTTGCCGTGCACCTCGATCGCGTCGCCGCTGTTCGGCAATCTAAAGACGCGCGCGGCATCGGAGCGCCACATCACGCAGCGGATTGCCGCGTCGCGGTCCTTGAGCGTAAAGTAGAGATGCCCGGCGGCGGATTGCGTAAAGTTGGAGACCTCGCCGCGCACCCAGACATCGCGCAGAATATCGTCTTGCTCAACCACGTCCTTGATTTGCCGGACGAGTTGCGCGACGGTGAGCGTGGGCGCGAGAGAAAAGAGAGATTGTTGCATGATTTCACTTCCAGACAAATGGTAAGAAGAACTGATACAAGTTCTTTGTCCACCGACCGAAATTGTGCGACGGTTTGTTGCCTGCGGTGCTGAACTTGCCGCCAACGTAAACGCCGCTTGCGCTGACCGCGATCGCTTGGACGACGGATTGCGCGCAATAGTAATACCCACATCCATCCACGCCGCTTCCCAACGGCGACCATTTGCTGCCGTCCCACAGGGCGACGCGGTTTGCGTCTACATCACCTGCCAAAGTGAAAAAACCGCCGACATATATATTGCTTCCATCGGTTGCCATCGCGTAAACATCGCCGTCCACTCCGCCGCCGACTTCTGACCAAGCGCTCCCATTCCACTTGGCGATATTGCTTACCACTATGCCGCCGGGAGCATTTCTCGCCGTCGCATGGCGCGCCTGCGGGCTTTTCGCGGAACTGAAGGAACCTCCCACATAAACATCGTTGCCTATCGTTACGATTGCGCGAACCTGACTCCACCAATTCGGGGAGCCAACGCCACTAGTCCCAACCGCAGACCAACTACTACCGTTCCATTGTGCAATGTTCTTTGTGCTTGCTCCGCCAAATGATTCGAACGAGCCGCCAATGTAAACTCGACCTCCGCTGACTGCGACAGCATAGACGCGTGGATAACTGTTGTCAATTCCACTACCCAAGCCGGACCAACTATTACCGTTCCATTTGGCAACCGAATTTGCCGGCATCCCTCCCGCAGTTGTGAACGAGCCAACTACATAGACATCATTTCCACTAATCGCTATTCCATAAACGTTACCATTCACGCCCCCGCCTAACGCTGACCAGCGACTACCATCCCACTTGGCAATCCCATTTATTCCCCAAAAATTGCTGCCAATATATACATCATTGCCATTCACAGCGAGGGCATAAATGGTGCGGAATCCTCCGCCGCCCACCGCGGACCACGCGTTTGTTATTACATTCCATTTGGCTATGCCGCATGTAGATACATTGCCAACCTGACAAAAATCGCCGCCCACATATACGTCGTTTCCATTCACCGCAATTGCGTAGACGTCGCCGTCCATGCTGTTGTTTGGACGATTACCAAGGGACGACCAAGTACTCTTGTTCCATTTTGCAATATAGTTTGCGCTTGTATCGCCTGCCCGGGTGAAATAGCCGCCCGCATAAACAGCGTTTCCATTCACTGCAACGGCGTACACTGCGCCATTTGTTCCGTATCCCAAATCTGACCAATTGCTGCCGTCCCATTTGGCAATGTTACCGAAATAGAGACCTCCAAAATGATAGAAAGAACCACCTACATATAAATCTCCCCCATTCGCCGCGAGCGCCTTGACCGGCTCGAACCAGTTGCTGATACCTCCGCCTACGTCAGACCAGATGCTTCCATTCCATTTGGCAAGATTGTGCACCGCAAGACCACCCGCAGAGTCGAACGTTCCGCCCACGTACAGATCGCTTCCGTTGACCGCGAGCGCGGTGACGGTTGCCCCATGACCTGAGGAATTCCACACGCTTCCACCGACATCAGACCAGACGCTCCCGTTCCATTTAGCAAGGTTGGTGACCGCTACTCCGCCTGCCGCGTTGAATTGACCACCCGCGTATACATCGCTACCACTGATAGCAATCGCATGAACCGAACCTCCGGAGATGCCATCGTTGAGCGATGACCATGTGTTCGTGAGTGAATTCCATTTCGCGATGTTGTGCGCGCTGATGCCGCCCGCCGTGGTAAAGTAGCCGCCCACGTACACGTCATTGCCGCTGACGCCAATCGCGTTGACGATTCCATCCACGCCGCTACCCAGCGCAGACCACGCGCTGCCATTCCATACGGCGATGCTGCTCGCGCTTACGCCGCCGGCGGTCGTGAACATGCCGCCGACATACACTTGGTTGCCGCTGACGGCGATTGCTGTTGCATAAGGCGCGCAATAGGAAACCCCGCAGCCGAGTCCTTGCCCCAGCGCTGACCAGCGATTCGTTGACACATTCCACTGGGCTATGCGATTAACGACTACGTCCTCAGCCGTCACAAAATGCCCAACCACGTACACGCTACTGCCGCTCGTCGCGATCGCCTTGACTGTGCCGTCAAGCCCGCGCATGGTAAAGCGACTGTCCCAGTAGACATCGTCGGGGACGGAAGCGCGTGCGCCGCTCGCGTTGAGCGGTGCTCCCATCGGTAAATCGGTTTGGGCGGACCGGGCTTGAGGTGGAAATACTATCGAACCCATCAAGAACACTGCTGTTAGCCAGAGCCGCAGTTTCATCACATCCCTCCTCCCGGCATGAAGGGAAAGTAATAGTAGAAGCAATTCGATGCAACGGGCGGCTTGCTCCACCGTCCAAAGTTGGAGGAGGGTTTTGCGCCGGCGGTTGTGAAATTGCCGCCCACGTAAACGTCGCTTCCGCTGACCGCGATGGCGCTGACCTGGCTATTTGTGCCGCTGCCCAGCGCCCACCAGCCGCAGCCATTCCACACCGCGATGTTACTTACGTTGCCGCTTCCGACTGTGGAGAAGTAGCCGCCCGCATACAGAGCGCTCCCGCTCGTCGCGAGCGCCGACACTGTGCCGCCAACTCCACTGCCCAACGCCGACCAGGTGTTCCCGTTCCACTTGGCGATATTTCGCGCGCTCACGCCGCCGATGGAGTTGAACGAGCCGCCTACGTACACGTCGCTGCCGCTAATCACAATCGCGTTTACAGATCCGTACGCATCGTCCACCCCGCCGCCGACCGCCGACCAACTATTCGTTGACGCATTCCATTTGGCGATCCCACGCGCGCTAACATTGCCTGCCGTGACAAAGTCGCCTCCGACATACACATGGCTTCCGCTCACGGCAATCGCATTAACCGATGGAGAGTAATAGCCGCCAACTCCAGTGCCCAATGCCGACCAACTGTGTGTTGACTCATTCCACTTGGCGATTCGACTCACGCTCATACCGTTGACCGTGGGAAAACGCCCGCCCACGTATACATCGCTCCCGCTCACGACGATCGCATTAACCGTGCCGCCAACTCCATCGCCTAACGCCGCCCAGTTGTTCGTCGTCGCATTCCACTTGGCGATGTTGTTTGCGCTCACACCGCCGGCGGTGTTGAAACCACCTCCCACGTAAACGTCATTGCCATTCGCTGCAATGGCTAAGACAGCCGCTTTGTTAGGAATAGGAAAGTACCCGCTCTTCGTTTCAACTCCGTTGCCCAACCCTGACCAAGTATGCGTTGCCCCGTTCCATTTGGCGATGTTGTTTGCGCGCGCGTTGCCTGCGGCGGTAAAACTGCCACCCACGTACATTTCGCTCCCGCTCACCACAATCGCAGAGACCTTGCCCGCGACGCCGTTATTCGCGCCGCTGCCGAGCGCCGACCAGCCGCCGCCATCCCAACGAGCAACGTGGTTTGCGGGATTTCCTCCCGCCAACGTGAATTCGCCCCCGGCATACAGGTTGCTCCCACTCACTCCTATGGCATAGACCACTGGAGAATAATATCCACCGGCGATTCCACTGCTCAGGGCAGACCAAGCGCTACCGTCCCAGCGCGCAATGCCATTCGCGCTTACGCTGCCCGCCACGCTGAAACCGCCAGCAGCATACACATTGCTCCCGCTCATCGTCAAGGCATTGACCGTTCCGGCAATCCCGTTGCCCAACGCTGACCAAGTGTTAGATGAACTGTCCCATGAGGCGATATTGCCTGCGGTGATACCGCCGACCGAACTAAAACTGCCGCCCACGTACACTGCGCTACCGCTTACCACGATTGCCCGAACAGTCCCGATCACTCCGCTGCCTAATGCCGACCAAGTATTCGTTGCCCCATTCCACTTGGCAATGTTGCTCGCGCTTACGCCGCCGGCAGTGGTAAAATATCCTCCCACATAAACATCGCTGCCGCTCAGCGCGATCGCATAAACATAGGCATACTGCTTTGGTGGCGGTGGCGACGGCGGCGGTGGCGGTGTTGATGTTGGCACGGGGGTTGGCGCAGGCAACAACAGCGTGAATGGGGTTGGTGGGACAAGCGGCGCGCGGAGCCCGCTGCCTAGCGCAGACCAGGTATTCGTTGACGCATCCCACTTGGCAATGCCTTGCGCGGGCACGCCGCCGGCGATCCAAAAGTAACCGCCGACATACACATCGCTCCCACTGACGGCGATCGCGGAGACGTTGCCATCTACCCCACTGCCCAGCGCCGACCAACTATTCGTTGACCCATTCCATCTGGCGATGTTGTTTGCGCTTACGCCGCCAGCAGTGGCAAAATAGCCCCCCACGTACACATCGCTTCCGCTCACCGCAATCGCGCAAACGGTTCCAGCGTACGACGGGTACCTGGAACCCAGCCCGTTACCCAGCGCCGACCATGTGCTGCCATCCCATTTGGCGATTCCATTTGCCATCACTCCGCCGGCAGTAGTAAAATTGCCGACCACATACACATCAGTTCCACTCGTGGCAACGGCGCAGACGGTGCCATTCACGCCCAGTGACGCGAACTGATCGTCCCAATACGCATCATCCGAATTGAGCAATGCTGCGCGCGGCTGGACCGGCGATTCTCCCCGCGCAGTGGCTTGCGCCGTTGTGCCGGGCGCGGCGATCAGCAGCAACAAGACTGTAAGGACGATGGCTGGTAAGAACGGTTGGGTTGCTTTCACGCTTCCTCCGCGTTCGAGCAGAACGCAAAAGCACCCGTTGCCGACGCGCGCACGCGCTCAGCCACAGGCGCTTTCTCTTTCGCTTGAGTTCTATTCGATTGCCGAGTGTCAACGCGCGACGATCTTGTCGTTTGTTTCATTCGCGCAGTGCCCCGTAAGTCTGCCTACAAAGAATAGTCTGCTTTGAAAACTTGCTGCTCCGTCAGTCCACCGATCGTCGGCTCAACACCCGCTTGGCGGCATCGAAGCATTTGTCCCATGACTCTTTTCGTCCAATTTCTGTTTGACCGCTATGGCGGTCTGGCAATGCGACGCCGCGGCAAGTTGCCCAATCCACGGTCCGCTCTCCCTGGACGTGCCTGGCACTTGCCATAGTATAGCACGCGCGGTCAGGGTAGTCAACGCGCCTGCTCCTGGGGAATGATTACCCAATTTCCGCAAAACCTGATATAATCTAGCGCGCGAGCGCTATCAACGGAGATGCCAGAAGGAGGGCGCGATGTCGCACCGAATCAAAGGCGGGATCGAAACGCTGGTTTCGACAGAGGATGTTGACGGGCTATTCTTCTTGTGGCGCGGCAACGCGCGCGCGCCGATGCGTCGTCTGTGGCCCTTTACGATCTTTGTGTCTGTCCTTATCGGGCTAGCCGTCGGGCTGGCCGTCGGCGTGCCATCGGGTCTGCTGGGTTACTATCTCTTCAAAGAAGGACTGAACGGTCTGATCGGCGGCTTGTTCGCGCCGCTCTTTCTCTGGCTCGGTCGCCGCGCGTACGCGCGCTGGCATAGACAATCGGGCGAGCCGCGCCCGGTCGGGAATCTGATGTACTCGATGTCCGGCGCGCTCGCGGGCAGCCTGATGATTCCGATGCAGTGCCTCCTGCCCCCGATCATTCCGCTGGGTCCCTGGCTGATCTTCTATCCCCTCAGCACCGCCGCGCTGTTCCCGTTTATCGCGGCAATGGTGGACTATGTCGAGTTGCAGAAGGAAGAGCACTCGCGAACCAAAGAACTGTTTGGCAAGTACGTGAGCGAAACGGTCGCGCGGCGTATCTTGGAAGAGCGCAATCATGTCAATTTTAGCGGCGAAAAACGACGCTGCACCGTGCTGTTTTCCGATATTCGCGGCTTTACGCGCATGGTCAAAGAACTGGGTCCCGAACAAGTTGTCCACACCTTGAACGAATACTTTGCGACGATGATTGACATCATTTTCCAATTCGACGGGACGATCAATAAATTCATCGGCGATGCGGTCGTCGTGCTGTACGGCGCGCCGGTCGCGCTAGGCGACGAAGCCCTCCGCGCCGTCAAGACCGCGCAACAGATGCACCTCGCGCTGAGAGACATGAACGCGGCGCGCGCGGCGATCGGCAAGCCGCCGATTCACATCGGCATCGGCATTGACACGGGCGACGTAGTCGTCGGCAACGTTGGCTCGCCGCGCCGGCTGGAATACACCGCCATCGGCGCGCCCGTCAACAACGCCAACTACCTGGGCACCATCGCCCCAGCGGACGTGGTGTATATCTCGGAGAATGCTTATCGCGAGATCGCGGGACAGGTGCCGGTCAAGCCCTGGCAACGCGTGCAACTCAAAGCCGGGACCGGCGAAGTGATGGTTTATACATTCGAGCCATACGCCGAAGAGCGAGGTCTCTAATGCGCATCGTCATCGTCGGCGGACGGGGACAACTGGGGCGTGAACTCGCGCGCGTGCTCGCGCCCGATCACGATATCCTCAGCGTTGACCTGCCGGAATGTGACATCACCCAGCGCAGCGAAATTGATTGCATCGCGAGTTACCTCCCGGATGTGGTGATCCATACCGCCGCCATGACCGACGTGGACGCCTGCGCGCGCGACCCGCTGGCGGCGTATCGCTCGAACGCGCTCGGCACGCACAACGTGGCGATCGCCTGCCAGCGCGCGAACGCGGCGATGCTGTACATCAGCACGAACGAAGTCTTCGACGGCGCGAAGGATGCGCCGTACCTTGAATGGGACGAACCGCATCCGCTCAATCCGTACGGCGCGTCGAAACTTGCCGGCGAACGCTACGTGCAAATGCTGCTCGAGCACTTTTACATCGTGCGCACGGCGTGGATGTTCTCCCTGGGGCGAAACAACTTTATCGCCAAGATTCTCGCCGCCGCCAAGGAAAAACGAGCCCTCGCGGTCGTGGACGACGAAATCGGCAACCCGACGTACGCGCCCGACCTGGCGCGCGCGCTCGCGGAACTGATCGAGACCAATCACTTTGGCATCTATCACCTCGTCGGCGAAGGCGTCGCGTCGCGCTACGATTGGGCGGCGCGCGTGCTCCAACGCGCGGGCATGAGCGACGTTCCGCTCGCGCGCACGAAACTCGCGGATTACCAGCGCGATTCCACGCCGCCGCGCAATGGCGCGCTCGCCAACTTTGTCGCCGCGACGACGCTGGGAATCAAACTGCGCCCGTGGCCGGAGGCGCTGGAGGAGTACTTTGCATCGTTGAAGACCTAGTCAGGACAAGGTGACCAGGTGACAAGGAGCATCTTCACCGTGTCACCTTGTCACCCTGTCACCTTGTCTTTCTTACCAAGGACAAACTTTGTTTTCGATAGTGATCCCCACCTGGAACGGCTTGCGTTTTCTCCCCGTTTGCCTGAACGCGCTCCGTTTACAAACCTTCCGCGATTTTGAAACGATCGTCGTTGACAACGGCTCAACCGATGGCTCGCGCGAATTTCTGGCGCGCGAATTTCCGCAAGCGCGCGTGATCGCGCTGGAGACGAATCGCGGCTTTGCGGCTGCCGTCAACGCCGGTATCCGCGCCGCGCGCGGCGCGGTCGTCGTCCTGCTGAACAACGATACCGAAGCCGATCCGCGTTGGCTCGAAGAAATCGCGCGCGCGCTCGACGCGTCCCCGCGCGCCGGCATGGTCGCGTGCAAACTGCGCCTGTTCGATCAGCGCGCGCGCATCCACAGCGCCGGCGATTTCTATCGCGTGGACGGCATCCCGGGCAATCGCGGCGTGTGGGAGGAGGATCGCGGCCAGTACGACGACGCGCGCGGCATGGCTTCGTCCCTCAGCCCATGCTTCGGCGGCTGCGGCGGCGCGGTCGCGTATCGCAAGGCGATGCTCGACGAAATCGGCGCGTTCGACGAAGCGCTGGGCAGTTATTGCGAAGACGTTGACCTGAACTGGCGCGCGCGGCTCGCGGGGTACGACTGCGCGTACGCGCCGCGCGCGCTCGTTTACCACAAGGTCAGCGCGACCGGCGGCGGACCGCTCGCCAGTTTTTTCGTCGGTCGCAATTTCATCTGGGTGCTGGCGAAGAACTATCCGAGCGGGCTGTGGCAGAAATACTGGCCCAAGATCGTGCGCGCGCAACTGCGCATCGCTTGGAACGCGCTCGGGAGTTTTCGCGGCGCGGCGGCACGCGCGCGGTTGCGCGGACAGATCGCCGGCGTGCTCGGCTTGCCGCGCTGGCTCAAGCGGCGCGGTCAGGTGTTGCGGCGCGCGAGCGCTGCGGAGATTGAAGCCCACCTCACCCCATGAAACTCTCCATCAGCGAGAACTCCCAAGACAACCACAAAGCGAAACGCGCGCTCGCCGCGCGGATTATTTCGGCGTACTCGGGCGTCATCCGGCTGTACGCGTTCGTTCGCTTTAAGATCATTCACCTGCGCTTTCTCGAAGAGATCGAGCAGTACCTTCCCGACGACGGCGCGCTCCTCGACCTGGGCTGCGGCTTTGGCTTGTTCGCGCTGTACATGGCGCTCTGCAAACCGCGCGCGCGCGTCATCGGCTTGGACATCAACGCGCCGCGGCTGCGCATCGCGCGCCGCGCGGCGCATCGGCTCGACATCCGCAACGTGTCGTTCGAGGAACAAGACCTGCGCAACTGGCGACCCGAGCGAACGATCGCGGGCGCGTACGCGTTGGATGTTTTTCATCACCTTCCGGCGGCAAATGGCGATCGCTTGCTAGGAGATCTATTCACGCATCTCACACCCGGTGGCAGGTTTCTGCTCAAGGATATTGATACGCTGCCGCGTACGATGCTTTGGTTCACGTATCTCCTCGACCTGGTCATGTCGCCGCGCGACGATTTCCACTATCGCTCGGCGGGCGAGTGGCAGCGGCAATTAGCGGCGAGCGGATTCGCGCCGATTTACTTGCACTATCTCTGGGACATTCTGCCGTACCCACACATCCTTTTGATTTGCGACAAACCGGCATGATGGCGATGAATCCATTGCGTGCTATCCATTCACCCGCAGGGGAGCAGGGGAGCAGGNNCTGCCCCCCCGCTCCCCCGCCCCCCTGCATAAGAGATACGCCATCGCACTGCTCGCCCTCCTCCTCCTCGCGTTCGCGCTCCGCATGGCGCAGATTGCCGACTTGCGAATGTGGGGCGACGAAGGTTTTAGCGTTTACTCCGCGAATCGCGATCTCTACGCGATCACGTTCGAAGGCAAGGAGATTGATCCGCACCCGCCGCTGTACTACTATCTCTTTCACTTTTGGCTGCCGCGCGCGGGCTTCTCCGAACTCTCGCTCCGTTTCTTTTCGGTCCTCTTTGGCACGGCGACCATCGCGCTGATCTACGCCATCGGCA
>DHFK01000154.1:23774-24124 GCA_002400365.1 Anaerolineales bacterium UBA4826 | reverse complement strand
CTTCGTGCACGCTCATTGCCCGCGCCAGCCGCTCGGTCATTTCGGTGACGCGTTGGGTGTGGCCCTCCGTTTCCTTGTCGCGCAGATCGAGCGCGCGCGACCAGCCCTCCAGCGTCGTGTCGTAGGCAAGGGCGAGTTCGACGTTAGAGCGCTGCAAGCCGTCGAACAGTTGCCCGTCGTCTATCGCGATGGCGGCTTGGCTCGCCAAGGTTTCCAAAAAGCCCACCCACTCCAGGTCGGGGCTGACCGGCGCGCGATGGAAAACTTCCAAGACGCCTTTGACCTGCCCCTTGGCGATGAGCGGCGCGGCGTAGCAGGCGACGAAACCTTCGGCTTGGAGGTTGGAGATT
>DHFK01000154.1:0-23764 GCA_002400365.1 Anaerolineales bacterium UBA4826 | reverse complement strand
CCCGCCGCAAACTCGAGCGTGTTCAAGTGCGGGTTGAACAGCAGCACGGCGGCGGCATCCACGCGCAATTGCGCCGTCACGTGCTCGAGGAGGACGTTGAGCGTGATGCGCAGATCGAGACTGCTGCTGATGGCGGTGTCAACCGCGTGCAGGGCGGCGAGGCGCTGCACCTGCCGCTCAGTCTGTTCGTGCAGTGTCGCGCGGTGAATCGCATTCGCGGCGATGTCGGCAATCGCGGTGAGCAAACGGATGTCGGCAGGGGTAAAGGCGCGGGAGGTGCTGTGGCCGATGATCAGCGTACCCACCAGTTGTTCGCCGGTGATCAAAGGCACGCACACGCCGTTCTGCACCCCCTGCACCAGCGGTTCAAGCGCAGCGCTGGTGTGGGGATCGCGCGCGAGTTCTCCAAAGAGATAGGGTGCGCGCGTTTGCGCCACATAGCCGCACACCCCTTGACCATACGCCAGGCGCACGCCCGCCAGCCGCTGCAACTCTCCGCGCGTGACTTGCGCAACCAACGCTTGCGATTCTTCCTCCTGACAAAAGAGCGCGCCCGCATCAGAGCGCAACACCCGGACGGCTTGTTCCAAGATGATGGGAAACATCTCGTTACGGGTTTGCGCGATCCGCAGCGCGGCGGACAAGGTAGCGACGGCTTCCAGTTCGCGCTCGTGCTGCTTGCGTTCGGTGATGTCTTGCACCGTCCCGAATAGTCTGATAACACGCCCCGTCTCATCCTCGATGGGCCGCATCGTGGCAGACAAGTGGACTGGTTTACCGCTGGGCAACGTTGCCTGCAGATCGTACTCAAGACTCGCCCCTTCATGTATGGCGCGCGCGGCGTATTCACGGAGTATCTGCGCCTGTTCGGGAGTATAATAGTCGGCTTCTTCTTCTGGCGTGGGCGGTCCCTGGGCTGGATCGCGCTCGTAGAGGACATACGTCTGGGGAGACCACTCGAGCGTGTTGGTGGCAACGTCAAACTCCCAGTTGCCGATGCGTCCTAATGCGTCCGCTTCCTTGAGTTTGCGCTCGCTCTCGCGCAGCGCCTCCTCCGCGTGTTTGCGCTCGGTGATGTCGGTGATAGTGCCAACGTAGCCGACAATTTTGCCTTGCGCGTCTTGCTCCGGCGTGGCTTGGCCCATGACCCAGCGGATCGTTCCGTCGGGACGCCGGAAACGATATTCGGCGGTGGAGATCCGCGGCGCCTGAAGCGTCGCCGCCCAGCCGGCGACGAGCGACGCCCGGTCATCCGGATGGACCGCGCGCAGCCAGCCATCGTCAAGCGCGTCTGTCCCAAACAAGCCCGAAATCTCGCTCCACCGCGGGTTGACGTAGGTGGTCTTGCCGCGCGCGTCGGTCTGAAAAATGCCGACCGGCGAGACCTCCGCAAGGGTCCGGTAGCGCTGCTGGCTCTCGCGCAGCGCTTCCTCCGCGCGCACTTGGTCGGTTACATCGCGGATGATCGAGAGCAAGCCGCTGGGCTTGCCTTGCGCGTCCGTTAGGACCGCCGAGTTGGTCTCGCCCCAAAACCGGGAGCCGTCTTTTCGCACCATCTGGTAACGGTTATGGGTGGAGAGGATGCCTCGGAACAAGTTAGTGATATTCGTGATCGCCGCCTCGCGATCTTCAGGCGCGACCCATTCGACCGTCATGTGACCGATGATTTCGCTCTCGTTCTGATAGCCGTAAATCTCTAGGATTTTGGGAGAGACGTAAGAGAGCCGGCCATCCAGGCCGACGATGGCAATGCCATCGGGCGAGGTCTCGATGAGTTTGCGGTAGCGCTCCTCGCTCGCGCGCAACGTTTCCTCCGCGCGCAAGCGCGCGGTAATGTCGCGCGCCGCGGCATAGATCAATTTGCCGGCGGGGTAGGCGCGCCATTCGATCCAACGATACGTGCCATCCTTGCGGCGATAGCGGTTGACGAAATCAAGCACCTCTTTCTGCTGCGCCAAATCTCCCATCGCCGCCAACGTGCTTGCCTGGTCTTCGGGGTGCACGAAATCGAGAAAACGGGCGCCCTCCAACTCGGCGAGGGGATAGCCGAGGGTCTTTGCCCATTCGGGATTCACGCGGCGGAAATAGCCGTCCGTATCCGCGACGCAGAGCAGGTCGAGCGCGGAGGTGAAAAAGCGGTCCAGTTCCTCGCTTTTCTCTCTCAGCGCGATTTGCTCGCGCCGCAATTGGTTCTGGTGGAAGGCGTTCTCCAGCGCCGCCGGCAAGCGGTGAAGGTATCCTTCGTGCTTGACCAGATAATCCGCCGCGCCCAGTTTGAGCGCTTGCAGCGCGATCTCGTCGCTCCCCGCGCTGGTCACCAGCACGATGGGAATGTCCACCCCTCGCACCTGGCGCAGTTCTTTGAGCATTTCGAGCGCGTTCATGCCGGGGAGACGATAGTCCACGAGGATAACGTCGTATTCGTCCTGCAGAGTTGGCGCGGAGAGTCTCTGGAGTGTCTCGCTCGCCGTGTTGACTGTGTCCAGATGAATATGCGGCGCGTGCGCGGCAAGATGGCGGCGCGTCAGGTCAATGTCCGTCGGGTTGTGCTCGGCGTAGAGAACGCGCAAAGGACGCGTGCCGTACACGGCTTGCGCGCGATAATGTGCCAGCGCGTCTTCCAGAATCGCCGGCAGGCGCGCGGCATAGTCGCCGCGTTTGACGACGTAATCGTCCGCGCCGGCTTTCATCATGGCGACCGCGGCTTCTTCGTCGCCCGCGCCGGTCACGATCACAACGGCGAACGGGAGCGCGCGCGCGCGGACGCGCGCCAGCAAGCCCAAACCATCGCCGTCCGGCAGGTGATAGTCGGCGAGGATCAGGTCAAACTCGGCGGACGACTCGAGCGCGGCGAGCGCGGCGCGGTAGGTCGTCACCACCTTGACGGTGTGCTGCGGCGCGTGGCGCGCGAATTCGCGCTTGACTAACTCGCTATCCAGCGGATCGTCTTCAACGTATAGGATGTTCATAGATTTCCTCGCTATGAGTGATGGTGAGTTGGCGCACTTGTTCTTCCGCGCGCTTGCGTTCGGTGATGTCAACGCCAAATGAGAGCGTGCCGACGATGTTGCCATCCTCGTGCAGGACGCTGTTCTGCCACGCGATCACGCGCTCTTCCCCCGATCTTGCCCTCCAAGTCCGCGCGCGCATAGCCGGAGATTTTTTCGGCGGCGTAGAATCCGGCAAACTGGGCATCGTGCGTCCAGCGGAGTTTCATAGCAGACCTCCAGGACGCGGGGGGGTGTGACCGGCGGCAGACGACCAGGCAAAACGCCGGAAACAAAAACCCACTCGGGCATTCACCTGAGCGGGCATTCGTTTAGCATCTCTATTCATCCACCTTATTGCAAAGAGGAATCAACAAACCTCTGTGTCCAGGCGCATATTAGCACAGCCGCTTGAACGCGTCAAAATTGCGTCACGCCCGTAAACTTGAAACCATCCACCAGCAGCGCCGGCACGCGCCGCGCCGCGCCGCTCCAGTCGTCGTAGAACAGTTTCGTCGTGTCGCCGATCGCGCGCACGTTGTTCAACGCGTCGAGGTAACTCGTCGTAAACCGGAAATTCCGCACCGGGCGCGTCACCTCGCCGTTTTCGATCAGGAACGTGCCGTCGCGCGTCATCCCCGTTATCAACACTCGCATCGGATGCACCACGCGGGTGTACCAAAAGCGCGTGACCCAGATGCCGCGCGCGACCGATTTGATCATCTCGCTCTTCGGCGTGCACCCCGGCGCCAGCGCCATGTGCATCGCGAAGGGTCCCGCGGTATTCGGCGCGGGCAATGAGTGGCCCGTAGACTGCCTCCCCTCGCGCTCAGCCGTCGCCGTATCGTACACCACGCCGCGTGCGATGCCGTTTTCGATGAACGTCACCTTCTGGCGCGGGACCCCTTCATAGTCGAATGGCAGCGCGATCGTGTCCGCCGCCGCGCCGTCGTCCCAAATTGTCACGCGGTCGCCCATCACTTGTTCGCCCAACTTGCCTTTCATAAACGAGTGGTCTTCCTGCACCGCGAGCGCGGAGAAGGACAGATAGTTCAAAAAGTCGAGCAAGTCTGTGACCGCGTACTCTTCGAGCAAGACCGTATAATCGCCGGCGTCCAGCGCGATCGGATTGCGCGCGCGGAGCGCCTTGTCAATCGCCTCACGCGCAAGCGCTTCGGCGTTCACCTGGCGCGCGTCCGGGTGCGCGAACGACGCATAGCCCGAGCCGGCATCCGTCATCATCACCGTGTTGATGTCGGCGTACGTGCCGGGATGATACGCAAAGACGCCGAGCGAGTTGGCGACTGCCGTCTCCAGCGCCGCCGTCGTGAACGCGCCTGCCGCGACCAAGCCCTTGTCCTTCGCCTTGCGGCACAACACGCTGACGACCTGGGCGCGCTGCTCCGCGGTAAAGTTCGCGGTCGCTTCGACGAACGCTGCGGCGGGCTGGATCGGCTGGGGCTGGGGCAGCGATTTGAATTCGGGATCCTCGCGCTGCAACTGCGCGATCGCGCGCGCCGTGTCCACCGTGCGCTTGAGCGCTTCGGGCGAGAGGTCGTTGCTGGAGGCGACGCCGATCTTTTTGCCGTACACGACGCGCACGCGCACCTCGGTGTTCGTCTCCGCGACGTTCTGGTGGATGTGCGAATTGGCAAAGCGCGTCAGCGCGGCATCCACGCCCTGAAAAAGCACTTCGGTCTGATCGGCTTTGGAGAGCGCGAGGACTTGATTGACTAGTTCTTGAATTTTGGTTTCGCCAAGCATGTTGTCTCCACTGCGAGCGATTGGAGATTAGAGATTGGAGAATCCAGCCTCTAATCTCCAATCTCTAATCTCCAATCTACTTGATGACGCCCACGCGCACATTCCGAAACCGCGCCGGCGCAGCGCCGTGCCCCGTGTGCGCGACCTGGGGCGGCTGGCCCTTGCCGCAATTCGGCGTGCCCCACACGACCCACGCTTGCTCGTTGCCGACCGCGTCGCACGCGCCCCAAAACTGCGGCGTAATGCCGGTGTAGGTCGGGTTCTTCAGCCGGCGCGTTTTCTTGCCGCTCTTGATCTCCCAGCCGATCTCCGTGCCGAACTGGAAATTAAGTCGCTTGTCGTCAATGCTCCACGAGCGATTCGTCTCCATCCAGATGCCGTCGTCCGTGTCCGCGATCAAATCGTTCACGTCCCACGCGCCCGGCAGCAAACTCACATTCGTCATCCGAATAAGCGGGATGCGATTCCAACCGTCTGCGCGCATCGTTCCATTCGATTTTCCGAGATTCAATTGCTGCGCGGTCTCGCGGCTCGTCAGATAGCCGACGAAAAGCCCCTGCTTGACGATGTCGGTTTTCTGCGCCGGCACGCCTTCGTCGTCGTAGCCGAACGTGCCCAAGCCGCCCGGAATCGTCGCGTCGGCGGTGATGTTGACGACCTCCGAACCGTAGCGAAAGTTGCCCAACTTTTCCGGCGTCAGGAACGATGTGCCGGCAAACGCGGCTTCCGCGCCGAGCACGCGATCCAATTCGATCGGGTGACCGCACGACTCGTGGATTTGCAGCGCGACCTGGGAACTGTCGAGAATGACCGTCGTCGCGTCGTAACTCGGACACGGGTCAGCCGTCAACAGCGCGACCGCTTCTTCGCCGACGCGCGCGGCATTCTCCGCGAGTTTCTGTTCCACGATGAACTCATAGCCGCGGGTCTGCTGGTGCCGCCCGACCGAATTCGGGAACGAGCGCACCTGCACCTCGCCCGATTCCAGGTGCGTCGCAATCGCCGCAATGCCGCAGCCGCTTTCGACGATTTCCTGGTCAATCAGACTGCCTTCCGTAGACGCAAAAATCTTGTTCTCGCGCACGAACGCCATCTCACCGCGCGCGACCTTGACTCCCTTGGCGCGGCGCATCTCCGCGTCGGCTTTCAAAAGCAAGCCGATCTTCTCCGCCATCGAAACGGTGAATGGATCAATCTTGATCGGCGTTTGGTACGAGGCTTTGATCGAAATCGGCGCGCCGAGGTTCACGTCCTTGGTCCGGGTCAGCGCGCTCGCTTTCGCGATCGCCACGGCTTGCGCCACGACGCGTTCGACTTCTTTCGCCTCCAGCCGCGAACTGGCGGCAAAGCCCCAAGCGCCGCCGGCGATGACGCGCACGCCCAAGCCCTGGGTCTCCGCTTGCTCCAGCGCTTCGACTTTGCCGTTCTTGACCGCGAGGCGCTGGGTCAGCCGCGTGACGATGCGGATATCGGCGTACGTCACGCCGCGCACCTGCGCCATGTTGAGCGCGCGTGCGGTGATGTCCTTCATTATGCCTCCCCGTGTATCCTACGCTCGCATCTTCTTTTCCAGTTTGTCTTTGAACCGCGCGGCGTCCACGACCACGCGCGTATGAATTCCCTCGCCGATGATTTCCTTGTGGTCCCACGCTTGCACTTGGAACACGATGCGCCGTCCTTCAACCGCGATCACCTCGGCGCGCGCACGCACACGCACGCCGACGGGCGTCGCGGCAATGTGCTTGACATTCATCTCGACGCCCACCGACGTTTGACCTTTGGGCATACATTTCTGAATGGCGGCGACGCTTGCATTCTCCATCAGCGCGGACATGGCGGGCGTGGCGTACGCAGAGACCAAGCCGCTGCGTACTGAAGCGGCGGTCAGTTGCTCGGTCACGAATTCAGTGACCTCTGCGCTCAGGCCTGGTTTGAGTTCTTCCACAGAACCCCTCCCGGTGTAGGACAAATTTGCAAATTTGTCCTACGTCATCTCCCCATCCCAGAAACCTGGTTGCTGAACTCTACTTGCGCGGCGGCTGGATGCCTCCGCCCGGCGAACTGGGAACCGAGGGCAACGACCGGGCGGATTGCTCCAAGCCGGCGAAACTGTTCTTGGCTTTGGTCGTTTCGCCGCGCGCCAATTGCCTGGTCATGGTATTGATCGAGTTGGCGAGGTTCTGGCCTTCTGCGCCGCCAAACTGCTTGAGCCCGGCAGTGGCATTCGCACCCGCCAAACTGATCGCCGACAGTTCTTTCTGGGTCACTTTGCTGTCCGCGAGCGCTGCGCGCACGGTATCGAGGTACGTGGAGACGCTTTGCGTCGTGCTTCTGAAATCGGTCGGGACGTTCGTCGGCTTGACATTGAGCGCAGCGGTCGCGCGTTGGTCGAGTTCCTTTTGCACGGTTTGCGCCCAGGTCTTTTCCTTGGCTTGGACGTTCGCCGCCGTTTGGCTCGCTTTCGTCGCGTACGACTGCAACTGGGTGATCGTGCTTTGCGCCAGGGTCAAGCCCTGCGAGAGCGTCGTGCTGATCTGCGCCAGCGACGTCGCCATCGCGTTCATGCTCGTCGCGAGCGAGTTCAAATCTTGTTCGATGGCTTGCAGCGTCGTCAGCGTGTCTGTGGCGATCTGAGCGTACAGGTCATAGTATGCCTGCATGAGCGCGAGCGCTTGCGAAATTTCGGTCTGCGCGGCGGTCACCGCCGTTTGCATGGCTTGGACTTCTTGCGCCGTCAGCGTGCCGTCGGCGGAATACGTGGTGGTCGTCGTGGACGCCGTCGTCGTCGCGGCGACCGCTTCCTTGACGGCTTGATCAATGACCGCCGCCAGTTCCTCTTCGGTCATCGTCACATAATTTACCGACGGCGTGGGCGAGGGCGTCGGCGGCTTGGGCGTCGCGCTTTTCTGCGCCGCCGCGGCGAGTGTGGGCGTGGCTTGGCTTGCCGTAGTCGGTTGCGCGGCGGCAGTCGCTTTGACCGCGGCGTCCACCGTGGCGGCGAGATTGGCTTGCGCGAGCGTCGTCGCCTGCACCGCTGCGCTGACGGTTGCTGCGGTGTCTACCGATGGTTGCGGCGCGCCTTGACAACCCACGAGCGCGACCAGAACCAGCGCACTAGCAAAAACGATGATGATTGGCGATGCTTTCATGTCAAGACCTCCTGGGTCCATAGATTTTCGATCGCCTCGATTGTAGCGGCAATCCATCTCGCGCAACAGTGCGACGCGTCACGCGCGGGCATGACACAGGTCACTTTCGATTTGCTCTCAAAATGCGTAACGCGTTGCCTGAAGCCAGGCAACGCGTTGCACTCTTTGGGTCAAGCCGGGCTGGGCGCAGTCCTCGGCGCAAGCCGCGGGGCTTCGGCTGTCCCGCCCCGCGGCGCTGGCTCATTCGCCGCCGGGGCTTTGGCGGGGCGCGGCGCGGGAACATCGGAGAACATCGCCTCGAACTCGACGCCCTCGATCGTCTCTTCGTGGATCAAGCGACCGGCAATGGCGTCCAGTTTTTCGCGGTACGTGGTCAACAGTTCTTTGGCTTTGGCGAACGCGTTGCTGATAATGCGCTTGACCTCGTCGTCAATCTGTTCCGCGACCTCCTCGCTATAGTTGCGCTGCTCGGAAATCTCGCGTCCCAGGAACACCAACTCTTCGCGATTGCCAAAGGTGCGCGGACCCAGTTTTTCGCTCATGCCATAGCGCGTTACCATCGCACGCGCGAGATCGGTCGCGCGCTCCAGGTCGTTCGACGCGCCGGTCGTGACATCTTGGAACACGATTTCTTCCGCGGCGCGTCCGCCGAGCAAGCCGGCGAGGTCGTCAATGAACTTGGACTTGCGCTGCAAGTAGCGATCGTCTTCCGGCAGATTCATCGTGTAACCCATCGCCATGCCGCGCGAGATGATAGAAATTTTGTGCACGCGGTCGCAGTTAGGCAGCATGCGCATCACGAGCGCGTGCCCGGCTTCGTGGTACGCGACGATCCGCTTTTCCTCTTCGCTGATCAAACGGCTCTTGCGCTCGGGTCCCGCGATCACTTTTTCGATGGAATCTTGCAGTTCCGACATGCCGATCGCTTTTTTGTTGCGCCGCGCCGCCAGGATTGCCGCCTCGTTAACCAAATTCTCAATGTCTGCGCCGGAAAAACCGGGTGTCTGCTTGGCGACCGCGCCATAGTCCACGTCTTCGCCCACCGGCTTGCCCTTGACGTGCACCTGGAGAATTTGCTTGCGTCCGTTCAGGTCCGGGCGATCGAGCACCACGCGCCGGTCGAAACGCCCGGGGCGCAGCAACGCGGGATCGAGAATGTCCGGGCGGTTCGTCGCCGCGACGATGATCACGTTGGTATCGGTGTCGAACCCGTCCATCTCGACCAGGATTTGGTTGAGCGTTTGCTCGCGTTCGTCGTGCGACCCGCCCAAGCCCGCGCCGCGATGCCGCCCGACCGCGTCAATTTCGTCCACGAAGACGATGCACGGCGAATTGCGCTTGGCTTGATCGAACAGATCGCGCACGCGCGACGCGCCGACGCCGACGAACATCTCGACGAACTCCGAGCCGCTGATCGAGAAAAAGGGGACGTTCGCTTCGCCGGCGACCGCGCGCGCGAGCAGGGTCTTGCCGGTGCCCGGCGGTCCGACGAGCAGCACGCCCTTGGGAATGCGCGCGCCGAGCGACGTGAACTTGTCCGGCTCTTTCAAAAACTCGACGACTTCAGCCAACTCGGCTTTCGCTTCGTCCACGCCCGCCACGTCCGCGAACGTCACCGTGGGCTTGTCGCCGGAAAACATGCGCGCGCGCGATTTGCCGAACGCCATCGCCTGATTGTTCCCGCTCTGCGCCTGGCGCATCAAGAAAAAGAAGAGCGCGCCGACAAAGATCAGCGGCAGGAACGCGCTGAGCAGTCCGATAATATCGCCCCACTGGGTTGGATTTTCGTACACGATATCCACGGCGGAGATTTTGTCGGCTGACACACCCAGGTTCTTCAACGTCTCCTCGACGCTGATGTCGCGATTCGACTTGGTCGCGGTTTCGGACGCGCCGCCTTCTTTGTACGTGACCGTCAGGGTCGTGCCATTGGAGGTAATCCGTTTGACTGTGCCGGCTTGAACGCTCTGCGCCACTTTGCTGATCGGAATCATATTCAGTTGCTTGGGTTGCTGGAAGAACTGGAAGAACAACGCGACCACCGCAACCAAAATCAACAGGTAGATCAACCCGTTACGTAACCACTGATTCGAATTCATTCTCCATCACCTAACCTTCCGGCGAAACGCGCTTACGCTTCGCCGACATTCATTATACCAGAATTCCACTAAAAGGAAAAGTCGAGTTTGCCGGTTGCTGATTTTTTGTTACAATATCGTTAAAGGCATCCGACGACTCAGGAATTCCACCATCAGCCGATTGACCACATCCGGATATTCGATGTGCGGCACATGCCCCGCGCCTTCGAGGATCACGAACTCGGCGTTGGGCAGCGCGCGCGCGTGCCGATCGCCATGGCGCAGCGGCACCGCGCGATCGCGGTCGCCCCACAGGATCAGCGTAGGCGCGCTGATCCGGCTCAATTCTTCGCCCAATCCATTCGACCACGCCGAGCCCATCATCGCGACGAGCGCGTCCGCTGTGCCTTTGACGCGCGCGGGGCGCACGCGCCGCAGCGCTTCCTGCGCATTCATGCGCCTGGGATCTCCCAGCGCGTCCCGCCAGGCGCGCAACCGCGCCCGCTCGCTCGTCAGCGCAAAACCCATTAGCGCGCGCGGCACGTACGGCACGCGCGCCGCCAACTTGACCGGCGCGACCAGGTTCGCCAGGTACGTCGCCGGCGCAATCAAGATCAAGTGGCTCACGCGCTCTGGAAACGCGCGCGCCAATTCCAACGTCACCGCGCCGCCGAGCGAGTGCCCGGCGATGCTCGCGCGCGCGATGCCCTGCGCGTCCATAAACTCGCGCACCGCGCGCGCATAGTATTTCAGCGAGTACGTCGGCGCGGTGACGCGCGACGAATAGCCAAAGCCGATCAAATCAATCGCCCAGACGCGATGCCGCGCCGCGAGCGCATCCATGTTCTGGGACCAACTTTGCGCGGAATCCATCAAGCCGTGAATCAGAATCACGTCATTCGCGGGCGGTAGCCCAGCCGCGCTGGACGCATCGGGCAGCGCGGCTGCGCTTCTGCCCATCGAGACATAGTGCATGCGCGCGCCGTCGGACAGCGTGACGAACGCGCCGTCGCCGGCGTCGTCCAGCGTCAGCGTTTCCCATGCGTCCACGCGTTTGTTGCCCAGTGCGACTGCGGTTGCCGCGAGCGCGCCCGCGCCGAGCGCGGCGAGCGCAACCGTCGCGCCTACAAATTTCTTGATCATCTGCTCCTCAGACACCCTCCGAGAAACCTGGTGTCTTGTCTATTTCAACCCACTCTTCAATACGTGCCAATACGCTTGCACGCGCAACGCGCGCAACGCGCGTTTGTGACCGATCAGCCATTTTGTCGCCTCTTCCGCGAGTTGGAACGCGAACATCGCCAGCAGAAACGCGCGCAAGATTGCCGCGACAGCCGCGCCGCGATATTTGCGGAAGAAGCGAATCTTGCTCGAGTGAAAGTAAATGTCGCGCGCCGCGACCACCTGTTCGGACGACTTGCCTTCGTAGTGAATCACTTGCGCGGTCGGCAGATAGACGATTTGCCAGCCGGCTTGTTTCGCGCGGTAGCACCAGTCGAGTTCTTCCGAGTACATAAAGAATTGTTCGTCGAAGCCGCCAATCTGATCGTACACCGCGCGCCGGACGAACATCGCCGAGCCGTTGATCCAGTCCACCGCTTGCGTCGCGTCGTCGCGGGTATCGTCCATGTAATAGCGCGTGAGCACGCGATGGCGCGGCAACCACTGCTGCAACTTTGTGGATTCCAGGAACGCGGTTGCCAGCGTGGGAAAGCGCCGCCGCGAGGATTGGGGCGAGCCATCGCCGTAGAACAATTGCGGACCGACGATGCCGACGCGCGGATGCGCGTCCATGTAGGCGACCAGTGTTTGCAGCGCGCCGGAACGCAGTTCCGTATCCGGGTTGAGCAAGAAAAGATAACGCCCCTGCGCGATCGCAAGGGCTTGATTATTCCCGCGGGTGAAACCGACGTTCTCCGAATTTGCGATCACGCGCGCGCGCGGAAATTCCGCGCGCAGCATCTCAGCCGTGCCATCGCGCGACGCGTTGTCNNCAACGCGCGCACATTCCAACTGACGATGATGATCGAAACGTCCATCGCCAATGCTACAGCGTTCGATCCACGACGTAGGTTGCCAAACCGCTCAGGGCGCGGCGATATTCGTTGTCGGGGAAGACCGCCAGCGCGTCTTGGGCGACCTTGGCAAAGCGCCGCGCCTCCGCTTTGGACGCGTCGATCGCGGATGAATTCCGAACGGTGTTGACCAGTCGATCCAGGTCTTCGCTCAAAATATCGCCGGCTTGGGCGGGCGAGTTCTGTTCGATGTAATAAAAGACCGGCAGCGTAAAGGTCCCTTGCCGCAAATCGCTGCCGACCGGCTTGCCCAGTTCGCGTGCGTCCGCCGTGAAATCGAGAATATCGTCCACGACCTGGAATGCCATCCCCAGGTTATGTCCGAACGTTTTCAGCGCCGCGATCTCTGCGTCTGGCGCGCCGCTCAGGACCGCGCCGCCTTCGGTCGCCGCGCTGAAGAGGGAGGCGGTCTTGCTCTCGATGTGATGATAGTATTCCGCGCGGTTGGGGGGCCAATGCGCGCCCCCGAAATCTTGCCGAATCTCGCCTTCGCAAATCGTCATCAGCGTTCGCGCGAAAATCCGCATTACCCGGAAATTCTCGATGCTCGCCGAGATGTCCGCCGCGCGCGCGAGCAGATAATCGCCCGCGAGAACCGTCGCCGTGCCGCTCCAGCGCGAACTGATCGTCGGACTGCCGCGCCGCACCGGGGATTTGTCAATCAAGTCGTCGTGAATCAGCGTCGCCGCGTGCACCAGTTCCGTCGCGACCGCGAGCGTGACCATTTTGTCTTGATCGGCTGGATGGAATTTTGACGCGAGAATTGCCAACGCCGGACGGATCCGCTTGCCGCCGCTTTCAATCAGCGTCTCAAAAACATTAGCGAGCGGGGCGTAATCGAGCCGAATGGACTCGCGCAGGCGAATTTCAACTGCCTGCAGATCACTCTGTATCGGAGCCAGGATGGAATTAGTGCTCAAGCATTCCTCACTTGTCAATTCGGTAGACCGAACAATCTCGCGCAGTTATGGGTTGTGGTTTGCGCCACCACGGCCGGGGCTAGACTTTTTAGTTCCGCGATCTTGGCGGCGACGCGCGCGACGTTCGCCGGTTCATTGCGTTTGCCGCGCAGCGGCGACAGGTACGGCGCGTCGGTTTCGACGATCATACATTCCAACGGCAATGCCTTGGCGATTGCCTGCGCGCGCGCCGCGTTCGTGAAAGTCACATTGCCGGCGAACGAAATCAGATAACCCAGGTTGATCGCTTCACGCGCCATCGCGAGATCGCCGGCATAGCAGTGCAGGATGCCGCGGGGGTTGCCTTTGCGCCGCCGCAGAATTTCCATGAGCAAGTCGTCTGCGGCGCGATTGTGAATGACGACGGGTTTGGCCAGTTCCGCCGCGAGGTCAAGTTGCGCGTTCAACGCGCGCGCCTGAGTCTCGCGCGGCGGGTTGTCCGCCCAGTAAAAATCCAGACCGATCTCGCCAATGCCAACTACTTTGCGATGCGCTGCCAGCGCGCGGAGCGCTTTCAGCGACTCGTCATCCAGCGCTGCCGCGTGATGCGGATGAATCCCGACGACTGCGTAGACGCTCGCGTATTTGTCCGCGCGCGCGACTGCCGCGCGGCTGGTCGCACCGTCCACGCCGGCGGTGATGAGCGCGGTCACGCCGGCGGACGCCGCGCGCGCGATCACCGCGTCCAGGTCATTTGAAAATCGCTCATCATCAAGGTGGCAGTGCGCGTCAATCAACCTATCGCAACCCCGCCAACTTCAATCCTGCCTCCAACAACTCTTGCACCTTTTCCTCGTGCGTCGTCTCGACGTAAAAGCGCATGATCGGCTCGGTACCGGAAAAGCGGATGCAGAGCCAGCCGCCGTCGTTAAGCAGATACTTGAAGCCATCCATCGTGTTGATGCCGATCACTTTGAACCCGGCGATTTGACTCGGCTGGGCGTCGTGCAAGCGCTGTTGGATCGCCGCGCGTCGTTCTTCTGGAAAATCGGTGTCAATGCGCTCGTAATAATGCGGACCAACCAACTCGAAAAGATGGTCGAGCAATTGCGACGGCGTCTTGCCGGTCTGCACGACAAAGTCGAGGAGATACAATCCCGCCACGATGCCATCGCGTTCCGGGATGTGCCCGTGAAACGCATAGCCGCCGGATTCCTCGCCGCCAATGAGCGCGTTCGTCTCGATGATTTTCGGCGCGACGTACTTGAATCCCACGCCGGTTTCGTGCACCGGCACGTTGAAGCGTTTGCCGAGCGCGTCGAGCATCGAAGTCGTGTTCAGCGTCTTGACGATCGCGCCGCGCTGACCGCGCACCTCGAGCAGATACAGCGCGAGCAGCGCGTACATCTGCAACTGGTGGATGAACACGCCTTTCTCGGTCGAGCCGCCNNCCGTTGACGTTCGGCGGAATCGGCTCGGGGTGATCCATGTCTGGAAACGCCGGATTGCGCGTGTCGTGAATCTCGACGACGCGCGTTGTGCCACCCGCGAGCAGACTCTTGAACCAGCCCATGCCCGCGCCCCACATCGAATCAATCGCGACGGTCAGTCCCGCGCGGCGGAGCGGTTCGATGTTCACAAGTTTATCCAATTGCTTCAGATACGCCGGTTTCGGATCGAAAATCTCAATCAGCCCCTTGGAGCGCGCGTCCTGAAACGACATGCGCTTGACGCCTTCCGGCGCGGGGATGCGCGATTCGATTTGCTTGAGTCCGTCCGGCGCAACCGCGCCCGCGTAATCCGCGCGTACCTTAAAGCCGCCCCAGATGGCTGGGTTGTGGCTCGACGTGATGTTGATCGCGCCCGCGCTCTTCTTGTCGAGAATCGCGTACGAAATCACCGGCGTCGGCGTTGGGCGATCCACGAGATACACTTTGATGCCATGCGCGGCGACGACCTCGGCGACGGCTTGCGCGAACAAGTCGGATGCAAAGCGCGTGTCGTAACCGACGACCAAGCCGCGCGTCGTTTGGTTGGTCGCGATCAGATATTGCGCCATGCCGTGCGCGCAGCGTCGGACGTTTTCAAACGTAAAGTCGTCGGCGATGACGCCGCGCCACCCGTCCGTGCCGAAGATGATTTGTGTGGGCATTGTTGNNAAATCTGAAATCATAAATTATGTGATGGTTTGTTGAATCACCGCGGCAATCGCGTTCGCCTCGCGTTCGATCACCGCCGCGTCTTGTCCTTCGATCATCACGCGCGCCAGGTTCTCCGTACCGGAGTAGCGCAGCAGAATCCGCGCTTCCCCCAACACCGCGCGCGTGCGTTCAACCTGTTCTTGAATTGGCGGGAACTGGTCGAGCGGCGGCTTGCGCGGCACGCGCACGTTCACCAAGACTTGCGGATAGCGCGTCATGCACGCGGCTAACGCTGCCAGGGTTTTGCCGCTGCGCGCGAGAACATCTGCCACGCGCAGCGCCGTGTACAGCCCGTCGCCGGTCGTGTGTCCGCCGTCGAACAAAATAATGTGTCCGGACTGCTCGCCGCCAAGCAGCGCGCCCAGCGCGCACATTCGATCCGCAACCCAGCGATCGCCAACCGCCGTGCGCTCCATCGTCACGCCGATTTCGTTCAGCGACTTTTCCAAGCCGATGTTTGCCATGACGGTCGAGACGACCGCGTTGCCGCGCTCCGCGAACTTGCCGCGCGTTTTGAAATCGCGCGCGAGAATCGCCAAGACAAAATCGCCGTCCACGTAGTTGCCGCGCTCGTCCACCAGGACCGCGCGGTCGCCGTCGCCGTCGAACTGGACGCCTAAATCCGCGCGCGCGCGCAAGACGGTCTCGCGCAACAACCTGGGCTCGAGCGCATCGTAGCCGCGATTGATGTTGACGCCGTCGGGCTGGTCGTTCAGCAAGATCACGTCTGCGCCTAGTTCACGTAGGACGCGTGGGGCGAGATCGAACGTCGCGCCGTTGTTGCAATCAATGACGACGCGCTTGCCGCGTAAGATCGGCTGACGATGAACGGCGGCGAGCAGAAAATCGAGGTAATTGGTAATTGGCGTTTGGTCGTCGCGCCGCTGTCCGATCGAGCCGATGAACGCGTGCGGTTCGTCATCGCGCCTTGAATGGGCAATGGTTTCGATTCGATTTTCGGATTCGTCGGGCACTTTGAATCCGTCCGCGCCAAAGACCTTGATGCCGTTATAGTCGAACGGGTTGTGCGACGCGGAAATCGCAATACCGCAGCGCGCGCCGAGTGTGCGCGTGAGAAACGCAATTCCCGGCGTCGTCAGCACGCCGACATGCAGCGTGTCAAAGCCCTGCGCCATCAAGCCCGCCGCGAGCGCGTTCTCGATCATCGCGCCGCTGAGCCGTGTGTCGCGACCGATCAGCGCGACCGGGCGTGCGTGATCGCGCCGGAGCGCCTCGCCGATCGCGCTGCCGATGTGCGTGACGAATTCCGGCGTCAGTGGAAATTGATTCGCGATGCCGCGAATGCCGTCGGTGCCGAAGAGTTTTTCCATTACAAATGATACTGCTTCTTCAGCGCCACCAGGTCCGCCTCGACCATCTTTTCGATCATCTGCTCGAACGTGACGGTCGGCGCCCAACCGAGTTTCTGCTTTGCCTTGCTCGCATCGCCGATGAGCAAGTCCACATCCGCCGGACGCAAGTCGGCGGGGTTGACGTAGACGTAGCGCTGCCAATCCAAATCCACACAGCCGAACGCGACCTCGCACAATCTTCTAATCGAATGGGTGCGCCCGGTCGCGATCACGAAATCTTCGGGATGATCCTGCTGCAGCATCAAGTGCATCATCCGCACATAGTCCGGCGCCCAGCCCCAATCGCGCTGCGAATCCAGATTGCCGAGCGGCAATTTGTCCGCGAGACCGAGCGCGATCTTCGCCGCGTTGTACGTGACCTTGTGCGTGACGAATTCCAAGCCGCGGCGCGGGCTTTCGTGGTTGAAAAGTATGCCCGACACCGCAAAGAGATTGTACGACTCGCGGTAATTCACGGTGATCCAGTGACCGTACACCTTGGCGACGCCATACGGGCTGCGCGGATGAAAGGGCGTCGTCTCTCGCTGCGGAATCTCGACCACCTTGCCGAACATCTCGGACGACGACGCCTGGTAAAACCGAATCTCCGGGTCCACCATGCGGATCGCTTCCAGCATCCGCGTCACGCCGAGCGCGGTGAACTCACCGGTCAGCACCGGCTGCTTGAACGACGTCGGAATAAACGATTGCGCGGCGAGGTTGTACACTTCGCTGGGACGGTGCTCGCGCAGTATGTCCACGAGCGAACTGGGATCGAGCAGATCGCCTTGCACGATCGTGATCTTGTCTTGGATGTCAATGATGCGCTCAAAATTGATCGTTGAAGTGCGGCGCACCATGCCGATCACTTGGTAACCTTGTTCCAAAAGAAACTCGGCAAGGTACGAACCGTCCTGCCCCGTTATCCCAGAAATTAGCACGCGTTTGTTCGTCATGCATTGCTCCGTGTGAATCAAAAATGTAGGGGCAGACCTATGTGTCTGCCGTGTGGTGCGTGCTCCAGTCCGGGCGACCGCGCAGGGTCGCCCCTACGTGCTTGTTTCCTTGCCTACCTTGCCGCGCCAATAATCGAGGACATCGCGTAGACTCTGCTCCAGGGGAATCGTCGGCTGCCAGCCGGTCTGCGCGCGGAATTTCGCCGCGTTGCAGTACATCACCGGCGTATCGGAGAGGCGCAGCCGCGTCGGGTCGTGTTCCACGCGGATCGGCACGCGGCTCTGTTGCACCATCAGGTCGAGCACGTCCTGAATCAAAAAGGCGCGTTCGCTGCCGATGTTATAGACCTCGCCCGGCGCGCCGCGTTCGAGCGCGAGGTAGTAGGCGCGCGCGATGTCTCGCACGTCGCTAAAATCGCGACGGGTTGTCAAGTTGCCGACGCGCAGCACCGGCTCGCGTATCCCGGCTTCGACTTGCGCAATCTGCTTGGCAAAATTCGACGTGACGAACTGCTCGTTCTGGCGCGGACCGATGTGATTGGATGGTCGCACGCGGACGACGAACAGATCGTGGCTGAGAAAGTATTGCAGGCCCAGAAAATCTTGCGCGATTTTGCTCACCGCGTACGGACTATCTGGGCGCAAGGGCGTTTCCTCCGTCACCGGCAAATCGTCCGGCGCGACGCGCCCAAATTGATCTATTGACCCGATGACGAGAATACGCGCCTCCTGCCGCGCGCGCGCGGCGGCGTGCAGCACGTTCACTTGCGAGCGCAGATTGATCTCGATCGTTCGCCACGGATCATCCCAGGACAGCGGCGGAAACGCTTGCCCGGCAAGATGGTAGACGCGCGCCGGTTGCGCCTGCTCCAGCAGCGCCTCGGCAACCCCCGGCTTGGTCAAGTCCGCTTCGACGAACGTCACGCGTCCGGCGAGATGCGCGATGTTTGCCGTGTTGCCCACCCCGGCGCCGAACACTTGAACGTCCGGCAGCGTCAGCAGAAAATCCGCCAGATGGCTGCCGGCGAAGCCATTCATGCCGGTAATCAACGCGCGCACACAGTTCTCCTCAGTCGAGTCTAGTCCGGGGCGCATTATACCTTAACTTGCGTGATTCGCAAAACGTCCTTTGACAGGCGATTGAAATCGCGGCAACGACAGCCCAAAGTCGGCCTACGCCGACTGGATTAGCCGACGGAGGCCGGCTTTGTGCCGTCGTTGCCGCGACTTGAGTCGCCCGATCCTGTGATTGTTTGACGCGCCGCGCCAAGTCGGCTATAATCGCCGTGTAGGTGAAAAATGAAACGTAGAGCATGGCTCCAGTTCCTCCCGCTCGACGCTGCGACCGTTCTGCTCCTGGTCGCCGGGTGCAGTCTCCTGCCCGGCGATCCTCCAACTCCAACCCCTATACCGATGACTCCCACGCCGGTTGTTTTTGCCGAAGACACCGCGCGCGCCTTTCTCAAAGCCTGGAACGCAGCCGACTACAACGCGATGTACACGATGCTCGCGCCCAGCCGCAAAGAAACGATCACTCCCGAACAGTTCGTCGCGCGTTACCAGGGGATTGCGCTCGAGGCGACCATCCGCTCGGTGAAAACCATCGTCAATGCCGTGCACGAAGAAGGCACCGAAGCCCAGGTGCGGTACTCGGTGACCATGGACACCGTCGCCGCCGGCGTACTCCAGCACGACAACACGATGACCTTGCGCCGCGAAAACGGTCGCTGGGGCGTGTTGTGGAACCCCGGCTTGATCTTTCCGCAATTGAGCGGCGGCGGCAGCGTTCGGTTCTATCCGACCGCTTCCGCGCGCGCGGATATTTTCGATCGCAAGGGGCGCCCGTTCACCGAACCGCAGACGCTCGTCGTCGTAGAAGTCGTCGCGGCTGAAATGAAAAACGAAAGCGCGGTGCTGTCCACGCTCGCGCGTCTTTTCAACAAACAGCCCGGCGTCATCAAGGCGCTGTACAGCAATTCTCCCGGCGACTGGCGCATTCCGATCGGTACGCTGACCCCCGACCAGGTCAAAGCGAACCTGAACGCGTTGAATCAGCCGGGCATCTACACCGACAAGACCCAAGACCTGCGCACCTACCCGCGCGGGACGCTTGCCGCGCACGTGATCGGATACGTTGGACAGATCAACGCGGACGAGTTAGCCAAGTTACAACCGAAGGGTTACCGCGAAGGCGACCTCGTCGGCAAAGCCGGCTTGGAGTATTGGGGCGAGGCGTATCTCGCCGGGCAGCGCGGCGGTCGGTTGGTTATCTTGTCGCCCAGCGGCGTCGTCACCGCCACGCTGGCAAACGTGCCGGCGAAGCAGAGCCAGAACATTTACACCACGCTCGACCTGGACGTGCAGGAGATTGTCGAAAAAGCGCTGGGCGCGCGCGCGGGCGCGGTCGTCGTCATGGACGTTTCGAACGGCAACATCCTCGCGATGGCAAGCCACCCGACCTGGGACCCGAACAAGTTGTCGCAGCGCATGACCACGGCGGAATTTCGCGCGCTGATGAACGACCCCGGCGATCCACTCGTCAATCGCGCGGCGCAAAGCGCGTTCCCGCCCGGCTCGGTTTTCAAAATCGTCGCGTACGCCGCCGCGGTCGAAAAAGGCGTTTACACGCCCAACTCGCTTTTCAACGACCCCGGCTTTTGGGATGGGCTGGGTCAGAATTATCGCAAGTACTGTTGGACGTGGCCCATCACCGGCAAGGGTCACGGAACGCTCTCGCTCTCCAGCGCGCTCACGCAATCGTGCGACGTGACGTTTTACCAGGTCGGACAAAAACTCGATCAACTGGATCGCAACCTGCTGCCGACTTTCGCGCGCGCGTTTGGTCTGGGCAAGGAGACCGGCATCGAGATCGCCGAGTCGCCCGGCATCGTCCCCGATCCCAACCAGGGCGTGTGGCGTCCCGGCGATCCGATCAACCTGGTCATCGGTCAAGGCAACCTGCTGACCTCGCCGCTGCAAATCGCGGATATGTTGGCGGCGGTCGCGAATGGCGGCACGCTGTACAAGCCGCATCTCGTCGCGCGGGTGAGCAGTCTGGCGGACGGCACCGAGAAACCGTCTCCGATCGAAGCGCGCGGCAAACTGCCGGTTTCCGCCGGCACGCTGGCATCTATCCGCGATGCGCTGAAAAAGGTGACGACGGACAAGGACGGCACCGCGTACACTGCGTTCAAGGGGTCGAAGGTGATTTCCGCCGGCAAGACCGGCACCGCCGAAGTCTTCAAAGAGGGCGAGCCCCATTCCTGGTTTGCCGGCTACGCGCCCGCCGACAATCCCAAGATCGCGGTCGTCGTGATTGCGGAGCATGGCGGCGAGGGCTCGAAAACCGCCGCGCCCATTTTCCGCGAGATCGTGGACAAGTATTTTGCGCTGCCGGGGAAATGATGCGTGATGCGTGACCAGTGAATCACGCATCACGTATCACGTTCATATTGCACAACATGGAACTTGGGCTTCGCGGCTTTATCTTCGATCTCGACGGCACGGTCTATCTCGGCGAACGCGCGCTGCCGGGCGCGGTCGAGACGATTGCCGCGTTGCGCGGACGCGGCCTCAAGAGCGTGTTCATGTCGAACAAGCCGCTTGAGCCGGGGCGCGCGTACGCGGCGAAACTCACGCGGCTGGGAATTCCGACGGCAGCGGACGATGTGATTACGTCGGCGCGCGTGATGGGCGCGCATCTGGCGCGCGTCGCGCCGGGCGCGCGCGTGTTCGTCATCGGCGAGGCCCCGCTGCTGGAAGAAATGCGCCAAGCCGGGATGCGGTTGGTGGAAGAGCCAGCGCAGATCGAGTATGTCGTCGCCGCGTTCGACCGCACGTTCGACTATCGCAAATGGAACATTGCGTTTCAGGCGCTCAAGTTTCACGGCGCGCATTTCGTCGCGACGAACGCCGATCGCTCTTGTCCGGTCGAAGGCGGCGAGATTCCAGATTGCGCCGGTATCATCGCCGCGCTCGAAGCGACAACCGGCAAACGCGTCGAATTCGTCGCGGGCAAGCCATCGCCGCTGATGATCCAGGCAGCGGTTGACCGGCTAGGCGTGCCGGTCGAACAGTGTTTGGTGATCGGCGACCGGCTGGAGACAGACGTGGTAATGGGACGCGCCGCCGGCGCGCGCACCGCGCTCGTGCTCACCGGCGTCACGCGGCGCGCGCATCTGGCGAACGCGCCAGCGCAACCCGATTACGTGCTGGATAACATCGGCGCGGTGATGCGGGTCGTGTTGGCGAGGAGCAATGCCGATGTCTGACCCAATGCAATTTGCCTCCGCGTCCACGACGGAACGCAGCGTGGACAGCGCCGTTCAAGCGCTGACCCAGGAGATTCGCGCCCAAACGAATCTGCCGGCTTTCGACCTCGCGCTGGTTTTCCTTTCGTCGCATTTTGGACCAATCGCCACGTGGGTGACGGATCGTTTGCGCGATGCGTTCAACCCACGGACGCTGATCGGCTGCACCTGCGAAGGAGTCATCGGCAAGACCCGCGAGTTGGAGAATCAGCCCGCCATCACTTTGGCGGTCGCGCGCCTGCCGCGCGTCGAAATCGTTCCCTTTGCGCTCAATCGCGATGATTGGGACGCGCTCGACGACGCCGCGCGCTTTCGCAACCTGGTCGGCGCGCCGCCGGACACCCGGCTCTTTGTCATGGTCGGCGATCCATTTTCGCTGCCGACGGATCGCGTGCTCGACGCGTTCAACACTCATTACGCCGGCGTTCCGATGATCGGAGGCATGGCGAGCGGCGCGGCGCATCCGGGTGGCAACGTGGTCATCTTGAACGATCGCGCGTTCACGTCGGGTGCGGTCGGCGTCGCGCTGTCTGGAGATTTCGAAATTGACGTGATCGTTTCGCAGGGCTGTCGGGCGTTCGGGCAAACGTACACCGTGACCGAGGCGGAAGGCAATGTGATTTCCAGGTTGGAGGGCGAAGCCCCGCTACTCCTCCTCCAGAATCTCATCGAGCAACTGGCGGAAGAGGAACGCGCGTTGCTGCAGAACGGACTCTTTGTGGGGCGCGCGGTCGAGACGGACAAGGAGGCTTTGGGGCGCGGCGATTTTTTGATTCGCACGTTCATGGGCGCGGATCGCGCGACGGGCGCGATTGCCGTCGGCGACTACATTCGCGCCGGCGAGACGATCCAGTTTTACGTGCGCGATCAAAATACGGCGGAAGAAGATTTGGAGATGTTGCTGACGCCGCAAGCGTTGGATGCGCCGCCCAGCGGCGGATTGCTTTTCACGTGCAACGGTCGCGGCACGCGACTGTACGATCATCCGAACGGCGATATTTCGACGATTCAGAACCTTCTCGGCGGCGTGAACCTTGCCGGCTTTTTCTGTGCTGGCGAGATCGGTCCGATTGGCGGAAAAAACTTTTTGCACGGACACACCGCGAGCCTGGTGCTATTTCGACCACGTTCAGAGTATGCGGACCGCTAAACGAAGGCAGAAGGATGAAGGATGAAACCTATGCTCCGGCACTTTGATTCATCTTTCATCCTTCTGCCTTCTGCCTTGGTTTAGCCACGTCAGCACCGCCTCCAACGCGCCGCCGCCGACGGCGAGCGCCTTGTCGCTGATCGTGAAACAATGTTCGCGTTCCGCACGCGGATCCACGTCCCCGATTTTCATCCCCGCTTTTGCCGCCAACCCGTCGTGAACCAAGCCGCGCAGAACTCCGTCGAAGGGCGCAAGCACCGTCGCATCGCCAACGCGTGCGATGACCTGTCCCCGCGTCACCCAATCTCCAATCTCCAATCTCTTTGTCACCACGCCATCGCACGGCGCGCGCAGCACGCGCTCTGCGCTCTTCCCTCCGATTTTGCCTGGGACGCCGGTATTCGCCGCCGCGGCGCGATCCCACAGCACGCGCCCCAGATCGTGCCCGCGCTGCGTTTCGACGACCGCGTGGCAATCCACGCCCGGCGTAAAACCGGGACCGAGCGCGAGGACAAATGGCGCGTCGGTAAGGCGCGTGCCGGTGTTGCGCTTTGCCACTACCGCATCAATCAAAATTGCCGGCGTGAAAAAATCGCGCGCGCGCGTTGCGGGGTCAACCAGCACAGGCACGATGCCATCGGTCAGCCACGCGCGCGCTTCGTCAAACGACTCGGCGCGGTGCGCGCTGATGCCTTCGACGGTCATCGCGCCGTCGTACACCGCGCTCGCAAACGCGACCGTGCGCCGGACGACGAGCGGTTGCGCGAGTTCGGTGACGATCACCGGAAACCCGGCGCGGCGCAAGCGCCATGCGACGCCGGTGCCGAGGTCGCCCGCGCCTTT
>DHFK01000029.1 GCA_002400365.1 Anaerolineales bacterium UBA4826 | reverse complement strand
GTGAATCCGCCGCTGGTCGCGTAATCTATTGCCAGATAGATCGCGCCGAAGAGTCCGCCGAGCGCAAGCGCGAACCCGACGGCTTGCCGCCGCTCGCGCTGCCAGATCGCAAGAAACGCCGCCGCCGGCGCGGCGATGAGACTGTGTTTGGTGTCAAGCGCGAGGAGAAATAGCGCAGTTGCCAGCGCAAGCCACGGAAGAGTTACCGTTGACTGTTCACTAGCCGGTTGTCGGAGAGNNCAAAGAACGACGCAGAAACAGCCGAGAAAACGGGTTTCTCCGACGAACTGCTAGTAACTGATAACTGTTCACTGGCGCCGGTAGACTTTTGGCGTTCCCCAAGCCACAGCACATAGATTCCGCCAAACGCAAACGCCAGCCCGATCAAGTCCACGCGGAATTGCGGGACCCAATGATAGATGTAGGGCGTGCCAAGAAACAGCAGCGCCGCGAGCGCGCCCCAACGCTGTGCGCGCGTCTCCGTGCGGACGATGCGATAGATCAGCGCGGCGACGATCAGCGCGGAGGCAAAATGCAACAGCCGCCCGGTGACATAGCCATCGCCGAAGAGTGGCATCAACGCAGCAGCCAGGACCATGCCCACGGGCGGATAGTTGCTCGACGCGTACGGGAAACCGGTCAAGCCCTTGTAAATCGCATGTCCCTGCGCGAGTTGGCGCGTGAACCAGAGCACGACGCCATCCCCGTCCACGAGTTGAAAGGGATACACCAGCCCGGCAAATCCCAGCCAGAGCGTCAGCGCGAGGTACAGCGCCAACCCTGCCCAAACGCAAAGCCACAGCCATCGCGACAGCACATTCATCGGCAAATATCTTAACCGCGATTGCGCCTCGCGTCAAACTCAACTTTGTCAAGCGCACGTTTTGGGATATAATGGACGCAAATTTCTGACGCGAGGTACGCCCGTATGCCATTGTTCACTCGATCCGTCTTGATCGCCGTACTTGTCTTTGCCATCACCCTGTCTGCCGGCTGCGAAGCCGTTGAACCGACCCCTACCCCACGCCCCACCTGGACGCCCCGCGCCATCCCCACAGACATCATGCCGGCTCTCGCGCCGACTGAAACGCCGCCCCCCGTTCCACCGACCACAACCCCCGCGCCGGAACCTACTACCGCGCCGACGGTTCAAGCCGCGCCGCGCGCGGCCGTCCAAGCCGTGCCGGCAAGCAACGACCCCTTGCTGCCGAAATTTGGTCCCTTCCCGCCGCTGCCGATTCCCGCGCGCCCGGCGAACGTCAATCCGCTCACCGGTCTCGCGGCTGACCCGGCGCTGCTGCAACGCCGCCCGATCGTCGCGCGCATCGGCAACGATCAAAAAGTCCGTGACAGTTTCTGGCATACCGGGTTGAGCATGGCAGACCTCGTCTTTGAAGAATTGATTGACATCGTGGGCTCGCAGTACGCCAACACGCGCTACAGCGCGGTCTTTCTGAGCAACGATCCGCCAATCATCGGTCCAATCCGCAGTGGGCGCATCGTCAACTTTCAAATCGCGCCGATGCTCGACGGCGCGCTCGCGCACGCGGGCGCGAGCAACGGCACGCGCTGGCTCTTTTCGCAATCGCCGATGGTCAACCTCGACGAATACTTTAACCAACCGGCGTATTGCTACGACAAGACGCACGGTTATCAAGGACGCTTGTACACCACCGGACCCCGTCTGCGCGAATGGCTGCAACAGAAAAAGTGGGAAGCGTCCATTCCATTGTACGGCTTTGCTTTCAGCGACCGCGCGCCGGCGGGCACCCCGATCACGAGCATCGCCTTGACCAAAGCCCCGTGGCCCACGTGGGATGCGGTTCAATGGAAGTACGACGCCGCCAGCGGCATGTACCTGCGTTTCACCACGGGCGCCGCGCACATGGATACGCTTTACACCATCACCGCCAAGTGGGGCAACGGCGCGGATTGCATTTCATCGGGCAAAGAAAACCGAACCCAGGTTCGCGCGGCGAATGTCGTCGTCCTCTATGCCAAGCACGAAAAGACCGACATCATCGAAGATTCGAATAACGCGGTGTCGGTTCACATCATCCTCACCGGCCAAGGGGACGCACGGTTCTTCCGCGACGGCGTCGCGATCCAAGGCAAATGGCAGCGCCAGAGCGAGCAGGAATTCTTCCGCTTTACCGACGCCTCGGGCAAGCCGCTCGCGCTCAAACCCGGCAACACCTGGTTTGAAATCGTGCCGCTTGGCTACCAATTAGATTTGAAATAGTCCTGTGGTGTCATTGCGAGCCGCGCAGCGGCGCAGCAATTCCCGCAATGACAAAATGGCAAGTGACCAACTTGTACCTCATTGGCTTGATCGGGACCCTGGGCAGCGGCAAAAGCACTGTCCGCAAAATGCTCGAACAACTGGGCGCGCGCGGCATTGACGCCGACGCGCTCGCGCACGTGGTAATGCAACGCGGCTCAGCCCCCTGGCGCGCGATCGTGGACACGTTCGGCGCAGACATCTTGCTGCCCAGCGGGCGGATTGATCGGCGCAAATTGAGCGCGCGCGTCTTTGCCGACGCGGCGGCGCTGCGCCAACTCGAAGCCATCGTCCATCCGGCAGTCGGCGCGCTGACCAAAGAGTTGCTGCGGGAGACGCGCCAGCCGGTCGCCGTCGTCGAAGCGATCAAACTGGTGGAAGCCGGGATGCACCAGTGGTGCGACGCGCTGTGGGCGGTCACCTGCGCGCCCGAGGTTCAAATCGCGCGCGTGCTGCAGACGCGCAACCTGCGCGAGGAGGACGCGCGCGCGCGCCTCGCCGCTCAAGGCGCGTACGCGAGCAACCTCCGGCTCGCGCAGGTCATTATTGACAACAACGGCGACGAGTCCGCCACGCGCGCGCAGGTCGAAAAGGCGTGGCGAGCAATTCACCCGGCCAGCGCGCGCGACAAGAGCGCGTGGCTGCTTGGCGTCGAGCCGCCGCCAGAACCGGCGGCTGCCCCCGCCGTCGAAACGCCGCGCGCGCCGCTCCCGCCGGTTGAAACGCTCGCCCAGCCATCGGCGCCCGTCGCAGCCAAACGAGACATCCAGGTTCGCCGTTCCCGGCGCGCCGACCTCGACGCGCTGAGCGCGGCGATCGCCAAACACGACCAGCGCGCCGAGCCGTTATCGCGCGACGAGGCGCTCAAGCGCTTGGGCGAGCGCGGCTATCGCATCGCCGTCGCCGACAATCACATCGTGGGGCTTGCCGCGTGGGAAGCCGAAAATCTGGTCGCGTGCGTGCGCGAATTGTGGGCGGAATCCGTCGCCGATGGGGCGATCGCGCTGCCCCGCTTGTTCGAACTGATTGAGAACGAAGCGCGCGAACTCCTCTGCGAGGTCGTCTTGCTGCTGATTGACGCCGGCGCGCCGGACTATATCGTGGAGCAGGCGCAGGCGTCGAACTATGAACTTTTGAGTCCGGGGACGCTGCAGCCGGTGTGGCGTCAGGTGGTCCAGGAACGCTTACAGCCGGGCGATCGGATCTGGGGCAAACGCTTGACCACAGAGTTACGCACGAAACCATTCTAGTTGTTACTGCTCAGCCACCCTTGCGAAGGTTACAAAAGGACATTGAAAGTAACACTGCTTGGCGCAGGAAAGCGTCTTTTAGCACGAAATCACAGCGAACCTTCGCAAGGTTGAGCAGTCAAAAAAACTTGCCGCCAGCAATCTTGCCGGCGGCAAATCATTGGAGGATAAATCGAGATGACTGCGCTGAGAAATTTCGCGGGACGTCACCCACGCCTCACCGCCTGGGTCGCGTTGGCGGTGGGCATGGTAATCATCCTGCTGTGGTCGGCGAAGGACGTCGGGTTGCTGCCAACCCAACTCGCCGCGCTGGTCGTCGCGACGATTCTGCTGGCAGGGTTGTGCGTGTGGATTATCGGGTGGGAAGACACGGAGGATGGCGAGACAAGTTCGTAGGTGATTCGAATGCAGCAACCCGTTTTCTCTCTAGCGTTGTCACTCATGCTGCTTGCGAGCGGAGAAAACCGGTTGCTCCGACACGCGGCTAGCGCGTGAACGAATCCCGTCCGACTCCATGCAGCGCGCCTAGCGCCGCGAACACTTCGACGACGGTCGTGGAACCGGCGGGCTGCTTACCGATGTCGAATTGGAACGCGGACTTGCCGCTCGCATCGGAAGAATTGACCGGCAACACGCGATCGCCATTCGCGAAATGAATGACCGCGTACAAGCCGGCGCCGGCAACCGGATTGCCGTTCTGATCCTCGACGCTCACGTCCACGAACTGCGGTCCGGTGGGGCCGGTGTGACTGAACCGTACGCGCACGCGCAGATTCATGGTCGTCGGGCTTGGAGTCCGCGGCGCGCTCGCCGTCGGAGTCGGCTTGGGCGGCGCGCTCTTGAGGAACGGATCATTGATGCTGCGCGCCGGGCACCAGTCGTTCGTCGCCTTGGCGCGCCACTGGAACCTCAAAGGATATCTGCGGTCCAATGAAATTTGACCGACCGGGCTTGACCGCACGCGGTTCGCGCCGAGGATGGCGGGAGTCCACTCGAGGCGCTGTCGCTGGAAGTATTGAGCAAAGACCCCCAACTCGTAATGCAGTCCCGAAATCGGATAGCCGAAGACATCAATTCCGCCGCGAGCGTCGAAAAAGTCTTTGATGGCGAGACTGATCATCTGCCCGGTGTCTGGGAAGTAGCGAAAGTTTGGGTTGTTCGCCGGCGGAATCGCCTGCGGCTTGATCGGCGGATCGGTGATGCCGTACTCCAGCCCCAGCAGTCCGAGCAAAACGCGATACAATTCCGACTCTTCAGGATGTAATTCAAAACGCCCCCCGGTAAAGTATTGGACGATGTATGCGCCTTCCCAAAAAGCCTCCGTCAAAGGAACGCCAAAGTTTTCAACGCCGTTGTGCGACAGGAAAAAGGCTAGAAAGGGTCCGTGGATATTGTGTCCAGTCTCTATGATGTAAACGCACGTAGAAGTGTCAGGCGCGGCAATAGGATTGGCGCTCGAAATTGCCAATGCAAATCCCAAAAGAATCGCAACCACCAATGCCACAACGTACTTCATCGTACACCCCAGGTCTCTCTAGTCGAAACTATCATACACCATTTTAACGACGAAAGCAATAGTTTTTTTGATCCAATGAAAAGCCAATTTTGACATAGCAAATGCTCACGCTGATAATTCTTGTCAGTGGTCTGATCGTTCTTATCTTTGCCGCTCTCACTCTTTCGATGGCGTGGGCAGGCACGCGGCAGTTGATCTATCCAGCGCGCCGCCATGCCACGACGACGCCCGCCGACTACGGATTGAGTTTCGAGGCTATCTCGTTCAATGCTCGCGACGGATTCAAGTTGCGCGGCTGGTTTATCCCCGCGCCCAATCCCCAAGGGACGATCGTTCTCTGTCACGGCTACGCGGGCGAATGTTCCCCCGATCTCAAGTACGCGCCGCTCTTGTATCATGCCCGCTTCAACACCCTGTTCTTCGACTTTCGCGGGCACGGCATGAGCGATGGCAATTACACCTCGCTCGTCTCTTTCGAACGCGACGATCTCCTGGCTGCGCTCGATTACTTGCGCGCGCGTGACATCGCACGCGTCGGGTTGTTCGGGCTGTCTATGGGCGGCGCCATCGCGCTCGCGACCGCGCCGCTCAGCCCGATGGTCGTCGGCGTCGTCAGCGATTGCGCGTTCTCCGCGC
>DHFK01000039.1 GCA_002400365.1 Anaerolineales bacterium UBA4826 | reverse complement strand
CGTTCGAGTTCCGCGCGGCGCGCGCGATTCGGCTCGACGCGCGGAATGGACAGGCCTTCCAACACCGCGCGCACGTACAACCCGGTGCCGCCGACGAGCAGAGGCACGTTGCCGCGCGCGTGGATTTCGGCGATCGCGGTATACGCCAGATGCTGGTACTGCGCCAGCGTGAACGCCTCGTCGGGGTTCACTACGTCGAGCAGGTGGTGCGGCGCCGCGCGTTGTTCGGCGACAGTTGGCTTTGCCGTGCCAATGTCCATGCCGCAATAGACCTGGCGCGAATCCGCGCTGACGATCTCGCCACGAAATTCCCGCGCCAGTTCGAGCGCGAGCGCGGTCTTGCCGACCGCGGTGGGTCCGAGGATGGCGATGAGTGGAGTTGTGTCTTGGTCTTTGGGCTTGGGTTGAACGACATGCAGGGGAGCAGAGGCGCGGGGGGGCAGAGGAGACTCAATACTCGCGTTCTCCCTTGCCCCCCTGCTCCTTTGCTCCTCTGCTTCTTGGCTAACTTTCCACTGCACTTTTGATCACATCCATCCGCGCGATGCGTCCCGCGCGGTCGAGTTCGATGGCGACGAGATCAACGCGCCACGCGCGGTCGGCGTATTCCGCGTGCGCCTGCAAAAACTCTTGCGCGACCGTGAGCAACCGCGCGCGCTTGCGCGGCGTCAGCGATTCCTCGGGCGTGCCCATCGCATCGCCGCGCCGCGTCCGCACTTCGACAAAGGCAAGCCCATCCGCGTCTTCGGCGATCAAGTCCATTTCGCCGCGCCGCGTCGGGCTGCGCCAGTTGCGCGCGAGAATTTTATAGCCGCGTTGCTCCAGGAACAACGCCGCGATGCGTTCGCCGGAATCGCCCAGGTTTTTGCGGGCGCGCGGGGTGACCATCGCCACAATTCTACCACAAAACGCAAAACCTTGCGAAGGATTGCCTTTTTCACAAACCGCGCTGCGGCGATCCAGGACGCGGGTTATGGCGTCGAATGGTTCTTTGCGCGTACTATCTCGGGTCTTTCCGCCACGCGTCCCGCAGGGCTATGCGGAAGTTGAATAATTCGCGCTTTGGTGATACAATTTTGAGCGTCGGATCCGGCGCATCCAGGAGTCACCCATGAGCGAAATGCAAACCCAGATCGAACGCCGCCAACAGCGCGCGCTCGAAGAAATCGTCCGCGTCTCCAATCGCGGTTCCCACCCCCTCTTTAGCCCCTTCGATGTGGTCTCCATTTCGGGACGCACTTATCGCGTCACGATTCGCTCGCTCGACGAACGCCGCAATACCTGCACCTGTCCCGACTATCGCACCAACCTCGTCGGCACGTGTAAGCACATCGAAGGCGTGCTGCTCCAACTCAAGCAGAAATACGCCGACCGCTTGAAAACGCTGGCGGCGCAAAAGCCGACGACCGCGCAAATCTTTCTGCACTACGCCGAAGAAATTACCGTGCGCGCCACACTCCCCTTGCCGCGCGCGCACGAACTGTCCGAGTTGCTCACGCGCTATTTCGATGCCGACGGCGTCTTGCAAGGCGCGGCGACTCAAGCGCTGCCCGCGCTGCTCGCCGAGGTCAACGCTCTGCCTGCGCGCGCCCGCGCCCAGGTTGTCGTAGACGACGCCGTGCGCGAACACCTCGAACTGTTGCAAGACCGCGAGTCGGTGCGCAAGCAAAAGGAATGGTTCCTCGACCAGGTCGCGCGCGGCAATCGCTCGCTCAGTTTGTTGAACACGCGCCTCTATCCGTATCAGGAACAAGGCGCGCTGCATCTCGCGTTCGGCGGACGCACGCTGCTGGCGGACGATATGGGACTCGGCAAGACGATTGAAGCCATCGCCGCGTGTTCGCTCCTCCAACAACTGCGCGACATTCACAAAGTCCTCGTCGTCACACCCGCGTCGCTCAAACACCAATGGGCGCGCGAGATTCGTCGCTTTACGGCGCTCTCCGCGACGGTCGTCCAGGGGGGACTAAAGCAGCGGCGCGATATCTACGCCAGCGACGCGTTCTTCACGCTCGTCAATTACGAACTCGTTCGCCGCGACCTGCAAGAGTTGGAACGCCTGCGCCCCGACGTCATCATCCTCGACGAAGCGCAGCGGATCAAGAACTGGCGCACGAAAACGGCGGACGTGGTCAAGCGTCTCCGCAGCCGCTATGCGTTCGTCCTCACCGGCACGCCGCTCGAAAATCGCATTGACGAATTGTACAGCGTCTTTCAATTTCTCGATCCGCGCATCCTGGGTCCGCTCTGGCATTTCAACGACCGCTTTTACGACCTCGAACCGCGCGACGATGGCTCGTACAAAGTGATCGGCTACAAAAACCTGGACGAGTTGCGCCACACGATCGCGCCGTACGTCCTGCGCCGCACGCGCGACGAGGTGCTGCGCGATTTGCCGCCGCGCGTCGACAATAACTTTTTCGTCGAGATGACACCGCAACAGACGCAAGCGTACGATGGGTTCAAAGAGACCGTCGCGCAACTACTGGCAAAATCAAAACGGCGTCCGCTCACGCCGAAAGAGCACGACCTGTTGCTAAAAGCGCTCATCAAGATGCGCCTCATCTGCAACGCGCTCGCGCTGCACGACAAGGAGATCAAGCCCGCCGACCGCGAAAAGACCGCGCCGAAATTGCGCGAACTCCAACATATCCTCGACGAACAGATCGCGAGCAACGGNNTCTGGGGCACGTCAAACTCGCGGGTTCGGTGCCAACCAGCCAGCGCGGCGAAATCGTGGACCGTTTCCTCAACGAGTCGGCGTGCCGCGTTTTCCTTTCGACCGACGCGGGCGGCGTCGGTTTGAATCTCCAAGCCGCCGACCTGGTGATCAATCTCGATCTGCCCTGGAATCCTGCCGTGTTGGAACAACGCATCGGACGCGCGCATCGCCACGGGCAACTCAACCCGGTGCACGTCGTCAACCTGATCGCGCAGGGCACGATCGAGGAACGGATGCTCGACACGCTCGCGGCGAAACGGAACGTCTTTGGCAGCGTGTTCGGCAACGAAGATTCGCCGACCGCGATTTCGTTCCGCGATTCCGGGCAAGGTTTGCTCAAACGCCTCGACGAAATGCTTGGCGCAGAAATCAAACCCGTCGTCGAACTCGAACCGGTCGCCGAAGCCGTGGTCGCGCCGAAACCGACGCTGCGCGCGTTCGCCGATCTGCTCGTCGCGCGCTTTCCGGGTCGCATCCTGCTCGTTCGCAAAGCGCCCAGCGGCGATGGCGTCTTTGTCGTCGTGGACCACGAGCCCGCGGAACTGCGCGGCAAGATCGAATCGTTGGCGAGCGAGTATTTTGTCGAAGCGCTGCCGGGCTTTCACCTGATGGAGCAAGAAGGGTATCGCGCGTTCGTCGCGCTCGCGGGCAAGGTGGTTGAGCGCGCAGCGCCCGAGGACGAAGTATACCGCGCGCCCGCGCTCCCCGCCGCCGCCGACACCCGCGCCGAGTTGGAGAAGCGTTGGCAAAGGGCGCGCGAGGGATTCGAGTTTGCGGCAAAGCGCGCGCAACTCGCCGATGTCGTGTTGCGCGGGGGCTTTCCCGAAGAAACACTCCGCCCGCTGCGCGACGCGCTCGGCTGGGCGTTGTCCTCGCATCTCGCGCTCGTCAGCGACCGCGATCCGAACGCGGAACTGCCGGCGGCGCGCGTCATCCAAGCCGAATTGGTCGAGCCAGGCCATTTTTCGACGGAACTTGCCGCGCGCTGTTCGCAAGCGCGCGAACTGACCGCACCACCGACGACCGAAGACGCGCCGCCGCTTTCGACGAAAAGCGCAGAGCAGTTGCTGGCGACGGTGCGCGCAGCGATCGCGGCGGGGCAACAACGGGTGGTGGAGCAGGGGTTGTAGTGTGTCCGTCCAGCTCCTCCGCGCGCCTGCCGCCGCCGGCAAAACCGCATACTGCATCACGCGCATCCAGGCGCTTCGCCGCGAGAACCCGCTCGCGGCGATTTGGGTTATTCTGCCGAACGGCGCAAACGTCGCCGCGTTTCGCCGCCGCCTCGCCAACGCCGGCGGCGCGATCGGCGTCCGCCTCGGCACGTTCTACGCGCTCTACGAAGAACTGCTCGCACAAGCCGGACAACTCGTCGCGCGGCTCGACGAACCGGTCATCCACCACTTGTTGCGCGAGGTCGCGGCTGAACTGCACGCCGCCGGCGCGCTAGAATTCTTTGCAGGCATCCACACCCTCCCCGGTTTTCGCCGCGCGCTCCACGCCGCGCTGCAGGAACTCAAACGCGCGCGCATCACGCCAGAACAATTCGCCGCTGCCGGGCGCGGTCGCGGCGCGCGCTTGGAAGAACTGGCGCGGCTTTACGCGGCGTATCAACAACGCCTGCTCGATTCGGATTGGGCGGACGGCGAAGGACAGGGCTGGCTCGCCGCGCTCGCGTTGGAACACGACCCTGACCTGGCGCGCGATTGGCGCTTGCTCGTGGTGGACGGCTTTGACGAATTCAACCCCACGCAACTCGAGGCGCTGCGCCTCCTCGCGGCGCGCGTCCCTGAAACGCTCGTCACCTTAACGGGTGATTCGCGCGCGCGTCTCGCGCAGCGCCGCTTTATCCGCGCGCGTGCGTCGCTGGAATTGGCGCTCGCGCCGGCTCTCACCATCTCGCCGACAGCCGCGCCGGCGCGACTGACCGCGACACCTCTTGCCCAGCTTGCCGACGCGCTATTCGAACCGGCGCCGCCAAAGATTTCCGCCGACGGCGTCGTCCAATTCATCGAAGCGCCCAACCGCGCCGAGGAAATTCGCGCCGCGCTGCGCTGGCTCAAGGCGCGCCTCGTGCGCGATCGCTTGACGCCAGCCCAGGTCGCGCTGCTCGCGCGCGACGTCGCGCCGTACCGCGCGTTCGTCGAAGAGATTGCCGCAGAATTCG
>DHFK01000212.1 GCA_002400365.1 Anaerolineales bacterium UBA4826 | reverse complement strand
TGTTAGTGGACGGTACATTTTATGTGGAAATCCTCTTTGCCCACAACCTCTGCAACAGACGAGCAGTCAATCCAAGCCAATGACCAACGCGCGCTTCGCGCCACACGTCACTCGTCACACGCCACACATTGGTCATCGGCTCACCTCACCTACCCGCGCGCTACCGCCGCTTCCTCGCCCCCGCGCGCCGCGCCTTTGGGGCTGCGCGTCGCGCGGCGGTCAGCCCCTTGATCTCCTCCGGCGACGCGATATGCCCCAGCACCGCCGTCGCCGCCGCGACCGCCGGACTCGCGAGATACACCTGGCTTGCAATGTCTCCCATCCTGCCTTTGAAATTGCGATTCGAAGTCGAGACGCAGCGCTCGCCGTCCGCCAGCACGCCGAGTTGCCCACCGATGCACGGACCGCACGTCGGCGCGTTCACCGCGCAGCCGGCTTCGATAAAGATTTTCGTCAGTCCTTCTTCGATGGCTTGCACCGCCACGCGATTCGAGCCGGGGAAGACGAGCGTGCGCGTGCCGGGATTGACCTTGCGCCCTTTCAAGATCTGCGCGGCGACGCGCAAATCTTCGATGCGTCCGTTCGTGCAAAAGCCGATGCACACCTGGTCGATCGGCACGTTCCCAACCTGAGACGCCGGCACAGTGTTCGACGGTAGATAGGGCGCGGCGACCTGCGGCTCGATTTCGCCGAGATCGAATTCGAGGGTTTGCGCGTATTCCGCGTCCGCATCGGAATTTTGAATCGCGCGCACCTTGCCCCCTGACTTGTCCAAATACGCCAGCGTTTGCTTGTCCGCGGCGAACAACCCCGCCTTCGCGCCCGCTTCGATCGCCATGTTCGCCATCGTCAAGCGATCCGCCATCGTGAGATACCGCAAGCCATCGCCGGTGAATTCCATCGCGGCGTAGCGCGCGCCGTCCACGCCGATTTTCCCAATCGTGTAGAGAATCAAATCCTTGCCGCTCACCCAGGGTCGCGGCTTGCCGTGATAGACCAGTTTGATCGTCGGCGGAACTTTGAGCCACACTTCGCCGAGCGCCCACGCCGCCGCAATGTCCGTGGAACCGACGCCGGTGGCGAGCGCGCCGAGCGCGCCGTAGGTGCAGGTGTGCGAATCGCCGCCGATCACCAAATCGCCGGGACCGACCAAGCCGGCTTCCGGCAGCAAGACATGCTCGATGCCGCCCTGTCCGACTTCGTAATACCGCGCGCCCTGCTCCCGCGCGAACTGGCGCACCGCGCTGCCGACTTTGGCGGACTGGATGTCCTTTGCCGGCACAAAGTGGTCCTGGATGATGACGACCTTGTTTGGATCGAACAAGCGCTTGGCATTCTTGATCTTGCGGAACTCTTGAATCGCGGTGATCGCCGAGAGTTCGTTCGCCATCACCAAGTCAAGTTGCGCGTTGATGATCTGCCCGGTTTCAACGCGTTCTAATCCCGCGTGCGCCGCGAGGATTTTCTGCGCCATCGTCATACCGCGTGGTTGCGCGCCAAACCAAGTCGTCATTTCGCCAGCTCCTTGATCTCCGCTTCCGTCAAAATGCGATTATGTTCCTTTGCCGCGTTCAAGATCGCTTTGATCTTTTCGTCGCTTGGCGTGACACCGTGCTGTTCCAGCCAAAAGCGGACGTTGTGCTCGCCGCTCATCGGTCCGATTTCGATTTTCTGCTTCAAGCCGAACAGGTCCGCCGGCACGCCCGAGTACACGCGATTCGCCAGCCAGTCTTCGCCGCGCTTGAATGCCTTGACGACCGCCGCGGCGTGCACGCCGGCTTGGGTGCGGTAGGCGTCCGCGCCAAAGACGGGGTAGTTTACCGGGATCGGCACCTCGCACACACGCGCGATGAGATCCACATAGTCTTTGAGTTTACTCAGATCGTTGTCAATCCAACCGAGCAATTTCATATTGACCAGTAGTTGGTCCAGCGAACAATTGCCGCAGCGCTCGCCGATGCCGAGCGCGGTGCCGTGAATGCGCGTCGCGCCCGAGCTCGCGGCAGCCAGCGCGTTCATCACGCCCAAGCCGCGATCGTTGTGTCCGTGAAAATCAATGCCGACCGGCTCGCCCGTTTTCGCGACGACGCTGCGCGCAAAGCGCACCAGGTTTTTCGCGCCGCTCGGCGTCGCGTGCCCGACCGTATCGGACAGGCAGATGCGTTTCGCGCCGCACTCGATCGCGGTCGTGTACAGTTTCGTGAGCGTTTCGGGGTCGGCGCGCGTCGTGTCTTCGGTGACCATCATCACCGGGATGCCGCGCTTGGCGGCGAACGAAACCGAGGCCTCGATATTTTTCAGCATCGCGTCGAGCGACCAATCTTCGACGTACCGGCGAATCGGGCTGGAACCGATGAACGTGCACGCCTCGATGGGAATGCCCACCGCGTCAATGACTTTGACCAGCGGTTCGACGTCCGCCAGCATGGTGCGACACGCCGCGTTCGCCGCGATCTTGAGTTTCTGATCGCGGATTTCGCGCGCCAGCCGCGTGATATGCTCGATGTGAACCGGACCCGCGCCGGGCAAACCGAGATCCACGGTGTGAATGCCCAATTCGTCCATCAGGTGCAGCAGGCGAATCTTTTCTTCGATGGGCGGCGTCTTCACCGACGGCGCTTGCAAGCCATCGCGCAAAGTCTCATCGTCGAATTGCGTCGCGCGCAACGGCGGCGGCAGCGTTTCGCCCATGTCGTTCCAATCGTAAATCAGATCGCGATGCGAATACGGCGCCATCGTCTCCTCGGGTAAGGGACTCATCGTGCCTCCTGACCTCACCCCCTACCCCC
>DHFK01000018.1 GCA_002400365.1 Anaerolineales bacterium UBA4826 | reverse complement strand
AACGCGCGGCGCACCTTCCCAAGGTGCGTCGCCGTTTTTTGGTACCCCTGTCCTATGTGTGCGCCCGCATTTAACGCATTCTTAAAGAATCTCTAAGTCCTTTTTAACCCCAATCCGGCCTGCCTGTATTATACTGGATTGACGTGAGAATCTGCCCGCACGGCGGATTCGTATGGTCTTCAGGAACAGGACATGAGCGATCGCCATCCGCGAATTTTGCATTACTCGCACGACACCTACGGGCTGGGACATATCCGCCGCACCCTTGCCATCGCCGATCAGATCGCGCGCGATTGCAGCGCGGCGCGCCAATTGCTCATCACCGGCTCGATGGTCGCCGGCGCGTTCGGCTTGCCCGCGCACCTCGATCTGATCAAACTCCCCGCGCTCAGCAAGCACAGCGACGGGCGCTACGTCGCGCGCGCGCTGCCCCTGTCGCTGCCGGCAACGCTCGCGTGGCGCGAACAGATGATCCTGCACGCCGTTCAGGCGTTCGAGCCGGATTTGGTGCTGGTGGACAAAGCGCCGGCGGGCGTGCGCGGCGAACTCCTGCCGACCTTGCGGCATATCAAAACCTGGATGCCGCAGACGCGCCTCGTCCTGGGCATGCGCGACATCGAAGACGATCCGGCGACGACGTGCGCCGAGTGGGATGCCGACGGCGCGCGGAAATTGCACGACGANNGCGCCGCAAACAGTCCGGCGCGAACTCGATACGGGCGATCGTCCGCTGATCGTCGTCACGGCGGGCGGCGGCGGCGATGGCTTTGATCTGATCGAAAATTTTCTCGACGCGCAGGCGGCAAGCCCGACGCTCCGCGCGGCGCACAGTCTCGTCGTCACCGGACCGCTGATGGCGCGCGGCAAGCGCGATCTCTTGAAGAGCGCGACGCGCGCCGACAACCTGACGCTCATCGAATTTACCTCCGATCTGATGAGTTATCTCGCGGCGGCGGACCTGGTCGTGAGCATGGCGGGTTACAACACGATTTGCGAAACGCTTTCGCTGGGCGCGCGCCTGGTGCTCGTCCCGCGCGTGCGCCCGCGTTCGGAACAGCGCTTGCGCGCGGAGCGACTGGCGGCGCGCGGCTTGGCGCGCGTGCTGCTCCCCGACGACCTTTCGCCTGAACGCCTGGCGGCGGAGGTCCAAGCCGCGCTCGCCGCGCCGCCGCCCGCGGTGACGCTAGACCTGGGCGGACTCGCGCGCGCCAGCCGCGCGATTATCGAAATGCTGTAAGACGATGAAAGATGGTAGTTGCTCACCCTGTCATTGCGAGGCGCGGTTTTTGCGACGAAGCAATCCCCACAGTACTCTGGGGATTGCTTCCCCTTCACTTCGTTCAGGGTCGCAATGACACGGGGCTGAGTAATGAAAGTTGACCCCATGCCGATTGCTTACGTGCTGAAAATGTATCCGCGCTTTTCGGAGACGTTCATCCTGAACGAGATTCTCGAACTCGAACGGCAGGGCGTGGACCTCCGCATCTATTCGCTCCGCAAGCCGGACGACGGACGCTTTCACGCGAATCTCGCCCGCGTGCGCGCGCCGGTGTTTTACCTGCCCGAGCACCTGCGGCTCGAGCCGGGACGCGTCCTCGCCGCGCAGCGCGCGGTCGCGCGCGCCAACCCGCGCCGCTATGCGCGCGTCCTGCGCTACGCGTTGTCGAGTCGCAGTCCGCTGGCTGCGTTCAAACGCTTTTGGCAAGCCGGCGTGCTCGTTGACCATTTGAGCGCACAGCCGGCAGATCACCTGCACGCGCACTTTGCCAGCAGCGCGACGCGCGTCGCGATGTTCGCGCACCTGCTGACCGGCGTATCGTACAGTTTCACCGCGCACGCCAAAGATATTTTTCTCAACACAGTTGACCTGGACTTGATGCGCGACAAGATGCGCGCCGCGCGCTTTGTCGTCACCGTGAGCGATTTCAACCACACGTATTTGACGCAAGTTGCCGGGCAGGCCGGGCGCGCCGGTTTACCCGGCATCGCGCAGACGATTCCTGCCGACCGGATTCGCCGGCTGTACAACGGCATTGACCTGACGCAGTTTGAGCCGGGCGCGGCGGCGTTGCCACAAGCCAAACGCGAGCCGCTGATTCTCGCGGTCGGACGGCTGGTGGAGAAAAAGGGCTTCCACGTGCTCGTGCGCGCGTGCGCGCTCTTGCGCGATCGCGGCGCGGCGTTCCACTGCGACATTATCGGCAAGGGACCGCAGGAAGCCGCGCTGCGCGCGTTGATCGCGGAATTGCGCCTCGCCGCGCGCGTCCAGTTGGTCGGACCCAAGCCGCAGGATGAAATCGTCGCGGCGTACCGGTACGCGGCGGTCTTTGCGCTCCCCTGCGTCGTCGGCGCGGACGGCAATCGCGATGGGCTGCCCACCGTGCTGCTGGAAGCGATGGCAATGCGCGTCCCGGTCGTCTCGACCGATTTGACCGGCGTACCGGAGATTATTGACGATGGCATTGCCGGTTTGCTCGTGCCGCAAAACGATCCCGCCGCGCTGGCGGATGCGCTCGCGCGTCTGCTGGCAGACCCGGTGCTGCGCGAGCGGATGGGCAGCGCGGCGCGCGCGCGCGTCGAGCGCAAGTTCGATTTGCAAAAGAACGTGGCGGTGCTGCGGGGCTGGTTGACCGGCGGCGAAGAAATTCCGATGGCGCAGGCGTGGCAAATGCCCGACGCGGAAATACGAGATCACCAGGACGCGACGGCATGAAGATTCTCTATCTTTGCGCCGACGTCGGCGTTCCGATCCGGGGACACAAGGGCGCGTCCATCCACGTGCGTTCGCTGGTCAACGCGTTTGCGAAACTCGGTCACCAGGTTACGCTCGTGTCGCCGCGCCTCGATCCTGAAGAGGGTCCCGCGCCCATGGCGCGGTTGCTCGCCGCGCCGTATGCTGCGCCGTCCTTGCAAAAGTCTGCGCCGGCGCGCGAGCAGATTGCCATCGAGGCAGCCGCGTCGGTGTATCGTCTCGCCCGGGATGTGTGGCAGCGCGAGTCTTTTGATTTTATTTACGAACGCTATTCGCTGTGGAGCGATGCCGGGGCGCGGCTGGCGCAGTCGTTCCACGCGCCGTTGGTCGTCGAAGTAAACGCGCCCCTCCGCGTCGAAGCCGCGCAGTATCGCCAGTTGTTTCACCATGAGCAAGCGGCGCAAGTCGAAGCGCGCGTGTTTTCCCAGGCAACGGCGATCTCGGTCGTCTCCAGTCCGCTGCGCGACTATGTGTTGCGCCAGGGCGCACGCGCGCCGCACGTGCACGTTCTGCCAAACGCGGTGGACGAGCAGATTTTTCATCCCGGCGTGAGCGGCGAGCAGACGCGCCTCGACCTGGGCTTGAGCGACAAATTCGTGATCGGTTTTGTCGGAACGGCCAAGCCCTGGCACGATCTCGATACGCTGATGGAGGCGTTCGCGCGGCTGCGCGCTAGCCAGAAACCCGTTTTCTCTCCAACTCGCCAGTCGGAGATACTCGCGGGCGGAGAAAACGGGTTTCTCCGACAGACTGCCAGCAGGCAAGGCGCGCTTGAACTCTTGCTCGTCGGCAAATTCCCGGACTCGGTTCGCGCGGCGGTCGCGCAGCGCGGCTTGGCGGACGCGACGACGATCGTTGGCCCGGTGTCGAACGCCGAGGTGCCGGCGTACATCGCGGCGATGGATGTCGCCGTATCGCCTCACCCCGCGCTCGACGCGTTTTACTTTTCGCCGCTGAAACTGTTCGAGTACATGGCGTGCGGCGTCGCGACGGTAGCGGCGAATCTGCCTTCCATCGCCGAAATCGTCGGCGGTGGTGAGACCGCGCGGCTCTATCCGCCGGGCGACGCGGCGGCGCTCGCGGAAAAAATCGCCAGTCTCGCGACGGATAGAGCCGCCCGCGCGCGCCTCGGCTGGCAGGGCGCGCGCGACGTGTTGGGGTTACATACCTGGCAGCGCAACGCGCAGCAGATTATCGCATGGCTCGCGCCAGAGATTTCTCGCTCCGCTGCCCAGAAACTTGACGTTCGTAGT
>DHFK01000149.1 GCA_002400365.1 Anaerolineales bacterium UBA4826 | reverse complement strand
CGCGCGCCGATCGCCGACGCGAGTTCAAATTCGGCGTCCAGAACCAAGAGCGCGGGCGTCGAATCGGCGGCGGGCGACGCGTTCGCGAGATTGCCGCCCAGCGTGCCGCGATTCCGCACTTGGAGCGAACCGATCATCCCGACCGCGTCGCTCAACACCGGCCAGGTCTGTCGAACTATTCTGCTCATCTCGATTTCGTGCAACGTGGTCGTTGGCCCAATATTCAGCCCGCTGCCGTTGCGCGGCTCGATCCCGCGCAGTTCCGCGATCCCTTTGATGTCTACCAGACAGTCGGCGTGCAAGTCCTTTTCTTTCATCGCGACAAAGACGTCAGTGCCGCCGGCAAAAACGCGCGCGTTCGAACCTTCNNTCGGCGATGCTCGGCTCGATCACGTGATGCACGCCGCCATGACCCGCCGCTAACAACTGGGCTTGCAGCGCTTTCTCCAAGTTCAATGCCCAGACCAGACACTGCTCCACGCTGGAGGCAGCCAGCGTGACCCCGTGGTTACGCATCAAGACCGCGTTTGCCTCGCCCAGGTCTGCCGCGAGCCGCGCGCCTTGCTCGCGTTGGGTAATCAGTTCCGCCGTTCCCGTGAACACCGGCAGCCCATGCCGAAAAACAACTGCATCCTGGTTCGCGTATTGGAACGGCAGTCCGACGATTCCAAAGACTACTGTCCACAGAGGGTGCGTGTGGATCACACAATTGACATCGGCGCGCGCGCGGTATATCTCGGTGTGAAGGAGCCACTCGCCGGGTGCTTTGCCTTGCCCGCTGACTATCTTTCCTTCCAGGTCAATTTCGATTAGATTCTCGGCGGTCGTCTCTTCCAAGCCGGGTCCGCGCGGCTTGATCCACATCGTCTGAGCGCCCGGCGCGCGCGCGGAGACGTGACCGAGGTGCATGTCGTCATGGTGCTCGACGAAGAGAATCCGACCACACGCCGCAATTTTTTCTTTTAGTTCTGACACGCTCTACCAAGCCTCCGTTCTTATTCATCCGCGAATCACGCGAATAGCGCTAATCTTATTTTTCTATTCGCGTGATTGGCGTGATTCGCGGATTATCACTTCTTTTCCCGCGCTGCCTTCAACGCCGTCAGCATTTTCTCCGGCGTAAGCGGCAAGTCTTTGATTCTGACGCCGGTGGCGGCATAGATTGCATTGCCGATTGCCGGCGCGGTTGCCGCTAACGCCGGCTCACCGACGCCTTTCGCGCCGTAGGGTCCGTCCGGTTGCGCGGCTTCCACCAAACCGACTTTAATTCTGGGAGCATCAACGGCAGTGGAAACCTTATAGTCGTGATAATTTGGATTGATCGTCGCACCCTCGTCATTGAGCACTACCTCTTCCAAAATCGCGCCGCTCGCGCCCATCACGACCGCGCCTTCCAGTTGCTGCTTGCACGCGACAGGATTGATCGCGTGACCNNGCTGCCTGAACGCCGTACATCCAGAAGGGAGTCATCTTGGGAGTTAGCCCGGTTTCTTTGTCGGGCGAAATGGCGGAGGGCTTGAAGACGCCGCGACCGATCAGCGTGCCGCCGCGATAGCCAAAGTACGATAACACCACGTCCTTCATCCCGATACTTTTATCGGGCTGCCCTTTCACGCCGAGCGTGCCGTGCTCCAGGACGATCTCATCGGGCTGCACCTTGAGCAGTTTTGCGCCGACTTCGATGACCTGGCGTTTCACGTCATCGCACGCCATGCGAATCGCGTTGCCCATGTGGTACGTCGAGCGAGACGACGTGCTGGAGGAATCGAACGGCGTGTATTCCGTATCGGGCGCGGAGATATTGATGTCCTCCATCTTCATTCCGAGTTCTTCCGCGACGATTTGCGTGAGCACCGTGTCCGATCCCTGTCCCTGTTCGATGGTGCCTGCCAAGAGCGTCACTGTGCCGTCTTCGTTGAACTTGACAATGGCGGACGAAGTCGAAGGCGCGCCGGTCGCTTTGTGAATCAGCGCGACGCCTTTGCCGCGCACCTTGCCATGGTCATCCGTCGTCGGCGCTCGGCGACCATCGCGCGGCTCCCAGTTGATCGCGACCTGGGTTTTTTCGAGGCACTCGATCAGCCCGGTGCTTTGCACTGGCTCGCCGGTCGCGGTGAGGTCGCCCGGACGAAATCCATTCTTCATCCGGAATTCGAGCGGATCGCAATTCAGTTCGGCGGCAATCTCGTCGGTGTGTGTTTCATACGCCCAACACAGTTCTTGCACGCCATAGCCGCGAAAGGGCACGGCGACATTCTTGTTCGTGTAAATGCAATAGCCGTCAATCTTGACGCGCGGGATGCGATACGGTCCCGACGACGTGTGCCCTGAGTTGCGCGTCACGCGCGGTCCCGCATCGGCATACGCGCCGGTATCCCAGATGGACGTCACCTGGCGCGCGGTGAGCGTGCCGTCTCTTTTCAAACCGGTTTTGATCGTGGTCATCGTGGGACCTTTGACCGCAAAGCGAAATTCGTCCGCGAGATCGAACACCACTTTGACCGGTTTGCCATCGGTGAACAAAGCCAAGCCAACCGCAATCGGCTCGGCTTTCAGGTACATCTTCGAGCCAAACGATCCACCCACGCGCGGGACGATGATACGGATGTTGCTCATCGGCAGTTTCAGACTGTCCGCCAGTTCCTTGCGCGACATGAACGGCGAAACGGTGCCGACCCACACCGTAAGCCGTTTCGCCCCCGGCAGGTACTGCGCGATCGCGCCGTGCGGCTCGAGGCAGACGTGCTGCACCATCTGCGTACGATACGTGCCTTCGTAAACCAGGTCGGCTTCGCGGAATCCTTCTTCGACATCGCC
>DHFK01000185.1 GCA_002400365.1 Anaerolineales bacterium UBA4826 | reverse complement strand
CACGCCTCACGTTTCACGCTTTACGTTTTACGTTTTCCGCTTTCATGCTATAATGACGCCGGAGGAATTCGTATGGGTCCACAAATCGCCCTGGAGCTTGGAATTGCGCTGGCGCTGATCTTGACCAACGGCTTTTTCGTTGCAGCCGAGTTTGCCCTGGTGAGTGTCCGCCGAACGCGCGTTGAGGAATTGATCGCTGCCGGCAACGCAACCGCCAAAACGGTCAAGCGCGTGATTCAGGATCCCGACCGATTTATCGCGGCGACGCAGTTAGGCATCACCATGGCCAGTCTGGGCTTGGGCTGGATTGCGGAACCGGCTCTCGCCCACTTGATCGAGCCAGTCTTCCGGTTCTTGCCGCCCACCTGGGTTGGTCCGGGCGCGCAGGTTGCCTCGGCGAGCGCAATTGCCTTCTCCCTGATCACCTTTCTGCACGTGGTTGTCGGCGAACTGGCGCCAAAATCTATTGCGCTCAGTTATCCGGAGCAGACGGCGCTGTGGATCGCGCGACCCACGATGCTCTTTGAGAACCTTTTCCGTCCGGCGATCTGGCTCTTGAACGGCGCGGGCAATGGACTGCTCAAACTGATCGGCTTGCAACTCCCGACGGGACAACACCTCGTCCATTCGGTAGAGGAGTTGAAGATGCTGGTTAGCGCGAGTACGGCTTCCGGCGAGCTCGAGCCGCGCGAAAAAGAAATGCTCCACAACGTTTTCGAATTCGACGACCGGCTCGTGCGCGAAGTGATGATCCCGCGCCCCGAGATCGTCGCCGTGGAGGAGCATACCACGATCGCCGAGTTTTTGCAAACGTTCAGCGCATCCACGCACGCGCGCTTTCCCATCTACGCCGAGACGATTGACAACGTCACCGGCTTTCTCGCGATCAAGGACGTGCTGCGCGCGATCGCCTCCCAGGGCGCGGGCGCATTCGACCAGACGGTGCGCGCGCTGGCGCGCCGCGCGATCTTTGTGCCCGAATCGAAACACATCGGCGCGCTGCTCGGCGAGATGCAGACGCAAAAGATTCAACTCGCCATCGTCATTGACGAATTCGGCGGCACTGCGGGCATGGTGCCGCTCGAAGAGTTGATCGAAGAAATCGTCGGCACGCTGAGCGATGACTTGACCCAAGAGCCGCCGCCGGTCGAGACGATTGACGAACACACGGTCCAAGTGGACGCACAGTTACGCGTCGAAGCGGCGAACGAGCAATTGGGCATTCACCTGCCCGAGGACCAAAATTACACGACGGTCGCGGGCTATATTCTCTACACGCTGCGCCACATTCCAAAGGAAGGCGAGCAACTCAAAGTCGGCAACACCAAATTGACAATTTCCGGCATGGCTGGACCCAAGATCGAAAAGGTGATGATTACGTGGATGTAGGACAAGTTTGTAGACCTGTCGCCGGAGATGTTTGATGGCAGCGGAACCCCAACGCGCACCCAAAGTTCTGACGCTCTATCTCGAACTGAGCCAATATCCGATTCTCGCGCCGACGATCCGCGCGCAAATGCGGCAGGAACTCTTTACGCGCGGCGTCGTCACGCGCGAGGCGTTCGAAACCGAGGTCTTTACCAAGGCGCGGCAGTCGCAGCAACTGGAGGGCTTGGTGGACCCCATCGCCCAGGAATCGGCGGAGGTGTGGGAACGCCGCTTGCAGCAGACGCGCGACAATCTCACCGACTTTTACTTTGCCTATAACCTGCCGCACGATCTGTTCAAGGACATTGTGCAATCGGTCGTCATGCAGCGCAATCCAAATCAAAAAGTGATTCTCACTTTCAACCCGGAACTCGCGCCGCTGGACATGGTCCTCGCGCAAGGCGAAAAGTTCGAAGCGCTGCCGCCCGCCGAAAAGCAGCAGGTGCGCCATCACTTGCAGGAAGTCATCGTCGTGCTGCTCAAGGCGCTGGTCAGCGATCAACTTTCGTTCATCCGGGTCGCCAAAGAGTGGTTCACGATCGCCGACATCCGCGAGATTCGCAGCCATCGCATCGGCGATGGCAAGATCGGAGGCAAAGCCGCCGGGTTATTGCTGGCGTGGAAGATTCTCCAGCAGCAGGCGGCGGAAGAGGGCTGGGATCTGGCGCAACACGTCGTCCTGCCCGCGTCGTATTATGTGGGCGCGAACGTGCTTTACGAATTCAATTTGCAAAACGGTCTCTTTTTTTCCGTGGATCAAAAATACAAAACGCGCGAAGCGATCGAAGAGGATTATCCAGAGATCGTGAAAGCGTACCTCGACGGGCGCTTCCCGACCGAGATCGCGGAGCAACTGCGCGAATTACTCGGTCGGATCGGTCAGCGCGCCATCATCGTGCGGTCGTCGAGTTTGTTGGAAGATAATTTCGGCACGTCTTTCGCCGGCAAGTACGCCAGTTTCTTTTTGCCGAATCAAGGCACCTTGGACGAGAATCTCGACGCGTTGATTACAGCCATCAAGCGCATCTATGCCAGCGTGCTAAGCCCCGACCCGCTCGTGTACCGGCAGCGCATGGGTCTATTGGACTATGACGAACGCATGGCGCTCTTGATCCAGGAGGTCCAAGGCGATCACCACGGGCGCTATTTGTATCCGACGCTCGCGGGCGTTGGCTATAGCCGCAATCCCTTCCGCTGGAATCCGCAAATCCGGCGCGAAGATGGCTTCTTGCGTTTGGTCTGGGGCTTGGGCACGCGCGCGGTGGACCGGGTGGACAATGATTTCCCGCGCATGGTCGCGCTCAGTCATCCCAACCTGCGACCGGACGCGGGCGCGCACGAAATCCGCCGGCACTCACAGCACTTGGTGGACTTGATTGATTTGGCGCGGAACGAATTGGTGACGCAGCCGGTCGCCGCCACGCTGCCGCTGGACGATCCCGCGCTGCCGTACCTGGTTTCCGAAGATCACGGCGATTACATCCAGCCGCTTTTTTCCGACGCGCGGCTCGCGCCGCCGGGGCACCTCGTGCTAACCTTCGACGGCTTGCTGAAAAAGACGCCGTTCGTCCCATTGATGAAGGCGCTACTCAAACGCCTGGAAACCGTGTACGATTTTCCGGTGGACGTCGAATTCACCGCCGACATTCTCACGGCTAAGAACCAGCCGCGCGTCCTGGTTCACCTGCTCCAGTGCCGACCCCACGCGCAGTATGAACCAAGCCAAAAGGCGCCGATCCCCGCCCACGTCCCGGACGCTGCCAAGATTTTTTCCGCGCATCGGCTCATTCCGCAGGGCATCGTGTCGCACATTCGCTACATCGTCTATATCTGCCCGGAAAAATACGCCAACGCGAACCCGACCGTGAAACTCGAACTGGCGCGCGTCGTCGGTCGGCTCAACAAACTTTTGGACGGCGAGACGTTCATCCTGATGGGACCGGGGCGCTGGGGCAGCATGAATCCCGATCTGGGCGTGCATGTGAGTTACGCGGACATTTGCAACACGCGCGTCCTGGTCGAAATCGCGCTGCCGCGCGGCGAGGGCATTCCGGAGGTGTCGTACGGCACGCACTTTTTCCAAGACCTGGTCGAAGCGCGGATCTACCCGCTGCCGCTCTTCCCAGCGGAATCCGGCGCGATCTTCAATCGCGCGTTTTTCCAGAGCGCGCCGAACGCGCTTGCCGCGTTACTGCCCCCGGATGCGACGCACGCTGAGTACGTCCAGGTGATTGACGTCCCCGCTGCCAGCGACGGGCGCACCCTGGAGATCGTGATGGACGAGGATCGCAGCCAAGCGCTGGCGTACCTCAAATAGAAAGAGAAATGCTTTCCCCAACCACCCACAGTCGTTCGATAGCCCTGCGCCGCTGGATTGACCGGCGTCATCTGCTTTACATGGCAATCCTTGCCGTGGCGATCTTTTTGCTCCTGCCGCGCCTCATCGGGTTCGATCGTGTGCTCCGCGTGCTGCGCGCCGCCGAACCAACCTTTCTCGCGCTCGCGCTGGCAGCGGAATCGGTGCGCTATTTGATGAGCGCGGCGTCCACGCGTGTGCTCGCGCGCTTGTTCGGGCGCGGCGTGCCGTTCTTTCCAATGGTCGAAGCGTTCTTCGCCGGCGCGGCGCTCAATCGCACGTTTTCGACCGGCGGCGCGCCCGGGATGATCGTGCGGTTTATCTTTCTCGCGAAGCAAGGCGTCTCTGCCGGCGGCGTCGCCGCGATTTTTCTGATCGAAGACGTCATCGGATTGGCGATCGGCAGCATCGCCTTTCTGGTTGGCGTCGCAACGCTCACCACCGCTCAAGCCGACGGCTTGGTCGCCAAACTGGCAATCGGGTTCATGCTCGGCTCGCTGCTGCTCGTGCTGGGCGGTTTCTACATCCTGCGCAATCACGCCGGCTTTGAACGAATCGTCCACGCGCTCGCGCGCAGCGCCGATGCCATCACCCGGAAACTTTTCCGGCGCACGCTCTACCAGTCCGACCGCGTGCAGCGCACGCTCGACGATTTTTATGCCGGGCTGGAAGCCGCGCGGCGCGCGCCGCACCTGGTCGCCGCGTCGTTTCTGTACAACGCCATACGCTACGCGGCTGGCGCGTTGACTTTGTACTTTACGCTCCACGCGCTGGATCAAGCCATCGCGCCGGGAGTTTTGATTTTGTTCTACACCACCGCCAGCGTGCTTTCCACCGCCAGCGCGGTCCCCGGCGAAGTTGCCATCATGGGCACTGGCTTTGCGATTCTCTTCCTCTCGCTCGGCATCCCGCGCGAGGTCGCGCTCCTCGCGCTCATCCTCGCGCGCGCGCTCGCGTTCTGGCTGCCGCTGGCGGTGGGCTATGCCATGCTCTGGGACATGCGCCGCCGGCATTACTTGTAGCCGACAATGCGATCACCCACCGGCGCGCTCAAGGGCGAATGGCGCGCCACGTAATCTTCGATCACCTCCGGCATGATCGTCGGCACTTGGTACGCGATCTGTTCTTGGGGCAGCACCAGATAGCCGGTGAAATCGTAAAACTCGAGATCGGTCGAGGCGATAACGTACGTGCGATCAGGTTGCAGCGCCGCGTTGCCGACGCGCGCGTCAACGATGTCGAATGTTTGCGGGTCGTAGCGCACGGTCATGCCGGCGACGTGTGGCATGCCGACGGCGACGCCGCGCAGCGGTCGCAGTTGCCGCGCCGCGTTCGCCGGCTTGAGCGCGTTCTGCAAGAATTGAATGATCTGCGCGCCGGTGATTTCGGTGCGCGCCGGGTTCGCCGAAGACCGCAGCGCGTGATTCAGCGCGCCAAAGGTGAGCGCACCCGCGTCCAGCCCGTCGCGCCAATGCCCCGCGAGCGTCAGCGCGATCTCCGCGCCCGGCACGCGTTCGAGCAACGCGTCCGCCAGCAAATTCCCCGCCGCACATTCGCGATCCTCCGCGAAATCGAGCCGCGCGCGCAATTCGCCGATCACGCGCAGCGTCATTTGATGCACGCGGGCTTGTTCCGCCGCGTACGCCGCCATGACGCCGGGATCCGGTTGAACCTCCTCGCCGACCGGCAGCAACGCGCCGCCATAGTCCACGATCTTGCCGGTCGCCGGGTCAATCTCCAAATCTAGCCGTCCCAGGAATCGTCCATAATCGCCGGTCTGCGCGATCAGAGTGTCGTTGACGCGAAGCGGCGGATAGAGTTCTTTGTGATCGTGTCCGCCGAGAATCAGGTCAACCCCGGCGACTTGCGCCGCGACCTTTTGATCGTCCGGCGATCCCAGATGCGACAACAGAATCACCGTTTGCGCGCCGCGCGCTCGCGCTTGTGCGACCAAATCCGGCAGCATGGCGACCGGGTCGCCCATTCGCACCTTGAACGCCGAATAGATCGCCATCGGCGCGGTCAAGCCGATGATACCCACCTTGACATCACCGAATGCTTGAACCGTGAACGGCTCTAGTCCATGGAACAACCGGTTCGTGTCCGGGTCAATCATATTCGCGCAAAGGATCGGTTGCCCAAAGCGCGCCGCGAGGTCGGGAACGATTTGCGGACCGTAACGCACCGCCGACGCGTTGCCGAGCACCGCCTGGTCGTACCCCGCCGCGCGCAGCAATGCCATCACCGAACTTCCCTTGGTCATGCTACTTTCAAAGAGCGATGGATCTTCGACGTCGCCGCAATCCCACAGCGCGCAGTACCCGCCGCGCGCGGCGACCGCGCCGCGGATTTGTTGCGCCAGCGTCGCAATGCGCGCGAGTTGCTGCACGCGCCCGTGGATGTCGTTGGTGTGAAGAATAGTCAGGTGTGTCATCAACATTCCTCCCAGCCCATAATACGACAATCGGGCGAGAGGTCAAATTGACGGAGAGAAATATCACACCACCGAAAACGCAAAGGCGCAGGGGAGAAAGAATCTCCCTTGCGCCTTTTTCCCAAAACCGGCAAGCGCTAGATCGAAGGACCTGGATCACCCGGCGCGGCTGGCGCGGATTCGCTCGACTGCGCCGGTGTGCTTGGGGCAGCCGGCGTTGCCGGCGCGCTGGGCGCAACCGCCGGCACGTACGTCATCGGATACGGTCGCGTGCCAAACCGCGTCAGGATGACCGCGCCGAGACCGAGCGCGCAGACGAACAGTCCGATGAGCCAGCCGAACAACGGCAGCGCGGTGATGATCGCCAGCAGGATGATGCCGACGGCGACGACAATCACTGGTTCGCGCCACGACGGCTGCGCTTTGACCGCGACCATCACCTTCTCGCCGATCACGCGCCCCACCGCGATCCAGCCGAACAGCCCGGCAATCGCCAGCGCGAACGGCATCAGCAGCGCGACCGGAATCGTGATGATGAGGACGAGCAGCAGCAAGAACAAGAGCACAAAGACGAACAGCGTCAGGCAGCCAACACCCAGACTCGGCAGCGCGGATTTTTCCGCGACGTCGCCCACCTGCTTGGTCTGCGCCGGCAGAAACACGACCGTCAGCGCGCCCAGCGCCGCGAGCGCGAGCGCGTAGATGATGCTGCGCACGAAACCGAACGCCGTACTCGTCAGTAAGCCCGCCAAGCCGCCGCCGAACACGAACGGGAAGGAAAACGGCGCAAACCGAAACGGGTCCATCGCAAAGCGCGTCGCGCTATTGATGCGCCCGCGTACCGTCGCGCCCGGCTTCTGGTCAATCAATCCGCCGAAGGTAGTCACATCGCGACCGACGACAGCGCCCTGATCGAGCGTGACATTGCCGCCGAAGGTCAGAATGTCGTGCCGCACCTCGCCGGCGGAGTGAACGTTGCCGCCGAAAGCGACGACGTCGTGTTCGACACGCGCGCCCGCATCAATCGTCACGTTGCCGCCAAAGGAGACAATGTCCTTTAGAACACGCGCGTTCGACTGAATGACCGCGTTGCAGCCAAAGAGCAAAACGCTGTCCGCGGTGTCTTCGGAACGCACGACCGTGTTGCCGCCGGTGCAGAAAAAATCGCCATAGCCCGGTCCTTGCGCGAACGCCGGCGTCGCCGCGAACGCAATCAACCAGACCGCCATCAAGAATCCCAAAAAGCGTTTCATTTTCGTAAACCTCCCACGCTAAGTTGTGAGAGAGAGAGTTGGAGAGCCGGTCGCCACGCGCAACCAAACCATCGTCAGAGTAAGGACGCCGAGCGCGTACACCAGCATCGTGACTTCGCCGATGTTCGCCAGAATCGTTCCCACCGCGATCCACAACGCCCCGGCGAACGCGCCCAGCCAGAACAGCGCGGCAGCCAGCGCAGAGACAACTAACTCTAGCACCTCAGGACGCTCGGCGAACGCGGTGAGCCAGACGACAATCTGCGCGCCGACGAGCGCCAACAGCGCGCCGGCGACCACGACGAGCAAAGCGGATCCGATCAATGCCCGCCGCCGCGCCTGCGCGCGTTCGTGCTCGGCGATGCGCGTCATTACGCGCGCCGTAAAACCCGCCGATGGCGAAACCAGCGTAAAGCGTGGTTCATTCTGCATGGCTAACTTTCTCCGTTACGCTCTGTCATTGCGAGGAGCGATCCTGAGCAAAGTCGAAGGATTGCGACAAAGCAATCCCCAGGTTACTTGGGGATTGCCTCGCTTCGCTCGCAATGACATTCGCCAGCGCCTGCCGCGCGCGATGCAATCTCACTTTCACCGCGCCGACCGAGTCGCCGGTCGTCCGCGCGATTTCTTCGATGGACTGGTCGTGCCAGTATTTTAGCACGACCGCCAGTCGGTTCGCCGGCGAAAGGCGCTCCAGCAGCCGTGCGATCTCCTGCTCGCGCTCGCGCCGCAGCGCTTCGTCGTCCGGCTCTGGCAAGTCGCTTGCCAACGCTTCGCCGATGGCTTCGTCGTCAATCGAAAGCCAAAGAAACCGTCGGCGGCGCAGACGATCAATGCAGTGATGCGCCGCAATCGAAAGCAGCCACGTCGCGAATTTCTGATCGGCGTGGAAGCGTTTCAATTGCGTGTACGCGCGCAAGAACGTTTCCTGCGCGGCGTCCTCGGCGTCGTTTGCATTGCCCAACATGCGATACGCCAAGTTGTACACCGGCGTCTGGTATCGCTCCACGAGTTGGGCAAACGCGTCCTGATCGCCGCGCTGCGCGTGTGTCACGAGCAACTGCTCTTCCAACATCACCCTCTCGACAAGATATACGTGGGAGCCGAGAAAAGGTTACAACGCAAAGGATGAAGGNNGGCACGCGCCGTTTGTATTCCAGGTACGCCTCACCCAATCGAATCGGCAACTCGAATTCTTCGAAATACGTAACTGCTCACCCTGTCATTGCAAGGAGCGATCCTGAGCGAGCGAAGCGAGTCGAAGGATTGCGACGAAGCAATCCCCAAAGCACTGTGGAGATTGCTTCGCTCCACTCGCAATGACACAGGGCTGAGTGGTTACCTTTCCTCAACGATTTCGTTTGTTTCAATTCGTTGGCATCCACTCATCCTTGCGAAGGTTCGATACCTGTCTCTCTTCGCAAGGATGGCTGGCAATGACATTCGTCGTAATCTTCACGCGCTCCGCAACGCGCCCCAAATCTCCCTGAACGCAGGACGCTTGCCGTACATCAGCAACCCGATGCGAAAGATTTTCGCGCCCGCCCACAGCGCCGCCGGAATCGAAACGACCAGGACGGCGATGCTGCCGACGATGTCAACCAGCGGAACCTCGGTGATCGGCAGACGCAGCATCATCATCGTCGGCGCGGTCAGCGGGAAGAACGATAGCACGCGCGCGATCGTCGCGTTGGGATTCGCGAACAAGACGCCGGCGAAAAACCACGGGATCGACGCGGTGAACGAAAAGACGCCGGCGAGTTGTTGACTTTCGCGCACATTCGTCCCGAGCGAACCCGCCGTCGCCATGATCGCGCCAAAGAGCAAGTAACCCAGGAGGAAATAGAGCGCCGCCAAAACGAAAGAGCCCGGGTTGAGGATCATCACCGCGCCGGCAAACAGCGCGCCCAAGCCGCCGCTCAATGCAAACGACGACAACAGCCACACGCCCACCTGGGTCAAGCCGAGCGCGCCCAAGCCGATCACCTTGCCCGCCATCAGTTCGGTCGGCGCAACCGACGACAGGACGATCTCGATCACGCGCGTTTCCTTTTCCTCGCTCACACTCCGCAGGAGATAGCCGGCGGAGGCAAACACCGAGACGAACAGCAAGATCGAAAAGATGTACGGCGCGACGAAACCCGCGACGATCGCCAATCCGCCGCCGGCTTGCGATTTGCCTTTCGCGTCAAGCGTGACGAGATCCAACTTCGCCGGCGCGGCGACCCGCGTCAGGACCCCTTGATCCACCTTCCCCGCCAGCAGCCCCGTCACCAGGAACGCGCGCAGATCGCCGGAATCGCTCGACGAAGAAGAGCCGAAGAAACTCTTGGTGTAGGACGTCACTTTGCCGGTCGCGATATAGTCCGCCGAGATAACGACGTAGGCGGCAATTTGATCGGCGAGCAACGCGCGCTTTGCCGCTTCTTCGTCCGGGTACGCGACAAAACTCTTGGCGAACTGCGGCGCGATGGGGGTAAACAAGCGCGCGTGGTCAACGATGCCGGTCTGTCGCGCGGGCGGCACGAACTGGCTTTTCAGAAAACTCGTCGCCTCGCCGGAGAAAAAACCGGCGACGACGATCCCCAGCAAGCCCAGCGCGGGGAAAAGCAGCGTGACAAAGATAAAGCCGATGCGCCGGACGTTCGTGGTGTACTCGTGCCAGGCGATGATCGCGATTTTACGCATGTCCACGGTTCTCCCCCTTGACCACCGTAACAAAAATCTGCTCCAGCGACACCGATGCCACCTCGAACTGCTCAATGCGCCAGCCGCGCTCCAAGATGCTTTTCAAGAAATCGTGCGGCGCAACTCCCGGTTTGAGATAGACCATCTGCCGGTGGTCGCGCGCCTCCACGCGCGCAACCTGCTCCCATCCCGCCAAGTCGAGCGGCGGCGTGATTTCCATTGCGTTCGGCGCAAACTGCTGCTTGATTTCGTCGAGCGCGCCGTACAGCACCGCGCGCCCGTGATCAATCAGCGCGATGCGTTCGCACAGCGCCTCCACCTGGCTCATCTCGTGCGCCGACAACACGATCGTCTTGCCGCGCGCGCGCAGATCGCGGATGATATCCTTGACCACTCCGACGTTGACCGGATCGAGTCCCTGGAATGGCTCGTCGAGAACGACGAGGTCAGGGTCGTGGATGATGCTGGCGATGATCTGTACCTTTTGCTGCATCCCGCGCGACAGTTCCTGGACCTTGCGCTTGCCCCACTCGGATAACTCGACGCGCTCCAAGAGTTCATCGGCGCGTTGGCGCGCCGCGGACGCCGACATCCCTTTCAACTGCCCCAGGTACGTCAGCGTCTCGCTCACACGCAAACCGCGATACAAACCACGCTCTTCCGGCAGATAGCCGACGCGTGCGCGCGCCTCGCCCGGCGATTTGCCCAGCACGCGCGCTGAGCCGGCGTCGGGCTTGATAATGTCCATCAAGATTCGGATGGTTGTCGTCTTGCCCGCGCCGTTCGGTCCGAGCAAGCCAAAGATTTCGCCGGCGTTCACCTGAAAACTCAGATGGTCCACAGCCACGACCGCGTCGAACGTTTTGTGGAGTTGTTCGACTTGAATCGCATAGTTGTTCATGCAGTTGTCATCCTTTGTATCCTACGTCGCCGGCGCGGTGAGCGCTAGGTACCCTTCCGTCCAAGCGGTCGAACGAAATGTTTCGTACAAGCCGGCGATGAATAGCAGAATCAACAACATCGGAATGCCGATGAGAACGCCGGCGACGATTCCCGGCGCTGCCGAATTCGCTGCCACGCCGATCGCGATGCCCACGCCGACCGGAACGCCGATCAGAATTAGCGCGACCGGAATCATCAGAAGCGCAAACCCGATGCCGATGCCGATTAGAAGAATGTACAGCACCGCGACGTTGCCCAGGTTCGCGCGCACGACGCGAAATCCTGCGCGCATCGAATCCATCACGCCGCGCTTGCCGACGACGCACGCGCGGACGATGAATTCGTAGAACGGCGTAATCACCAAGCCGATCAGCACGAGAAACAAGATGACGCAGCAGAGCAATGCAAGCGAGCCGAACACACCGGTAAGCACCACCCCCAAGAGTTCATCGGCGCTGGTCTTGCCCGCGCCAATCAGCGGCAGCAAGGACATGATCAGCGGCAGCGCGGCAACGCCAAGCGCGGCGAACGAGAAAAGCCACAGTGGGATGTTGACCGCCAGCGCGATCCCCAGCAGCGACCAAAAGCGATCTGCGCCGATACGAAACCCGCGGCGCACGGTTGGCGTGGTCCCGCTCGCCTCCAACTCTTGCACCAAGCCGATCAACGCCGCGCGGCTGATGAAACGCAGGACGATCGAGAGCAGAAACAGAATCAGGATCACGCACAGCGCGACCAGGACGATGATTGCAAACACCTGCCAAAAGTCGGGCGGCAGAGTCGGCAAGCTGTCGCCGCCTCTGCCGCGGCCGCTCCCATCTCCAACCGACCAATTGCCCACGTTGACATTGGCATTGCCGCCGCTGCAGAGCGCGGCGAGAACGCCAAACAACCACAGCGCGCGGTACTTGCGCGTGATTTCAAATGCGCGAGCCAGGATCTTGCCGTAATCCACGTCTCCTCCTTTTCGATTGCAGATNNTTCAGATTTGCTCGTCCATAATCTGCAATCTGCAATCTGCAATGCACCTTTGACAAACTCTCCCAATCGCAGTATATTCGCAACGCTATGCGACAACGACTCTCCACGCTTCGCGCGGATTTCCCGCGCCAATTCTGGATTCTGTTCGGCGGCACACTCGTCAACGCGATCGGCAACGGCATGGTCTTTCCGTTCCTCACGCTCTATCTGCACCAACGACTCAATATCACGATGACGTACGTCGGCGTGATCCTGGCATTTTGGTCAAGCAGCGCGCTCGTCGGGCAGGTCGTCGGCGGATCGTTGACCGATCGCTTTGGACGCAAGCGGCTGATGGTATTCAGTCTGGGCGTGAATGCTGGCGTCCTGGTCGCGTTCGGCTTTGCCGATTCATTCCTGCTTGCCGCGAGCGTCGTCATTCTGGCTGGCGTCGTCGGAGCATTGTTCCAGCCCGCGCGTGACGCCATGGTCGCCGACTTGGTGGAGCCAGCCAAGCGACCGCAGGCCTACGGTCTGCTGCGCGTCGTCGCGAACCTGGGCATCGCCATCGGTCCTGCGCTCGGCGGTTTTCTCGCGTCGCGGTCGTACCTGATCACGTTCTTGAGCAACGCGTCCGCGACGTTTATCTTCTTCCTGATTGCGCTGTTTCTGATGCGCGAGACCAAGCCGCAGAGCGTTCCTGCCGAGCGCGCCAGCGACACCGCGCCGGGAAATCTCCTCACCGTCCTGAGCGATACTCGCTTTATCGCGTTTTGCGCCGGGATCACGTTGACGACCATTCTCGCCGCGCAGATGATGACGGTGCTGCCTATCTACATGAAAGATCAGTTCGGGCTGGGCGAAAGTTTCTACGGCTGGGTAATGACGACGAACGCCGGGATGGTCGTCTTGCTGCAGTTTCCGATCACGCGCGCGACCGAACGCGCGCCGCGCCTCTTTCTCACCGCTGCCGGCGCAATGCTTTATGCGCTCGGCGTCTTCAGCATCGCCTTCAGCAGCGCGTTCCCTCATTTTATCTTGGCGATGGTCGTGTACACGTTCGGCGAGATGATTCTCATTCCCACCGCCACCGCGGTCACCGCCGACCTCGCGCCGGCGGAACTGCGCGGGCGTTACATGGGCATGTTGGGGCTCACGTGGAGCGTTGGCTTTGGCATCGGTCCGATCATCGGCGGATTGATCAGCGAGCACATCGCGCCCGTGGCGCTCTGGCCCCTCACGGCGACCGCCGGTTTGCTTGCGGCGATCCTCTTTCTTGGGCTCGCGCGGTTTACGTCCGCGCGCGCAGTCCGCACGATCGCCTAGTCATACAGTCCAGTCCGACCGTGCGACTAGGTGACCCTTTCCCCACCGCGCTTGCTCCTTTTGCGATACGCGCGCCGTCAAGTCGAACGTCAAGGGCGAGACGGAGACGACGCGGTCAACCAGTACGGCGCGCACGTCCGAGTCGCGCTCGAGCGAATCAAGGTCGAGCGCCAATTCATAGCCCTTGAGCGACTTGCCGCGCCGCGTCGCCTTGACGATCGAACGGAAATAATTCAGTCGCGACACGCGCGTCCAGCGCCACGGCGTCGTCGGCTGCGCGCCTTCCGGCAGATTGAGATTGACCACGTCCGCGCCACGCGGCATCCCGCGTTCGAGAATGCGCCGCGCCAAGTGCTTGCCCCAGTCCGCCGCAACCGCGAAATTCACCGCGTCGCTGTGCGAGAAATGATACATGGTATGCGCCGATTGCGAGACCGCGAGCGCGGGCACACCCAGGCTTGCCGCCTCGAGCGCCGCGCCCACCGTTCCCGAAATCGTTACGCCGTTGCCGACGTTCTCGCCGTAGTTGATGCCTGAAACGATCAGCGCGGGCGGACGGTCGGCGCAAAGCAAAACGGCATAACGCACTGCCACCGCCGGCGTTGCCGCGACGGCGAATGCGCGCACGTGCTTGCCGTCAATTTCGCAATGCGCCGGCTGCGCGATCCCGCCGCCTCTGAACGCGCGCCCCGCCGAAGTCTGTTGATCGCGCGGCGCGACGATCAACACTTCGCCGAGGTCCATCAGCACGCGCGCTAGCGCGCGCAACCCTGGCGACTTGATGCCATCATCATTCACAACCACAATCAAAGGGATTTCAGATTTCAGATTTCGGATCTCAGACTTGCCTTTTACGTTTTTCGCCTTATCTTTCATTTCTCATCTTTCATCTTTCGTCTATCCTCTATCATCTTTTCTTCCACCAACCATGCCTCCGTCCGTCGCATCCCTTCCTCAAACGACACCCGCGGCGCATAGCCCAAGAGTCGTTTCGACTTCTCGACGTCGAACACGACGCGGTGCGAATAGAACTCGACGCTGGAACGCGCGATACGCGGTGGGTAGCCATCCAAGCGCGCGAGCAATCCAAAAGCGGCAGCGACCGCAAGCGCGAACGCGCGCGGCAGCGCGTTCAAGCGCGTGACGCCGAGCATCCGCGCGTACGCGCCGTAGAATTCGCGCCAGGTCACGCCGCGTCCTTCCGCGCCGATGAATGCCTGCCCGATGGCTCGGTCGTCTTTCAGTGTGAGCATAATCAAGTCAACGAGATTGTCAATGTAGACCGCGTTGCAGATTCCATTGCCGTCGCCGATCAGAACCGGGCGACCCCGCCGGACGCGGTTGAGCGGCGTCAGCGCCCAGGCGTTCGAGCGCGGACCGTAGGTGCAGGCGGGGCGCACGACGACGAGCGGGACCTTCTCTGCGCGGGCGAATTGCCATGCCGCGCGCTCGCCTTCCGCTTTGCTCACCGAATAGAAATCGCCCCTGAAACTCAGCGGCGAATCCGCGTTCGCATTCGGCGGTGGCGGATAGCCGTGGACGTTGATCGTGCTGATGTGAATAAAGCGCGCGACGTTTGCATCCCGCGCGGCGCGCAGCAGATTCAGCGTGCCGCCGACGTTGACGCGGCGATAATCGTCCAGGCGCGCGCGCCCGCTCTGCATCGCCGCGCAATGGATGACGACGTCGCAACCGGCGACTGCGCGCTGCACCGCGTCAGGGTCGGTAATGTCGCCGATTTGTAGAGACGTTGCATGCAAC
>DHFK01000145.1 GCA_002400365.1 Anaerolineales bacterium UBA4826 | reverse complement strand
GATATTCAGCACCGCCGCAAGAGCCCAACCCACAGTGCTCAGCGCGATCCACCAACCTGCCTGATAAACCCGTCCTCGCAATACCAGCCACTGGAAAAACCCCAGCGCCGCCCCAAAGAGTGTCAGCGTCATAGCCCCTGGTGCCCAAGAGGCATTCGGCCAGCCTGCCACTACCCGCGCGAGCCAGTGCATCTTCCCGTTGATGATCAACGTGAATGCCCAATCCAGCCAGCCCGGTTGCAAGACGCCCGCGATCAACGGCAGTAAGCCGATGGAGGCGTACCCGGCGACCGTGGCTGCCACCCACCAGCCCACGCGCTTGATTTCCCGGCGCAGCACGAGCCATTGCGCCAAGCCGATGGTGCTGCCACAGGCGGCGCCGCAGAGAACAGCGGCGAGCACCCGCATCCACGTGGCGATTTCACCGGCACGTTGCGGGTCGTCCAGACGATCCAAGCCCAAGACGATTTGGACGACGCCGACCGGAATAGCGTACAGAAGCGCGCCCACAAAAGTCGCCGCGAGCCAAAGGAGCCAGAAGGTCCAGCCAGGAAGTTTGCGCTCGATCATCAATCACCTCCACCCGTCAACCAATCTTCCTCTCTCCATCTTGGGTAACCCGCGCGCGGTACGCCTGGTACGCTTGCGGCAGATGCTTTTCGTACAACGCGATGTTGAAATCGCGCGGGCGCGCGGCGCGCAAGGCGCGCAAACGCGCCAAGTCGAGATCAGCGACGATCACTTCTTCGCGGTCGTGCGTCTGCGCTTTCGCCAGATACGTCGTGTCGTCGCTATACAAGCCCAACGGTGCAGCGATGTGGCTCGGTCCGCAGAAATTCAAGCCAAACAATCGCGTCACGCAGTACGCGCGCGTGCTGTACGCGAAACTCTCCTGGATCCGTGTCTCGTCGCCGCGCGCGGCGAGATAGAAATCGTTCGCGGTCTCATCCGCCGACATGTTGAGCAGGATTTCCGCGCCGCGCAGCGTCGCAACGCGCGTCGTCTCCCAGTACGTGAAATCCATGCACACCGGGATTGCGACCTTGCCAAAGGACAAATCAAACACTCCGAGCGCGTCGCCGGTCGTCATCCAGTCTTTTTCTAGCGCGGTTGGATGCAACTTGTTCTGCGTACCAATCAACGCGCCATCGGGACCGTAGAGGTACGCCGTGTTGAACAGATGTCCCGCGCGATCCTGTGTGATCGCGCTGCCCGGCATCAGATAGACACCACAGCGCGCCGCCAGTTCGCTTGCCGTGGTCTCGAAAACCCGCTTGACCGCTGGCGCAATCGTACGGAAAACGCCGTCAATCGTCAAGCCGCCTCCCGGCGCGAGCGTTTCAACCGCGTCTTTGAGGGTAATGCCTTTTTGCGCGAGCGCGCGCACCGGCGGCAGCAAACCGAGAATCGGCAGCCACGCGTACTCCGGGAAAACGATCAACTGCGCGCCGCGCTCGACCGCCTGGCGCACGCGCCCATAGTACTTGGCCGCGAACGCCGCGCCATCGTCGAGCAAGTCGGCTTGCATTTGGACGACGGCAACCGTAATGCGCTCACGCGTGGGTTGCGAGGCACGCGTGTAATGGCGTTGCGCCAACGCGCGGCGAATCGCGCCGGGACGCGATCGGTAAGCCAGGAGTGCGTTGACCGCAGCAGAAAGAATTCGGTCTCGCATCGTCACGCGTCCAGGTCGAACGTTTGACCCCTCTGCGGCACGACGACGTTAGGTATGCCCAAACCGCGCAAACGATCGGCGAACGCGAACGATTGGTGCTCTTCGCCGTGAACCACGAAAGCGTTTTTCAGTTTGCGCGTGCCCGCCGCGACCCATTGGACCAGTTCTTCGCTGTCGGCATGCGCGCTAAAGCCATTCAGGATTTTTACGCGCGCGCGTCGTTTGTATTCTTCGCCAAAAATTTTGATCTTGGTCTCGCGATCAGCCAACCGTCGTCCCAGTGTGTTGGTCGCCTGATAACTCACAATCAGAATCGTGTGCTTGGCGTCTTCGATACAGCGAACCAGGTGATGCCGGATGCGCCCGCCTTCACACATGCCTGACCCGGCGATGACGATGCACGGCTCGACCACCTGATTGATCGCCACGGACGCCTCGCGCTCGCGGACATAGCGCAAGCGTTTCAGACCAAAAGGGTCTTCGTTATTGCGCAGGAGACCGCGCGTTTCGTCGTTGAAACATTCGGCATGGACACGATAGATCTCGGTTACGTCCACCGCCAGCGGGCTATCCACGAACACGGGGATATCCGGAATCGCGGCGCGTTCCTGCAAGCGATGCAAGATATAGACAATCTCCTGGGTTCGACCGATGGCGAACGCCGGGATGAGGACGCGCGCAACTCGATCAACCGCCTCCCGGACGACCTGGGTCAGTTCGTCTTCCAATTGCCCCACGGGATCGTGCTGGCGATTCCCATACGTGCTTTCCACCAACAAATAGTCCATCTCTTCGACCAGGTCGCGCTGTCGCAAGATGCGCGGATGATCGCGCCCCAGGTCGCCGCTGTAACAAAAACTTTGCGTACCGTTCCCTTCGTCAACCTGAAGCACCACGATCGCGGCGCCCAGAATGTGACCCGCGTCAAGGAACATGAAACGTACGTACTTGCCCAGCGGCATCCAGGACTGGTATGGCACGCTGATCAGAGGTTGGACAGCGCGTTCGACATCCGCCTGCGTGTACAGCGGAACCGCGTTCGCCGCTTCTCCCTTTTTGCTGCGTCGAAAGTTGATGTACTCCGCATCCGCCTCTTGGATATGCGCCGCGTCGCGCAGCATGGCGACCGCCAGGTCGCGCGTGGCGGGCGTGCAATAGATGGGTCCGCGATAACCGGCGTTGACCAGACTCGGCAAATTGCCGCAGTGATCGAGATGCGCGTGAGAGAGGATCACCGCGTCCAACGCGCTCGCGTCGAAAGGCACTTGGCGGTTGCGCTGGAACGATTCATTCCAACTGCCCTGAAACATGCCGCAGTCGAGCAGGATGTTCCGTCCCGCCGCCTGTAACAAGTGCATCGAGCCGCTGACGCTGCACGTCGCGCCCCAACAGGTGAGTTCCATTAAGATTTCCTCCGTCATTATTTGCTCTGCCGATACACCTCAGGGAACTCGCGTTCGTAGAACGCGCAGTTAAAGAAATCGAAAATCGGATAGCCCGCGACGACTTTCTGCAACGCCTCAAAATCTAGCGTCGCGCTAACGATCTCTTCGGCGTCCGTGAGTTCGGCTTGAGCCAGAAAACCGCGTTGACCCAGGTCACCTTGGTGATCGTCCGTCATTTCGACCGGCGCGTAGATCGCGGATTGCCCCTGCCCCACCGCGCACGCTTGCACGCCAAACACTTGATTCGACTGCACCTCGCGCCAGAGATCGAACAAGAAATGTTGCGCGCTCCAACTTCCGTACGCGGCAGGGTGAAGCAAAACGTTCGCGCCTTGCAGCGCCAGAATGCGCGAAACCTCCGGGTATTCAACATCCGTGCCGATCACAAACCCGACGCGCGCAATACCAATGTCGAACACGCGCAACTCGTCGCCCTGCGCCAACCCCCGCGCGATTTCTGCCGGCGTGCGATGCGTCTGCCGCTGCGCGCCGACAATCTTGCCATCGGGGGCGAAGAGGTAAGCAGTGTTGTATCGTACCTCGCCATCGCGTTCGATCACTGTTCCCGGCGCGAGATAGATTTGCAGCCGCGCCGCGAGCGCCGAAAAGAAATCGGCGTACGCGTCGCGCGGAATCGGCGCAGCGGTGTTGGGCAGAACGACCAACTGCGCGCCGTCGGCTACCGCGCGTTCCATCGGCGCGCGCGCGTGGTCGAAGCACGCCTGCGGCGTGGGGGCATGGGTGAATTTGAGTTGGAGAGCGGAGACGTGGAGAGTCATAGCCACCCGATGTGCGACGTACCTGCGCGGTGCGTCGCACATTACTAAACTCGTTGCGCCGCCCGTTCGCGCGCCGCGCGCTCGCGCAACTGTCCGCGCAGCGTTTCGATGTCGTGTGGCACAACGCGCGCCGTGAACGCGAGAAAGATCGAGCCGAGAATCCAGGTGGAGACGCAGATCAGCAGAATCGCATCGTGCAGCGAGGCGCGCACCGCGATCAAGCCGGCGATCAGCGGGGCGAGCGCCGCGCCGCTGCTTTCGATGAAATACTGGACCGCCATCGCCGTACTGCGAACTTCGGGCAGGGTGATGTCATAGACGGTCGAAGTGACATTCGCCGCCGCGAACGGGATGAAGAGCGCGGTGAACAACAGCAGGACGAGGAACAACCCTTGATTCGCGATCGGTACACTCATTGTGATGCCGAGCAAAATCGCGCCGGTCAAGACGCCGATCAGGCAAACGATCACGCGCCCCCGCGGCGTCCGTTTGAATGCGAAATCGCCCAACGCGCCGCCGACGAAATAGCCGGCTGCCAATACCAGGATTGCGGGCGCCATCGTCATCAACACCGCGTCCGGGGAATAATGGCGCTCCGTTTCCAGGTAGCGAAAGAACCAATACGTGATCGTGTTCCACGGAAAGACGCCGACGAATCCTTGCGCGAACAACAAGAGCAGCGTGCGCTTGCGGAAGAGCGCGAGCGCGATCTGTTTGTCGAAGCGATAGACGCCGATTTGCTCCAGGGCGGCAAGTTCCGGCTCACTCCTGCCGCGCGGTATCTCGCGCACGGCGAAGAGAATGACGACTGCCAAAACGATGCCGAGCAAACCGGTGACGTAGAACACCCCGCGCCAACCCATCGCACCCACCAGCGCGGTCGCCGCGATCAAGCCGAGCATGTAACCGAGCGGCTGCGCGAGTTGCAATAGTCCGTAGATCCTGCCGCGCACATGCGGACCAAAATAGTCGGCGATCAGACTGTAAAGGCCGGGATAACTCGAGTCGTCAATGCCAGTGGACGCGCGCGTGGCAAGAAACGTCGGGTAGGTCGGCGCGATCGCGCTGATCCAGGTCGTTGCGCCCCAGATGAATGACGCGAGCGCGAGCAATTTGGCGCGCGCAAAGCGATCGTACAAATAGCCCCAGAGCGGATAGAGAATCGAACCGACGATGAGCGCGCCGGTGAAAACCGCGCCCATCTGCGCTTCGTCAATCCCGAACGTCTGCATAATCGGCGTGGTGAGCGGACCGATCAACAACTTGTCGGCTTGGTGCAAGAGCATAAAGAAAAAGAACACGGCGACGACGAGCCAGCGGTTGGATGGTTTCACGAGTCCCCTCCTTGGAATTTCGGATCTCTGATTTTCGACAAGTCTGTTATCTGTATCCTGTTGCTCTGTAATCTGTTATCTGTTATCTGTTGTCTGTTATCTGTTGTCTGTTGTCTGTATTCTGTGCTCGGTCGTCTTACCGCGCAACAACTCTATCGCGTGCGGCAGCGCGGGCAAAATTACTGCGAGATTTTCGCACGCGGCTTGAGGACTGCCCGGCAAATTGACGATGAGGGTCTGCCCGCGAATGCCGGCGACCATCCGCGTCAGCATCGCGTGCGGCGTCTTTTGCAGACTCGCCGCGAGCATCGCGTACACCAAGCCGGGCGCATCGCGTTCGATCACCTGGCGTGTCGCTTCGGGCGTCACGTCACGCGGCGAAAAGCCGGTGCCGCCCGTCGTCAAAATCAAATCCAGTTTCGCGTCGTCGCACCATTTCAAGAGCGCGCGCTTGATCTCCATAAACTCGTCGGGGACGACGTGCGTCAGGTCAACGTCTTCGCCGAAATGTTTCTGGATCATCTCGCGCAACGCGGGACCCGATTTGTCTTCGTATTCGCCGCGCGACGCGCGGTCGCTGATGGTGAGAATGCCAATTCGCATTGTCTTGTTCAATCCGTATTGCGTGTTGCGTGTTCCGTCTCACGCAATACGCAACACGCACTATGGCACATGCGCTTCCGTGTGTCCGTACTTTTTCATCAAATCCACCGTCTCTGGAATCGGCAAGCCAGGCACCACGCGATCATCGCGCCCGGTCATCGTCTCCGCTTTGAAGAGCGAGTTGAGCACCGCTTCTTCCGTCGCCTCGACCACCGACCAGAACAGATGGTTGATGAGATCGCCTTGCTCGATGATCTGCTCGACGGTGTACGTCAACGCATCGGCGAAATGCTTTTTGCGACGCGTCGTCGAAAACGCGATGACGAAATCGCCGCTCGTGTTGCCGGTATGCGAGCCGGTGCGCGCCAGTCCGTTCTGCGCGCGCATTGCCAGACGCGTGAGCATGCGCGACGAGCACGGCGCATCGGTCGCAATCACGACGATCACCGAGCCGCTGTCAATCACAGGTTCGCGTCGTGTCATTGCGAGACGCGGCTTTTGCGCCGAAGCAATCCCCAAAGGGCTGATTGGAGATTGCTTCGTCGCGGAGTTTATCCTGAGCGAAGGCGAAGGACTCCTCGCAATGACAACGCGCCGCAGCGGTTTGTAATGCGCCAACTCGCGCCCAATCGGTACGCCGTCAATCACCAATTGCGGTCGCCAGCCAAAATTGCTCTGCACCAACACGCCCACGGTATAGCCGCCCAGTTTGTCCGGCAACTTGCGCGAGGCAGTGCCGATGCCCCCTTTGAAATCGTAGCAGATCATGCCCGTCCCGCCGCCGATCGCGCCTTCGGCGACTGCGCCGCCCGCCGCCGTATCAATCGCGTGAAAGACGTGCTCGCGGTTGACGTGGCGTCCGCGAATGTCGTTGAGGTACATGTCGCTCGTCTCGGCGACGACCGGGCTGATGCCCCACGTATCCACGCCCATCGCCTTGTTGCGCTCGATGCTCCAGTCAATCACCGCGTCGGCGACGCGCGGCACGTTCCACGTGTTCGTCAGCATAATGGGTCCTTCGAGGAAACCCATCTCGTGAATCTGCTCCGCGTTGGTCACCTCGCCAAAGCCGTTGATGCGCAAGACGGCGCCGGTCACTTTTTCCAGAAACATATCGCCGCCATGCGGCAAGATGGCAGTGACGCCGGTGCGAATCGGTCCTTTGCCCGGCACGAGTTTGCCCGCGCCTTCGCTAATCGTCGTATGCCCGACGCGAACGCCGGCGACGTCGGTGATGGCATTGTATCTGCCCGGTTTGATCCGTCCGATTCTGATGCCAAGATCGCGCGCGCGTGGTCGTGTGGTCAAGATGCCCTCCAACCTTGCGAAGGTTCTGGAACCTTCGCAAGGTTTGATCCGCAGGTTTGTCCTACAATGATTTCGCCAAAATCGTAATGTCCATCGCCTCCCAACCCAAGCGGCGATAGAACTCGATCACGTCGTCGTTGCCGCGCTTGACGAGCAAGTACGCGCGCAGGCAACCTTTCGCCATCATGCGCCGTTCCACTTCATCCATCAGCATCTTGCCGATGCCGCGCTGACGGCACGCTTCCTCAACTGCCAGATGATAGATCAGCCCGCGCCGGCCATCGTATCCACCGATGACCGTGCCGATGATTTTGTCATCGTTTTCCGCGACGAGAAACAAATCGGGGTCACGCTGCAATTTCTTGGCAATTTCCTCGCGCGTGTCCGAGCGACCGATGCCCAAGCCGTCGCCCGCGTTTTGCCAGAGCGCGTAGACGGCGTCATAGTCAGGGAGAGCAAATTCGCGGAGTCGAAACATCGGATTTTCACACAGCCTCAGGTTGCGCTCGGCTGCTCGATCGTATCGGACGAAGCAAGTAATCCAAAACTTCTGCCTGCATCCGTTCTATCTCCAACCGATAACCGCTAGAAAGCACGGCGAATTCTTCTGGTCGCGCGGTGCGGCGAAGATTAGCCAACCAACCTTGAAAGTGCGCAATCCGTTCCTGGGTTACCTGAAGTTCCTGATCATTCGCAATCATTATCTGACCTCCACAATCCCTCGTTTTGAACCATCACGCTTGATCTGCCAATAGGAGATAAAA
>DHFK01000143.1 GCA_002400365.1 Anaerolineales bacterium UBA4826 | reverse complement strand
GGCTTGGGCAACATCGAACAGATCGCGCGCGTCGTCGGCGCGCACCGCGCCGCGCTCGGCGTGACGACGCAAGGCTCGTCGCTCATCGGACCTGGACACATCCGCTACGCGGGCGGCGGACCCACCCATATCGGCGTGACGCCGGCGACGCGCGCGCGCTTTGAGACCGTCGCTGCACTGTTTGAGCGCGCCGGCTTTGAGACGCATTTGGCGGACGACGTGCAGGCGCTGCTCTGGGGCAAACTCGCCGTGAATTGTGGCATCAACGCGCTCACCGCGCTCTTGCGCCTGCCGAATGGGGAACTACTGACGCGCGCGGACGCGGAAGAGTTGATGATCCGCGCGGCGCGCGAATGTGCCGCGGTCGCGCGCGCCCAGGGTATCGCGCTGCCCGAATCTGATCCGGCGGAGCGTGTGCGCGCGGTTGCCCGCGCGACCGCCGCCAATCGTTCTTCGATGTTGCAGGATGTGACACGCGGCGCGCCGACCGAAGTCGAAGCGATCAACGGCGCGGTCGCGCGTCAAGGCGCGCGCCTGGGCGTACCAACGCCGACGAACGAGATGTTGTGGCGCTTGGTGCGCGCGCTGTCGAAGGATGGTTCGAACAACGGAGCATGAATGGATGCAAGTCGTAACAACACTTGAGGACCTGCGCGCGGCGCGCGCCGCGCTCCCTGGGACTTTGGGACTGGTGCCGACGATGGGTTTTCTGCACGAGGGCCATCTCTCACTGGTCCGCCGCGCCAAGGCGGAGTGCGCTCACGTCGGTGTCAGTATCTTTGTGAACCCGACCCAGTTTGGTCCCACCGAAGACCTCGCCAAGTATCCGCGCGATCTGCCGCGCGACCTGGCTCTGCTCGAGCGCGCCGGCGTTGATCTGGTCTGGACGCCGACGCGCGAAATCGTCTATCCGCCGGGTTATCAAACTTACGTCACGGTCGAGGAGGTCAGCCAGCCGCTGGAAGGCAAACGGCGTCCGGGTCATTTTCGCGGCGTCGCGACCGTCGTCGCGAAACTGTTCAACGCGTTCACGCCGGACAAGGCGTACTTTGGACAGAAGGACGCGCAGCAAGCGGCGGTGATTCGCCGGTTGGTCGCCGATCTAAATTTCCCCCTACAGGTCGTCGTGTGTCCGATCGTGCGCGAGCCGGACGGCTTGGCGATGAGTTCGCGCAATGTTTATCTCAATCCGTCGGAACGCCGAGCCGCGACGGCGCTATATCGCGCGTTATGCGCGGCAAAGACCCAGTTCGACGCCGGCGAACGCGACGCCGAGAAATTGCGCGCCGCGCTGTCGGCGACATTGGCAACTGAACCGCTCGCGCGCCCGGAGTACGTCAGCGCCGCCGATCCCGATACGCTGGTCGAGTTGGCGCGCGTCGAGCGGCGGGTCTTGCTCTCGATGGCAGTGCGAATCGGAACGACCCGCTTGATTGACAATTTTGTGCTTGAGACGAATTGAGCGAGTCAATTGACCGCATTCGCCAGTACAAGTAAACAGGTAGACGGGTCTTGACAACCTGCCTACCTGTTCACGTGTCCCCTTGTTTCCTGCGCTCACGTCGTCAGATACTTTTGCCACACCGCGTGCGCGTGCGTTTCGCCCAGCAACATCACCGCGACAAAGCGCGGGCGCGCCGGTTGCGACAGCAATTCCAGGCGCGCTTCCTCCGGCGTGCGATCGCCCTTGCGGTGATTGCACGCCGCGCACGCCGTCACGACGTTCTCCCATATCGTCGTTCCGCCACGCGAGCGCGGGATGACGTGATCTACCGTCAGTTCGTGCTTGCCGGGCTGTCCGCCGCAGTACTGGCACGTGTAGAGGTCGCGTGCCATGACCGTGCGCCGCGAAAGCGGCAGCGGCAGGCGGCGCGGAATCGGCACGAACGCGACCAGCCGGATGACCAGGGGCCATTTGATCGCGTAATGCTCGGCGCGCAAAAGTGTTTTTGCCGCTTCGACGATCTCCGCTTTTTCTTTGAGCAGGAGGACGACGGCGCGTTGAACGGANNGCGGCGCGGGATGGGGTAAAATGGGCGGCAAGAGGTGTAGGATGGCAACAACAATAACCGAACTCAAACGCTTGCAACGGGAAGTTGAAACGCTTAAGAAAAAAGTCGCGCGTCTGGAAGAACGCGGGAACGGTAAACGGCGCATTGTCAGACGTAAGCGCCAATCACCCTCACCGCGGCTACGCCAAGACCATATTTCAGAACGAGAGCGTGCGCGTGATATTCTCCGCCGTGGCGGTATCACGCGTGAGATGACACTTGAGGAGAACCGGCTTGCGGCTGAGTGGAATGTTTTGCCAGAGGAGGAAAAACGCCAAGTCGAGGAGACCTTGCGCCGCGTGCGCCTAGACACGCCTCTGTCTCAGCTTGTCCACGAAATGCGAGGTTAGTCCAATGGCAGTCTACTACTTGGATTCGAGTGCGATCGTCAAGCGCTATGTTGATGAACCAGGGAGTAGTTGGATTCGCCAATTGTGCGACGCGCATGACACAGACATCGGCGAGAAACTAAACCTAATCACTATTGGCGACATTGCCGTTGCCGAGGTGGCGGCTGCATTCTCAGTCCTCGCGCGAAGAAACGTGATTTCAAAACGAATTACTGATCTTGCGTACCGAAAATCTATTGCCGAGTTTCGAACCGAATATGATTTGGTCCACATCACACCTGCGCTAATCCTTGCAGCAGCAGAACTGACTCAGCAACATCCTCTGAAAGCCTACGATGCTGTTCAGCTTGCGCTTGCTGTTCACGCAAACGACGCGCTCCGGGCAAGTGGTTTTTCTCTCGTCTTTGTCACCGGCGACAATACGCTCTTGAAAGCCGCGCAAGCCGGCGGGCTTGCAGTCGAAAACCCATACGAACATGCCGATCTGGATCAAGCCGCGGACAGATAGTGTCCAGTCGCCGTGACATCCCCGCAGATGCGCTCTCCACTTCAGTTTTTTGTTATCCTTGTCCTGGTTTTCTTCCTCACCCTCCTCGGTTGCCGCAGCGTCGCGGAAACCGTCGCGCGCAACTTGAACCTCAACCTCGGCAGCGAACCGGCGACGCTTGATCCCGCACTCGCGACCGATCCCGGCTCGCAGCAAATCGCGCGGATGATTTTTGCCAGTCTTGTAGACACCGATCCTGCCACCGGCGCGCCGCAGCACGCGCTCGCCACGGCGTGGGCGGTTTCGACCGATGGTCTCATTTGGGAATTCAAACTGCGCGGCGATGCGCTGTGGGTGCGCTACAACCCCGTGACGAACGTGATTGACGCCAAGCGCAATGTCACCGCGCAAGACGTCGTGTACAGCGTGCGCCGCGTGTTCGATCCGCGCGTCGGCTCTGGCTTTGCGTACAAGTTCGAAGCGTTGATTCGCGGCGCGCAACAATTGCGCGCGGCTGACCCAAAGCAGACGAGCGACGCGGAATTTCAGCAACTATTCGCCAGCCTGGGTGTACAGGCGATGGACGATACGACCGTGCGTTTTATTCTGACGCGTCCCGCGAGTTATTTTCCAACCATCGTCAGTACGTGGCTGGCGCGTACCCAGCCGCGCGAATCGGTCGAGCAGGGCGGCGTGCTGTGGACCGAGCCGGGCAACTTGTGGACGAACGGCCCGTACGTGCTAGAGCGCTGGTCGCACAACCGCGAGATCATTCTGCAACGGAATCCGTACTGGTACGACGCCGGCGCGGTGCGCATCCAGCGCATCCGCTTTGCGATGATCGCCGATACCGCGACCGCGCTCGACGAATACAAACAAGGCGATCTCGATTCGCTCGACCCGTACGGCGGTCTTTCGCCGGACGATGTGGAGCAGTTGCGCGAAGATCCGTTCTTGAGCAAACAGATGCAGATCGCGCCGACGCTGTGCGCGCATTACTATGGTTTCAACACGACCAAAGCGCCGTTCAACGATCCGCGCGTCCGCCGGGCGTTCACCGCCGCGATTGATCGCGAGACGCTCGTGAGTTCCGTCGTCAAACTGGGCGAGCCGGCGCGCGGGTTCACGCGCGCCGGTGTTTTTGCGTCCCCGGATATTTCCGATACGCTCGGCGTCGCGTTCAACGCGAATCACGCGCGCGATGATCTGCGTCAGGCGGGTTACGATGGTCGCACCAAGCGGCTGCCCGCGATCACGTTGGCGGTGAACACGAACGACACGCACCAACGGATCGCGGAAACGATTTCGCAGATGTGGAAGAACAATCTCGGCGTCGAGGTGCGCATCAGCGCGCTCGATTGGAAGAGTTACACGCAAATGCTGCGCGATGATCCACCGCAGATTTTTCGGCTGGGGTATTGCGCGTATTACCCCGAAGCCGCGAATTTCGCCGAGGTGTTCAAATCGAAATCGCCGGACAATTTCACCCGCTGGATCAGTCTGGCGTACGATCAGGCGGTAGATAACGCCGCGCGCGAGGTAGATGTCACCAAACGTCGCGCCTTATATCGCGCGGCAGAGAAGATGCTGGTCGAAGACAACGTGGTGATCACGCCGCTGTGGTGGTCTGTCCGCGCCACCCTGACCAAGCCGAATGTCCAGCGTTCCTACGCGATCACGGACGGGTACGAGCGACTGGAAACGTGGGACTTGCGGTAATTTCAGATTTCAAATTTCAGATTGCAGATTGAAAAACTCTCTATTACGGCACGTAGAAGGGTAAGCCGGCGCGCCAGGTGCGATTCAAAATCTGCAATCTGCAATCTGCAATCTGAAATTACTTGCGCTTGACAAGAATGGCAACCGCGTGTACCATTGGCGCAATTTGAGAGCAGGTTTTGCTCCGCGCGCATCAAGTAACCCGAGAGGAAGGAATGTCTAATAGCAGTGAAACCGGCAACCGCTGGTTGCTAGGAATCGTCGTCATTCTGGTCGTCGCGTTGTTCGGCGCAATCTGCCTGGGCGCCGCCGCCGTCTTTATGCTGACCCAAGCCGGCAGCCCTGCAGCGCCGGCGCTCGGCGCTACGGCTGCGCCCGGCCGGACATCTGTCGTGCCCACCCGCGCGCCCGCGACCAGCGGGAAAAAAGTCTTGCGCCTGCCCGGCGGCAGCGGCGGCGGCGGCGATCCGCCCACGCTGGACCCCGCGCTCGCCGGCGATGCGGAATCGGCGGTGTACGTCGCCGAAATCTTCAGTGGTCTAGTCACGCTCGATCCGAATCTCAAGGTGCAACCAGACATCGCGGAAAAGTGGGACATTAGCGAAGACCGCAAGACTTTAACGTTCTATCTCCGCAAAGAAGTGAAATTTCAGGACGGACGCCCGGTCACCGCGCAGGATTTCAAGTACACGATCGAGCGCGCGGCAAATCCGGCAACCGCATCGCCAACCGCCGACACCTACCTGGGTGACATTGTCGGCGTCAAAGATAAACTAAACCGCAAGGCGGCGGAGGTCAGCGGCGTTCAGGTCATTGACGATTACACGCTCAAGATCACGATTGACCAACCGAAAGCGTACTTTCTCGCCAAGTTGACGTTTCCAACCGCGTACGTGGTTGACAAGAACAACGTAGAGCGCGGCGGGCGCACGTGGACGGACAGGCCGAACGGCACCGGTCCCTTCAAGTTGAAAGAGTACGTCCGCTCGCAGCGCATCGTGCTTGCCAAGAACGAGAACTATTACCTCGAGCCCAAGCCCCAGGTTGACGAAGTGCAGTTCATCCTCGGCGGCGGTTCGTTCATGACGCTGTACGAGAACGGCGACCTCGACTCGACGCGCGTGTTCATCAGCGACATCGAGCGCGTGAGCGATCCCTCCAGCCCCTTGAACAAAGAGTTGTTCGTCGGTCCCGAACTCTCCACGCAGTTCGTCGTCTTTAACACGCGCAAGCCGCCGTTCGACGACCCAAAGGTGCGCCAGGCGTTTGCGCTCGCGATCGATCGGCAAAAGGTGGTGGACGTTGTCTTCCAAAAGATGCCGCTGGTTGCCAACAGCATCCTCCCACCCGGCATGCCGGGCTATACCGAGCCGGGGGGCAAACCGCCGTACGATCTCGCCAAAGCCAAGCAACTCTTGGCTGAATCCAAGTACGCCGGCAAACTGCCCGACATCACCTGGACGACGGTCGGCGCCGGCGGCGCGGCGGCGCAAGACATCCAGGCGATGACGGCGATGATCAAAGATGCGCTCGGCGTCAACATCTCGATTCAGCAAACCGATTGGGCGACCTTCATCGGACAACTGAACGACCCATCGCGTAACCCCTACCAGATTTTCGATATTGGTTGGATCGCCGACTATGCCGACCCACAGAACTTTGTCGAGATTCTCTTCCGCACCGGCAGCACCCAGAATTGGTCGGCGTATTCCAATCCCGAAGCAGACAAGATATTGGATCAAGCGGGCTTGGAGAAAGATACCGCCACGCGCTTCAAGTTGTATCAGCAAGTCGAGCAAATGATCCTTGCCGATTTTCCGGTGATGCCGCTGACGTACTCGCGGCAATACTGGCTGACCAAACCCTACGTCAAAGGAATGATCTATCCGCCGATGATTATTCCGCGACTCAAATACGTTTCACTAGAAAAGTGACGGGTGACGAGTGACGAGTGGCGGGGTGTCATTGCGAGCGGAGCGAAGCAATCTCCCAAGTACTTTGGGGATTGCTTCGTCGCACACAACGCTCCTCGCAATGACCTACCGCTCGTCACTCGACCCTCGACACATATTCCACTGAAGGAAGCCAATGGCGGCTTTTGTGATCCGGCGACTCGTGTGGTTGCCGATTCTTCTCTTCTTCGTCTCGGTCATTACGTTCGCGCTGGGACTGTATGGTCCGGGAGACCCCGTGCAAGTCATGTTGGGCATGCACGCCAACCCCGAGACCATCGAACGGCTGCGCCATGAGTACGGCTTTGACCAACCTTTCTACATCCAGTACCTGAACTATGTCGCGAACGCCCTGCAAGGCAACTTTGGCTACTCGCTGGTCAAGTATCGCGATCAGCCCGTCGGCGTGTTGATTGCCGAGAAACTGCCGGCGACGATTCAACTCAACTTGGTCGCGATTCTGCTTGGCTGCGCGATCGGCGTTCCGCTGGGACTGGTGGCTGGCTTGAAACGCGACACGTGGCTGGATTTGGTCGTGCGCGGCATCGTCGTCGCCGGCATTTCCTTCCCCATCATCTTTCTAAACCCCGTTCTCACCTTCATCTTTTCGCGGCGGCACGAGTTCACGCTCGCGGCGACAAACTTCACCTTTTCGATCGGACCGTTCTTGCCGATGGTACAAGGGCACTGGGACGGCTTGTTCAGCCCGAAGATCATTTTGCCCGCCTTTATCGAATCCCTGGGCGTGATTGCGGTGCTCACGCGGCAGATGCGCGCCGGCATGATCGAAGTCCTGAGCGAGGACTATATTCGCACCGCGCGCGCAAAAGGGTTGCGCGAGCGCGTCGTCGTCGTGCGGCACGCCATGCGCAACGCGCTCATTCCGATTGCGACGATTCTGGGGTTGATGCTCGGCGGCTTGGTGGCGGGATCGTTCCTGGTCGAGAACTGGTTCGACGTGCCCGGCGTCGGTCAATTGGCGTTCGATGCGCTGATCTCGCGCGATTACTATGTGATAATGGCGCTCACACTCTTGATCGCGGTGGCCTACATCCTTGCCAATCTGTTCGTGGATGTGCTGTATGGTTTTCTCGATCCGCGGATTCGGCAGTCCTGATGGCGCAGTCTGCTGATATTTTGACACCGCGAGCGCGCGCGCCTATAATGCAACTCGCCGGGCGGATCGCGCGCAACCCGCCGGCGTTGTTGGGGGCGCTGGTCATTCTGATGGTAGCGCTGATGGCGATTTTTGCGCCAGCCCTCGCGCCGTACGCGTACGATCAGCAAAACCTGAACGCCGCCCGGCAAGCGCCCAGCCCGGCGCATTGGTTGGGCACCGACGACCTGGGCCGCGATATGTTGAGCCGCGTGATCTGGGGCGCGCGTTCGGCAGTCTTTGTCATCGTCATGGTGACCATCATTGACCTGGCGCTGGGGCTCCCGCTGGGCGCGGCGGCGGGCTATTGGGGCGGCTGGGTGGATACGCTGATCATGCGCGTCGTGGACGTCTTGTTCGCCTTTCCCGGCTTGTTGTTCGTGTTTCTCGTCGCGGCGACGCTCAAACCGGGGATCCTCAATTGGGCAAAGGCGATCGGGCTGAACGATTTGGTGCGCAGCGGCTATCTCGACTATGCCGTGGTCATCATCGCGCTGGGCGGCGTCGGGTGGGGCGGCTTGGCGCGCATGGTGCGCGGGCAAGTGCTGATGCTCAAAGAGCGCGAGTTTGTCATCGGCGCGCGCGCGCTCGGCGTGCCGACCTGGCGCGTGATCGCGCGCCACATTCTGCCCAACGCCATTACGCCGATCATCGTCGCGCTGTCTATGGGCATGGGCGACATCGCGCTTTCCGAGGGCTATCTGAGTTTTCTGGGCATTGGCTTGCAGCCGCCCGCGCCGAGTTGGGGCAACATTCTCGCCGATAACGCGGGACGCTATTGGCGGACGTTTCCGCAAATGATCTGGTTGGTGTTCATCCCCGGCTTGGTCCTCGCCGCCGTCGTGTTCGCGTTCAACTTTTTCGGCGACGGTTTGAACGAAGCGCTGAATCCGGAGATAGAATAGATTTCTGATTTTCAATTTCTGATTTTCGATTGGGCAGCGCGCGAGGTGAACTGAAAAATCAGAAATCGAAAATCGCAAATCGAAAATTGAAGCTGAGGTGGCAATGGCAACATTACTCGAAGTCAAAGACCTAAGGACGGAATTCCACACCCAGGACGGGGTCGTGCATGCCGTCAACGGCGTTTCGTTTGCGGTGGACGAGGGCGAAACCCTGGGCTTGGTCGGCGAATCCGGCTGCGGCAAAAGCGTCTCGGTCCTGTCGGTGATGCGACTCATTCCGATCCCGCCCGGCAAAATCGCCGGCGGCCAAGTCCTTTTTCAGGGGCGTGACCTGTTGGCGGTGGACGACGAGGAAATTCGTTCCGTGCGCGGCAACAAGATCGCCATGGTCTTTCAGGATCCGATGACTTCGCTCAACCCGGTATTGACGATCGGGACGCAGATTAGCGAAGCGTTGGAGTTGCACTTGGGCATGACCAAGGAGCAAGCGCGCAAGCGCTCGGTCGAATTGTTGAAGATGGTGGGCATCCCGGAAGCCGAGAACCGTTTGGACGATTACCCGCACCAGTTCTCCGGCGGCATGCGCCAGCGCGTGATGATCGCCATGGCGCTCTCTTGCTCGCCGCAACTCCTCATCGCCGACGAGCCGACGACCGCGCTCGACGTGACGATCCAGGCGCAGATCGTTGACATCGTCAAGCGGCTCAAGCGCGAGTTGGGGATGGCGGTCATCTGGATCACGCACGATTTGGGCGTGATCGCCGGCTTGGCGGATCGCATCAACGTGATGTACGCCGGCTTTGTGATCGAATCGGCGTCGAACAAGGAAATCTTTGCGAACCCGGTGCACCCGTACACGCTGGGCTTGCTCGGTTCGATCCCGCGCCTGGACGAAGCGCACAAGGCGAAATTGACGCCGATCGAGGGCTTGCCGCCCGATTTGATTGAGATGCCCAAGGGTTGTCCATTCTACGATCGTTGCCGCTTTCGCGCCGAGCGCTGCGCGAGCGAAAACCCGCCGTTGGAACTGGCGGGCGTTCGCCACTGGGTCGCGTGCTGGAATTGGCAAGACGTGCAGAAAAAGCGCGGGCCCGTGGGTGTGCGGTAGAACCGGTTATCAGTCATCAGTTATCTGTTACCAGTCATCAGTAGGCGGATACGGGTGACTGATAACCAATAACTGACAACTGATAACTGATCGTTGACAAAGGAGTTTCTCAAAATGCCTGATTCCCAAGACAAACTGCTCGAAGTGAATAACTTGACCAAGTATTTTCCGATCACCCAGGGCATTATCTTTCAGCGCAAAGTCGCCGATGTGAAAGCAGTGGACGGCTTGAGTTTTTTCATCCGCAAAGGCGAAACTCTGGGCTTGGTGGGTGAGTCCGGCTGCGGCAAATCTACGACGGGACGCACGATCTTGCAGTTGTATCGTCCGACCGCCGGCGAGGTGTTCTTTCAGGGCAAGAACCTTGCCAAAATGCAAAGCGAAGAATTGCGCAAGATGCGCCGCAACATGCAGATGATCTTTCAGGATCCGTACGCCTCGCTGAATCCGCGCATGACCGTCGGCGACATTATCGGCGAGCCGCTCGAAGTGCACCACATCGCCAAGGGCAAGGAGAAGAAAGAGCGCGTGCAGGAACTTTTGCAAATCGTCGGGCTGAATCCGTACTTTGTCAATCGCTATCCGCACGAATTCTCCGGCGGTCAGCGCCAGCGCATCGGCGTGGCGCGCGCGCTCGCGGTGAACCCGGCTTTTATCGTCTGCGATGAGCCGATCAGCGCGCTGGACGTTTCGATTCAGGCGCAGATCATCAACTTGCTGGAAGAGTTGCAGCAAAAGTTCAATCTGACCTATTTGTTCATCGCGCACGATCTTTCGGTGGTGCGGCACATTTCCGATCGCGTCGCGGTGATGTACCTCGGCAAGATCGTAGAACTGACCGATCGCACCAGTCTGTACAAAAGTCCGCTGCACCCGTACACCAAAGCCCTGCTCTCGGCGGTGCCGATTCCTGATCCGGTCGTCGAAGAGAAACGCGAGCGGATCATCCTGGTCGGCGACGTGCCCAGCCCGGTCAATCCGCCGAGCGGCTGCCGTTTCCACACGCGCTGCCCGTTGGCGATTGACATCTGCAAAAAGATGGATCCCGAGTTCCGCGACGTGGGCAATCTGCATTTCGTGGCGTGTCATGTGGTGTAATTCGAGGTTGGAGATTGAAAGCCGCGCTAAATTCTTTGACTATTCGCGCCATGTATGGTATATTTCAAATGCGATTCCCCAACCCGATTGCTCCTGAACATATCGTGACTTGCTCCGGAACTCATACGCGGCGCATCGTCGCGCAGCATGGCTGAATCATTATCCAAGGATGTTTTCACGTGACGATGCAGCGCAAACGCAGAGGGGGGTGGTGCCTGGCACAAGAATCTTGATCGGTGCGCGTAACTGGTTCATAAATTCAAGGAGGAGAAGATGAAAAAGTACGTAGCACTTGCAGTGCTATTCGGCCTGGTGCTCATCGTCGCGTGCGCCGCGCCGACGGCGGCGCCGACCGCGCCGCCACAGGTCGTCAAGGAGACCGTGATCGTGGCTGGCACGCCGCAGACGGTCGAGCGCGTGATCACCACGACGCCGCTGCCGCCACCGACGGCTGCGCCCACGGCGGCGCCGACCAAAGCCCTCCGCCCCAACGTTCTGCGCCAGAACTTTGGTGTGGGTGATGTGCCGACGCTGGACCCCAACATCGCTGAAGACACGTCTTCGATCACCGTGATTGAAAACGCGTTCATCGGCTTGACCCGCTTGGACGAAGTGACGAGCGCGACGAACCCCGGCATGGCAACCAAGTGGGACGTCTCGAAAGACGGCACGGTTTACACCTTTACCCTGCGCAGTGATGTGCCGTGGGTCAAGTACGACGGCGCGACGAAGAAGGTTGTCAAAGTCCAGACCTGCCCCGACAAGGATAAAAAGACCAAAGACCGCGTCGTGACCGCGAAGGACTTTGAGTACGGCATCTTGCGTGCGCTCGACCCCAAGACGGCTTCGCCCTACGCCTACGTGTTGGGCTTTGTCATCGCAGGCGCGGACGATTACAACTCCGGCACGATCACCGACACGAAAAAAGTCGGCGTGAAGGCAGTCAACGATACGACGCTCGTGATGACCTTCAAGGAAGCCGCAGTGTACAACCTCAACATCGCGGGGTTGTGGACCGCGTACGCGACCCCCCGTTGGCTGATCGAGGGTGACGACTGCACAACCGCGCGCGCCGAGCGCTGGATCGAGCCGGGCTTTTTCCAGTCCTTCGGACCCTACACGCTCAAGGAATGGGTCCACGACTCGACCATGACCATCGTCAAGAACCCGTTCTGGCCGGGGAGCAAAGAAATCCCACAGCCGAAGGTTGACGAAGTCTCCTTCAAGATGCTTGACGAAGCCCCCGCCATGGCCGAATTCGAAGCGGGCAATCTCGATTCGGCCGCCGTGCCGACCGGCGACATTGATCGCGTGAAGGCGGACGCCAAACTGTCGAAGATGATGGTCACAGCGCCCGTTCTCTGCACGTACTACCTCGGTTTCAACACCCAAGCCAAGTACGTGAGCAACGCGAACCTGCGCCGCGCGCTGTCGTTCTCGATTGATCGCCAGAAACTGATTGACACCGTGCTCAAGGGCGGTCAGGAACCGGCGCAATGGTTCGGGCGCCCGGGTATCGCCGCCGCGCCGACGATGAAGGATAGCCCCGATCTGGGCGTCAAGTACAACGTCGCGAAAGCCAAGGAGTACCTGGCAGCAGCGTTGAAGGAACTGAACACGACGGTGGACAAGTTGGATATTACCTACATGTTCAACACGTCCTCCGGGCACCAGCGCATCGCCGAGTTCGTCCAGCAGCAGTGGAAGGACAATCTGGGGCTGAACGCGAAACTGACGAACCAGGAATGGAAAGTCTACCTGGTGACGACGAAGAGCCCGGACACGCCGCAGGTCTTCCGCATGGGTTGGTGCATGGACTATCCCGACGAAAACAACTTTATCAACGAAGTGGTTTCCGTGGGTGGTTCGCAGAACCCGGCCAAGGGCGGTGTTCCGACCGGCGGCTTTATGTGGAAGAACGACAANNCCGTTGTACTGGTATACGCGCGTCACGCTGACGCAGCCGTACGTCAAGCGCACCTTCTCGGTGGGCGGACACGAAATCTACTACAACTGGGAACTGACCCAATAGGTGAGGTTGGGACGGCGTCGCGAGGCGCCGTCCCATACTGCGGGCAAGCATACCAAACAAGTGTCGGCGACGGCGGGTTGTCGCCGCTAGTTGTGTGTTATGCTCTTGAACTGGGGAGGACGTCATGGGACGCTTTATCGTGCGACGCATTCTGTGGATGTTTGTGGTTCTGCTCGTCGTTTCCTTTATCACTTTCTTCTTGATGCACCAAGTGCCCGGCGGTCCGTTCGATTTTGAAAGAGCGCTGCCCGCCGACATCATCGCGAACTTGCGGGCGCGCTATCACCTCGATTGGCCCCTCTGGCAGCAATACGCGCAGTACGTGTACGACGTGCTCGTGCCGCGCGTCTCCGCCGATCCCCCCAGTCCCTCAGTGCTGGATTCATTTCTTATAGACGTGCCGGTCGGTGATTGGTATTTCCGGTGGATGAATTTCGGTCCCTCCTTTACCAGCAAGAGTCGCAGCGTCAACGACATCTTTCGCGACCAACTGCCGGTCTCGTTCCAACTGGGCGTGATGGCGGTGCTGCTGGCGATGGCGATCGGCATTCCGCTGGGCATCATCGCCGCGCTCAAGCAAAATACCTGGCTGGACTATTTGGGGATGAGCGTGGCGATCTTNNGCGATCATGCCGACGATTGCGCTAGGCTTTGGCGGTTCCGCGATCCTGGCGCGCTTGACGCGCGCGAGTCTGCTGCAAGTGATTCGGGAAGACTATATTCGGACGGCGCGCGCGAAAGGATTGGCGGAGCGCATCATCATCGTGCGGCACGCGCTGCGAAATTCGCTGATCCCGGTGGCGACGGTGCTGGGACCCTATTTCGCGGCGGTGGTGACCGGGACCTTTGTGGTCGAGTTGATTTTTGGCATTCCGGGGCTGGGCAAGTACTTTGTGAACAGTATCAGCAACCGCGACTATCCCGTCATCATGGGAACGATCTTGTTGTATGCGGTCGTGCTGGTGATTGCGAACGTGGTGGTGGACATTGTGTACGCGTTCCTGGACCCCCGGATTCGAATCCAATAGCCAGGAACAGATTGACGAGGATAAGCAATGGCGACAACCGAGGCAATTCCGAAACTAGGCGCATCCGTGATCACGCGGCGAGAAACGAATCTGTGGAGCGATGCGTTCTTTCGCCTGGTCCGCAACCGGGCGGCGGTGTTGGGCGGAACGATCATCTTGCTCCTGGCGCTGACGTACCTTTTTGCGCCGATGATTGCGCCCAGGTCGTTTGAGGTCCAAGTGTCGAAGGACAACAATGCGATGCCGCAGTGGCTGGTGGACTTGCTGCCGATGACGCGCGGGTACGCGCGGGTCAGCAACTCTTATCCGCTGGGCGCGGATGAATTGGGCCGCGACGTCTTCAGCCGCATCATCTACGGAACGCGGGTATCGCTGACCGTCGCATTTGTGGGGCCCCTGCTGGCTTTGCTGGTGGGGACGATCTACGGAAGCATTGCGGGCTATTTCGGCGGGCGCGTAGACAACGCCATGATGCGCTTTGTGGATGTGATGTACGCCTTTCCCACGCTCCTGCTGATTATTCTGATGATGGCGTTCTTCCGTTCCTCGTTTGCCGGGATTGCCGAGCCCGGCTCACTCAAGTACGCGATGAATGAACTGGACACGCGGGTCGGCGGGCTGCTGTTCATCTTTGTCGGCATTGGCATCACGTCGTGGATGGGCATGGCGCGTCTCACGCGCGGTCAGGTGTTGTCGCTGCGCGAAAAGGAATTCGTCGAAGCCGCGCACGCGCTCGGCGCGACGGACCTCCAGATCATGTTCAAACACATTTTGCCCAATGCGATCGGTCCACTCATCGTAGCGGAGACCCTGGCGATTCCGAACTATATTTCGTACGAAGCGTTCTTGAGTTTCATCGGCTTGGGCGTAAACCCGCCGACGCCCTCCTGGGGCATGATGATCTCCGACGGCGCGCGCGTGATTCGCACCTATCCGCACCTGGCGATTCTGCCCGGCTTGGCGCTCGCCATCACCATGTTCGCGTTTAACTTTTTGGGCGACGGCTTGCGCGACGCGCTGGATCCCAAGATGCGCGGCACGAGTTAGTTAAAGGATGAAGGACACTTGCACCTGCGGTAACGCAAGTGTAGGTGTGAAGGCAGAAGGATGCAAGTGCCGGCGCTGCCGATTTTGACCTGCGCTTTGAGATCTCATCTTTCATTCTTCTTCCTTCTGCCTTTCTGAATGAAGCCGATTCCGATTTTCGGGGGCGGCTTCATTTTGATTTGGAGGCAACGTGACGTGGCTGCGTCAATTCGGGTTGTGGATCGTCGGGCTGTTGCTTCTGGCACTGGCGTTGGCACGCGGCGCGGCATCAGCCGACTCGCCCGATCAACTTGCGCGCGGCGCAGAGGTCTTTACGATCCGCTGCCAGCCGTGTCACGGCGACGTGGGGCAGGGACTCGCGCTGTGGCGTCTGACTTGGGCGCCGGAGGATCAGAATTGCGCGAGCCGCAAGTGTCATGGCTTGGGTCATCCGCCCGATGGTTTCTACATGCCGAACGACGCGCCGGCAATCATCGGCAAAGGCGCGCTGACGCACTTTGCGACCGCGCGCGAACTGTACGGCTACATCAGCCGGCGCATGCCCTTTGACAAGCCAGGCGAACTCTCCGCGAGTGATTATTGGGCGGTCGCCGCGTATCTCTTGCGCGAGAATGGAAAACTACCCGCCGGCATTCAGTTGGATGATTCGACGGCTGGCGCAGTGGCGATCGGCGCGCCCGCGGCGGCGCCAGAGGCGTTGCCCGCGGGCGCCAGCGTGGCTCTGCTCATTCTGGCGGGATTCGTCGGGAGCGTATGCGCGTGGGCAGCCGTACTCAAATGGCGCAAATGGCGCAAGCATTGACAGCCTCTCTATTCACAGTTATAATTCGGTCGAAAGTTGGGGCGCAGGTGCGCGCCCACTCTTTGCAAGGAGGTGATGCCTTTCGCCG
>DHFK01000184.1:5930-20432 GCA_002400365.1 Anaerolineales bacterium UBA4826 | reverse complement strand
GCTCTCCTACGGTCAAACGCTTTCCTTCTGGGCAATCACGCAACTGTTGAAAGCCGACCTGGGTCTGTCCGACGCCGACCCCGAACCGAAAATCCGCGTCGCGTTGCGGCGGCGTGTGAACGCACTCTTTGGTGAGCGCGCGGGCGATGTGTTGCCGTATCTGGCGCACTTGCTCGGCGTCAAGTTGGAAGGCGAACTCGCGGAGCGCGTGCGCGTGCTGGATGGCGAGACGCTCAAACGCCAAGTCTTGCTTTCGATCAACGCTTACTTGGCGCGTCTTGCGGAGCAACAGCCGACTGTGCTCGTGTGCGAGGACGCGCATTGGGCGGACCCCTCGACACTGGATGCGTTGGAAGCGCTCTTGCCGCTGACCGACCGCGCGCCGCTGATGATCTTGATGCTGATGCGCCTCGAGCGTGAGTGTGGCGCGTGGCGCGTCAAACTGAAAGCCGAGACCGAATTCGCGCATCGCTACACCGAAATCGCGCTTGCGCCGCTCTCCCCCGCCGAGTCGGAACAGTTGGTGAACAACCTGCTCGAAATTGCTGATCTGCCCGGCAGCGTCCGCCAACTCATGCTGGAACGTTCCGAAGGCAATCCCTTCTACCTCGAAGAAGTCATCCGCAGTTTGATCGAGCAGGGTGCGCTCGTCCACGGCAATGATGGACATTGGCGCGCTCAATCTCTCATCTCCAGTCTCCAAATCCCCGAAACGCTCCAAGGCGTCCTGCTCGCGCGGATTGACCGTCTGGAAGATGAGGTGCGGCGCACGCTGCAACTCGCATCGGTGATCGGCAAGAGTTTTCTCTATCGCCTGCTCGAAGCGATTGCCGAAGCGGAGCAGCAACTCGACGCGCAGCTCGCGCAACTCCAGCGCGCGGATCTCGTGCGCGAGAAAACGCGGCGGCCGGAATTGGAATACATCTTTAAACATTCGCTCACGCAGCAAGCCGCGTACAACTCACTCCTCATCGAGCGGCGGCGCGAGTTTCATCGTCGCGTGGCGAACGCGCTGGAGCGATTGTTCGCGGATCGCCGCGAGGAATTCTACGGCTTGCTCGCGCATCACTTTGACGCGGCGGGCGAACGCGAGAAGGCGGTCGAGTATTTGCTGCAAGCGGGCGACAAGACGCGCTGGGAGGACGCGCTGGAAGAAGCCCGCGGCTATTATCGCCGCGCCGTAGATTTGCTGACCGAATTGGGCGACCCAGCGCGCGCGGCGCGCACCTGGCTGAAAATCGGACTGGTGCATCACGCCAATTTTGAATTTGACGCGGCGCACCAGGCGAACGAGAATGCCTTCGCGCTGGAACGCCAAGCCAGGTCGCAACCAACCCAACCGCGTGCGGACATCGTTCCACCGCGCGCGTTGCGCGTTGCCCTCGTGCTGGATCAAGTCGCCACGCTCGATCCCGGCAAGTTGACCACGTCACTGGAGTATGTGACAGCCGCCAGCATATTTGCCGGGCTGGCAGAATATGACGCCGAAACGAACGTTGTGCCGCACGTCGCGCGCTCGTGGCAAGTGTTGGACGGCGGCACGCGCTACTTGTTTCATTTGCGCGACGACGTGCGTTGGACGGATGGGACGCCGGTCACGGCGATGGATTTCGAATGGGCGTGGAAACGCAACCTTGCGCCGGCGACTGACTCCGATATGGCGCCAATGTTCGACCCAGTGGTCGGCGCGCGGGATTACCGTGAAGGACGTACTCGCGATCCGAACAGCGTGGGCGTGCGCGCGCTCGACCCATTGACACTCGAAGTACGGCTCGCCATGCCAATCGCGTATTTTATCTACCTCATGGCGATGCCAGGCACCTTTCCATTGCCGCGCGCGGTGGTCGAACGTTACGGCGACGATTGGTGGAAGCCGGAACACATCGTCTCGAATGGAGCATACCGGTTGACGCGATTAGACGCCGGGCATACGGCGCTCGCGCGGAACCCGAATTATTTTGGTGAGGTTCCCGGCAACCTCGATCAAGTCGGATGGCGGATGATGGTACCCCGAGCCGAATGTATTCGCGAGTTTCAGGAAGGGCGCATTGACATATTCCCGAATGCTCTGCCCGCAGAGATCCCTGCCGATATTCCGCCAAGCCAGCGCTTTGACAGGCCCTCTCTTTCTACCTTTGGACTTGTGCTTCTACCCAACCAACCGCCGCTGAACGACGCGCGAGTGAGACGGGCGCTCGTGCTGGGATTAGACCGGACACGCCTGGCTCGATCATTGAACGCCAGCGCCGCCGCGGGGGCGCGCGGCGGACTCGTACCGCCGGGAATGTCTGGACATTCACCAGAGATCGGGTTGGGCTACGATCCAAAAGCGGCGCAACGTCTCCTGGCGGAAGCGGGTTATCCAGATGGGAAGGGCATCCCGCGCTTGAGAATGCACTACTACCGCTACGCCCCGGGAATGGACATGATCGCGCGCCAGTGGCAGGAGAACCTCGGCATTGCCGTTGATTTGATCGGAATGTCGCTTGGCTTTTCGCGCAAGCCATTCGATTCGCACATCTTGGGAATTGGCTGGATAGCCGATTATCCTGACCCCGATAATTTCTTGCGCCAATCGAATTTCTGCGCCGCTTTGACTACCGCTGGATGGCGCGACGCGCGCTATACGGAACTCATCGAGCAAGCCGCGATTACGCCGGATCGCGCGCGCCGGATGGCGATGTACCGCGAGGCGGATCACATTCTCACCGCCGCTCAGGTACTGGTCGCGCCGTTGAGTTATGGTTCATGGGGCTTGCTCGATCTCGTCAAGCCCTGGGTCAAGAACTACAAGCCGAACGCGCTTGGGATGTTTCATTTCAAAGATATCACGCTTGAGGGTTCTGGTTCTCCGGAGGTGAACAATGGTTGACACTCGCATGGACGAACACGATGGACGCGCCAGCGTCCCGAGCGGAACGGTCACTTTTCTTTTCAGCGACATCGAAGGTTCCACGCCGCTCCTCGAACGACTGCGCGAGCAGTACGCGACGGTGCTTGCCGATCAGCGTGAGTTGCTGCGCGCCGCGTTCGCCAAATGGAACGGGCACGAAATTGACACGCAGGGCGACTCGTTCTTTGTTGCGTTCCCACGCGCGCTCGACGCAGTCCGTTGTGTGATTGATGGACAACGTGCGCTTGCCGCGCACCAGTGGACGCAAGGCGTCACCGTGCACGTGCGGATGGGCTTGCACACCGGCGAGCCGATCATTGGGCGTACCGGTTACATCGGAATTGACCAGGTCATCGCCGAGCGCATCTCGTCGGCTGGACACGGCGGGCAAGTGCTGATCTCGCAAACCACGCGCGACCTTATCCATCAAGGTTTGCCGGCGGGCGCAACGCTCCGCGATTTGGGCGCGCACAAACTCAAGGGCATTCGTTACCCGCAAGAAATCTTTCAACTCGACATTGAAGGACTGCCATGCGAATTTCCGCCGTTGAAAACGCTCGCGACCGGCGAAGAACCGCCGACGCCCGGCGATCCGCCGTTCAAGGGATTGCAATACTTTGACGAAGCCGATGCGAGTTTGTTTTTTGGACGCGAACAGACCACGGCGCAGTTGGCTGAAGACGTTTCCCATTCCCGATTTCTCGCGGTTGTCGGCGCATCGGGCAGCGGCAAATCATCCATCATCCGGGCGGGGTTGGTTCCAGCGCTTAAGCGCGCCGGCACGCGCTGGCAGATTTACGTCATCACGCCGACCGCGCACCCACTCGAAGCGCTGGCGACGGGGCTGACGCGCGGCGCGGAATCGGTGACTGCAACGGCGACGTTGCTGGACGACCTCGCGCGCGATTCGCGCAGTTTGCATCTGTTCGTCAAGAAAATTTCGACTGATGGCCGACGCCCGATGACCGATCACGGGTCACCCGCCACTCGTCACCTTCTCATCGTGGATCAGTTCGAAGAATTGTTCACACTCTGCCGTAGCGAATCTGAGCGCCGCGCGTTCATTGATAATCTGCTGTACGCGGTCAAAGCGGAAGTAAGCGCGACGACGGCGGTGGTAGCGCTGCGCGCCGATTTTTACAGTCACCTCGCGCAGTACGATGCGCTGCGCGAGCAAGTCGCCAAGCATCAGGAATACATCGGACCGATGAATGCGGCGGATTTGCGACAGGCGATTGAAGAGCCCGCCAAGCGCGGCGGGTGGGAGTTTACGCCCGGCTTGGTAGACTTGATGTTGCACGATGTCGGCGCGGACAAGGACTGCCAGCCGGAGCCGGGCGCGCTGCCGCTGCTCTCGCACGCCTTGCTCGAAACGTGGAGGCGGCGGCGCGGCAACGTGATGACGCTCAAGAGTTATTCCGAATCGGGCGAGGTGCGCGGCGCGATTGCGAAAACAGCCGAGCGCGTGTTTTATCAAGAACTCTCGCCGGAGCAGCAGACGATTGCGCGCAGTGTTTTCCTGCGCCTGACCGAACTGGGCGAAGGAACCCAGGACACGCGTCGCCGCGCGGCGTTCGACGAACTGATTCCGCCCGCGCCGTTTGGCAACGCGACCCAGGTTGAAGATGTGATCGTCAAACTTGCCGATGCGCGCTTGATTACGACGGGCGCAGGCACCGTCGAAGTCGCGCACGAAGCGTTGATTCGTGAGTGGCCCACCTTGCGCGAATGGCTGACGCAAAACCGCGAGGGCTTGCGCGTGCATCGTCATTTGACCGAAGCCGCGCAGGAATGGGAGCTGTTGGAACGCGACGCCGGCGCGTTGTATCGCGGCGCGCGGCTCGCGCAAACGCTCGAATGGGCGGAGCAAAACCCGCGCGAATTGAACGCGCACGAGCGCGCCTTCCTCGATGCGTCGAAGGAACTAGCGGCGCGCGAAGAAGCGGAGAAGGAAGCGCAACGCCAGCGCGAATTGCAAGCCGCGCAAAAATTGGCGGCAGCCGAACGCCAACGCGCCGAAGAGCAAGCGCGTGCGGCGACTAAATTGCGCCAACGCGCGGTTTATCTCGCGTTGGCTTTTGGCGCGGCGGTCGTCTTACTGCTCGCCGCGGTCGGATTAGGAATGTTGGCAAACCAGAACGCGCAGGCCGCGCAAGAACAAACCCGGCTTGCCACCTCGCGCGAACTCGCGGCGGCATCGCTCAACAATCTCACCATTGACCCGGAACTCGGCGTCTTGCTCGCGCTCCAGGCGGTTTCCACAACCGACACACTCGAGGCGCAGAACGCGCTGCATCGGACGATTCAATCGCTGCACGTGCTGGCATCGTTCAATCGAAACGAAGAGTATCGCTGGCAGGATGGCACGCGCTACGTCAAGGTCGGCGCAGACAATTCGATTCAAGTAATCGATGCGACGACCAAACAACCGCTCTTCACTTCGCCCGGCGATCCCAAGAAATCGGTTGTGCGGATGTACTATGCTCCCGATGCCAAACATCTCACGGTCTGGCTGAACGATAACTCGGTGCAAATCATGGACGCCGTTGCCGGTCAAATCGTCGCGACCACGCGCGATGTTGATCTATCGCCGAGTATGTCGATGGTTGGTGGAGTTCGGTACAGCGCCGATGGCAAGTTAGTGGGATTGTCTGGGATGGACCCGACGGGCGCGATTCGAGTGATTCAAGTTCGCGACACATCCACCGGCAAAGTGCTGCTGAATCTAACCGATGCAAATGCCGGCGCGCCTGGGTGTAATGATCCGGTTGGATGGTTCAATTTCAGCCCAGATGGAAAACGGTTTGCAACGGCAAACTTTGGTGGGACAGCCAAAGTATGGGACCTCGTCACGGGCAAAGAAGTGTTTGCGCTCAAAGGGCACACCGCCTCTGGCAATGATGTTTTCTTTAGCCCCGATGGGAAACGCATCGCTACCACTGCCAATGATAATGCCGTCAAATTGTGGGACGCAACGACCGGGAAAGAACTGTTCACCCTGACTGGTCACGGCGGGTGGACGGACACGCCGGTCTTTAGTCCAGATGGAACGCGCTTGGCAACCAGCGCCGAAGATGGCTCCGGCTATGTCTGGGAAGTCGCAACCGGCAAACAACTGTTTTCGCTCGTCGGTCACAAAGCCGGCGTGCCGATTATTGACTATAGTCCCGATGGCAAGATGCTGGCGACCGGCGCGTATGATGGCATCGTCAAAGTGTGGGATGCCACGAATGGACGCGAGTTGCTCACGCTTGCCGGTCACAAAGGCGCGGTCACGCTCCTCCATTTCAGCAACGACAGCAAGAGATTGATTACCTACAGTGATGATGGCACGATCAAAGTCTGGGACACCGCACCCGGTCGAGAATTGGCGACCGTGTCGGAGCATAGCGGGCGACTCTTTGATTTGATTCAGAGTCCAGACGGCGCGCGCTATGCCACCCTCGGCGAAGATGGAAAGGTGAACGTCTGGGATGCCGCCACGCACCAGTTGTTGCTGACTCTGCCGGATGGGAAACCGGTCAGCAGTTTTACAAGCGGCGCGTATAGTCCAGATGGAAAACGCATCGCCGCCGGCGGGTTGGATGGCTCGTTGGTCGTGTGGGACATCGCCTCCAAAAAAGAGTTGCTCTCACTGATGCCTCACGCAACCTGGGTCACGGCAGTATCGTATAGTCCCGATGGAAAAATCATTGCCACATCAAGCGAAGACCGCAAAGCCAGATTGTGGGATGCCGCGACGGGCAAGAATCTCCTGACGCTCGATCGACCGGATGAAGTCTGGAGCATTCCGTTTAGCCCAGATGGAACACGCTTTGCCGCTGCCAGTTGGGATAAAACCGTGAAAATCTGGGAGACGGCGACAGGCAAGGAATTGTTATCACTCTCCGCGCCAGCGCGATTTTGGTCTGCCACATTCAGCCCAGATGGCAAGCGGGTGGCGGGTGGCAGAGACGATGGAGTAGCGATGATCTGGGATGCAACGACGGGCAAGGAACTGTTGACCCTGCCCGGTCATACTGGAACTATCATCGAAGTCAACTTTGATTCAAGCGGATCGCGTTTGGCGACGGCAAGTTTCGATGGGACCGCCAAGGTCTGGGACGCAACCACTGGCAGGGAATTACTCACGCTTGCCGGTCATGGCTTGAATGTTTTTGGCGCGATTTTTAGCCCGGAGGGATCGCGGTTGACGACCGCGGGCTGGGATGGCACCGCGCGTGTTCAATTGCTGAAACTGGAAGACCTAGTCGCGCTGGCGAAATCGCGCGTGACGCGCGCGTTGACGGACGACGAGTGCAAAAGGTTTTTGCACGTGGACAAGTGCCCGTGAAGGTTCTACTCAACCTTGCGAAGGTTCGGGAGTCGTCTTGCCCTGTAACGCGTTTTCCGATTGCAAAATCTACCGGCAAGCAAGTCGTCACGCAACCTTCGCAAGGATTGACGGAGGTGAACCATGCCTGACACCCAATCCGACGAACGCGAAGGACGCACTAGCGTCCCCAGCGGAACCGTCACATTCCTTTTCACCGACATCGAGGGTTCCACCAAACTCCTCGAACATCTCCGCGGCGACTACGCCACCCTCCTGGCGGAGCATTACGAAATCATGCGCGCCGCCTTCGCCAAATGGAACGGACACGAAATCGGCACGCAAGGCGATTCCTTCTTCGTGACCTTCCCGCGCGCGGCAGCTGCGGTCTCCTGCGTGATGGAAGCGCAACGCGCCCTCGCCGCGCACCCGTGGACTCAGGGTGTCACTGTCCGCGTGCGCATGGGCTTGCACACCGGCGAACCACTCGTCGCACGCACCGGCTATGTCGGCATGGACGTGCACCTCGCCGCACGCATCGCGGCGGTCGGGCACGGTGGGCAGGTGCTACTCTCCCAAACCACGCGCGACTTGATCTATCAGGACTTGCCCACGGGTGCGAGTCTGCGTGATCTGGGTGAGCACAAACTCAAAGACATCCGCTATCCGCAGCCGATCTATCAACTCAACATTCAAGGTCTGCCGAGCGAATTTCCCCCGCTCAAAGCGCTCTCGGCGGTCGAGGAACCGCCCACGCCCGGCGAGCCGCCGTTCAAAGGACTGCAATACTTTGACGAAGCGGATGCCGATTTATTCTTCGGGCGCGAGCAGATGACGGCGACGCTGGTGGAGTATGTGCGCGAGCATCGGTTTCTTGCGGTGATTGGTGCGTCGGGCAGCGGCAAATCCTCCATCGTCCGCGCGGGCTTGGTCCCCGCACTGAGGCGCGATACGCCTCCGTGGCAGATTCACGTCATCACACCGACCGCGCATCCACTCGAAACACTCGCCGTGTCCCTAACGCGCGACTTGGCATCGGTTGTGGCAGCCACCACACTGGCAGACGATCTCGCGCGCGACCCGCGCAGTCTGCGTTTCTACACCCACAAGAGCAGCAAGCAGTTGTTGCTGATCGTAGACCAATTTGAAGAACTGTTTACGCTTTGCCGCAACGACGACGAACGCCGCGCCTTCGTGGACAATTTACTTCACGCCGTTGATGCGGAGAGCGGTGCCACTACCGTCGTCATCACCCTGCGCGCCGATTTCTACCAGCATCTCGCCCAACACGCCGCACTGCGCGAAATCGTCTCCAAGCACCAGGAATACATCGGACCGATGAACGCCGACGAACTGCGCCGCGCCATCGAAGAACCCGCCAAGCGCGGCGGCTGGGAGTTCGCACCAGGGCTGGTGGACTTGATGCTGCACGACATCGGCGCGAGCGGAGGCGATCAGCCAGAGCCAGGCGCACTTCCCCTCCTCTCACACGCGTTGCTCGAAACGTGGAAACGACGGCGCGGAAACGTGATGACCTTCAAGGGTTATTCCGAAGCCGGCGGCGTGCGCGGGGCGATTGCCAAAACCGCCGAGAGCGTGCATCAGAAATTATCCAGTGAACAGCAAGCCATCGCGCGCAATATTTTCCTGCGGCTCACCGAACTGGGGGAAGGCACGCAAGACACGCGGCGGCGCGCACCATTCAGCGAACTGATTCCGCCGTTTGCAGACGCACATTCGGCAGAAGTCGTGCTGAAGATGTTGGCGGACGCGCGCTTGATTACGACGAGCGAGGGGTACGCCGAAGTCGCGCACGAGGCGCTGATTCGCGAATGGCACACACTGCGCGAGTGGCTGAATCAAAATCGCGAAGGATTGCGCTTGCATCGGCATCTGACCGAGGCGGCGCAGGCGTGGCAGAAGTTGAATCGCGAGCCAAGCGAATTGTATCGCGGTGTGCGGTTAGCGCAAGCGCTCGAATGGGCGAAGACGAACGTGGGCGAAATGAATCCGTTAGAGCGCGAGTTCCTTGACGCGTCGAAGCGATTGGCGGAGCGCGAAGAAGCGGAACGCGAAGCGCAGCGGCAACGCGAGTTGGTGGCGGCGAAAAAGCTGGCAGAAGCGGAACGACAGCGTGCCGAAATTGAAATGCGTCGGGCTGAAGCCGAGGTGCAACGCGCTGAAGAACAAAGACGACGGGCTGAAGAGCAGACGCGCGCCGCGTCCAAGTTGCGTCAACGCGCGGTGTATCTCGCGGGCGCATTGCTCGTTGCGGCGGTGCTCGCCTTCGCCGCCGTCATGTTTGCTAGGCAATCGAATCAAAACGCGCAACGCGCTGAAACGGAGCGCAACAACGCCGAGTACCAACGCCAGGTTGCCTTTGCGCGCGAATTGTCGGTGAATGCGGTCAGCAATTTGACTGCCGACCCCGAGCGCAGTATTCTGCTCGCACTGCAAGCGGTCGCGGTCAGTTCTGCTGGCGGCAAGCCCGTCCTGCTCGAAGCGGAAGAAGCACTACATCGTTCGGTGCAAGCATCGCGACTGCAATTCAGATTGCGCGGACACACCGCCGGGCTATATCGCATCGCCTATAGCCCGGATGGGAAACGACTAGCAACGGCGAGTATTGACAAATCAGCCAAGGTCTGGGACCCGACAACGGGCAAGGAATTGCTGACGCTGTGTTGCCATGCCCAGGATGTTTGGGGAATCGCCTTTAGCCCCGATGGGACGCGCATCGCAACTTCCAGTTACGACAAGACCGCCAAAGTGTGGGATGCGACGACGGGCAAGGAGTTGCTCACCGTGTGTTGCCACAACATGGAGGTCACCGGCGTCGCGTTCAGTCCAGATGGCGCGCGCCTTGCGACTTCTAGTTTGGACAAGACGGCTAAAGTATGGGATATTTCGACTGCGCTCAATACAGGTGCGGCGACGGGCAAGGAACTATTCACGATGACCGGACACAACGGAGGAGTCGGCGGCATCGTCTATACGCTTGACGGGAAACGCCTAGCGACGAGCAGTTGGAATGATGAACCAGAAAATAGCGCAAGAATATGGGACGCCGAGAACGGCAAACTGTTGCTCACGTTGACCGGTCATACGAGTTCTCTCTGGGACATTACCGCCAGCCCAGATGGAAAGCGCGTCGCGACGGGCAGTGCCGACGGCACAGCGAGAATCTGGGATAGCAATTCGGGTCAATTGCTGACGACGATATTCAGTCCCGGTATCAACCTTCGCATTGCCTTTAGTCCGGATGGCAAGCAATTGGTGACGGGTGCCACAGATGTGAGAATATGGGATATAGCGACGGGACAGTTGGTGCAAACACTCGCTGGACACACCGGTGAGGTCTGGGGCGCATTCTTCAGTCCCGATGGCATCCATTTGGCTACGGGAAGCAGAGACGGCACTGCTAGAGTGTGGGACATTTCCCCGGCAGGAAGCCGCGATTGGCTCACCTTTGCACCAGCAGGTAGCCATCTTGTCTATAGCGCGGATGGGACGCGCCTGGCAAATAGCAGCAGTGGCAACACAGCCAAAATCCTGGATGCGCTGACAGGGAAAGAATTGCTCACATTATCCGGTCATACGAATACTATCAGAAGTGTTGCGTTTAGTCCGGATGGCACTCGCCTCGCGACAGCCAGCGTTGACCAAACGGTCAAGGTGTGGGATTTGGCAACTGGCAAACAATTGCTCAGTCTATCCACGCCTACTTTTCCATTTCCCGCGGGTCTTCGCTTGACGTTCAGTCCCGATGGACAACGTATTGCGGCGGCGAGTTCCGAAAATTCTGCCAGGGTTTGGGACGTTGCAACCGGCAAAGAACTGCTCGCTTTGCGAGGACACGCTCAACCCGTCGTCGGCGCCGCCTACAGTCCAGATGGCTCCAGGATCGCCACGCCTTGCCTTGATGGAACCGCAAAGGTGTGGGATGCGGCAACTGGCAAAGAGTTGCTGACGCTCTCCGGGCATAAGGCGGGTCTTTGGGTTGTATCATTCAGTCCTGACGGAAAACGCATCGCTACCGCAAGCCAGGACGGTACAGCAAAGGTGTGGGATGTTTCGACTCCGCTCAACACAGGCGCGGCGACTGGTCAATTGTTGCTTACACTCTCCGGTCATCTCGGTAATGTTATGGATGCAGTGTTCAGCCCGGATGGCACGCGCCTAGCGACCGCCTCTCTTGATGGAACCATAAAACTATGGGATGTCTCAACTGGGAGTGGCAGAAGCGAACAGCCGCTAACGTTCTTCAACCCGGGTGGTAACTATTTCATAGCAGTCGCCTTCGCTCCGGATGGCAAGCGACTGGCAGCAGGCGGCGGTGGCACCATCCGCATCTATGCTCTGCCGCTCGACGACATCATCACGATTGCCAAATCGCGCGTGACGCGCGCGTTGACGACGGACGAATGCCGAAAATATCTGCACGCCGAGGAATGTCCATGACGCCCTTGATTTCCTTTCTCCGGCGCGTGCCGCTCTTCGCCGATCTGGACGACGCGGCACTGGACTTTCTCGCGCGCGTCAGCCACGCCAAGCGCGTGGCGAAAGACACGCGCGTCTTCGACCAGGGCGACCCGGGCGACGCGGCGTACATCGTCCGCGCCGGCGCGATCGCGATTCTGCTCTGCACCGCCGACGGACGCGAACTCGTCATCAACGAGATGCGCGCCGGCGATTGTTTTGGCGAACTGGCGCTGTTGACCGGCGCGCCGCGGTCCGCCAGCGCGGTCGCGAGCGCCGCCAGCGATCTGCTCGTCATCCCGCGCGACGCGTTTATGGCGGAACTGGAACGCCAGCCCAAACTGATGCGGCATCTACTCGAGACGATCGCCGAGCGCCTGCGCTCCAGCAGCGAAACCGAGCGCGCGCTCGCGTTTCTGAACGCGCCGGCGCGCCTGGCGCGGGTCTTGCTGCAACTGGATCGCGCCAGCCCCGCGGGCTATGTGACCATCTCGCAAGAAGAACTCTCGCAGCGCATCGGCGCCGCGCGTCAAACGACGGCAAGAATCCTGGGGCAATGGCGGCGTAAAGGGTGGATTCTCACCGGGCGCGGGCGAACGGTGGTGCTCGACCGCGCAGCGCTGCGCCGGCAAGCGGAGCCGATCTCCGCGAATCAGGAGTAATAGGGAGGCTTACGCCGATGACAACTGCTACCCGCACTGCAACCGTTTCGCCGTTCGCCGTGTTCCAGCGCCGCAATTTCACGTTGATGTGGAGCGGACAACTCATCTCGACCATCGGCAGTTCGCTCACCTCGCTCGCGGCGTCCATTCTCGTCTATCGGCTCACCCATTCCGCGCTGAGCGTCGGCTTGATGCTGATGGCGACCGCCGCGCCGAGTCTCGTCCTCGGTCTCATTGCCGGCGTGTTTGTAGACCGCTTTGACCGCAAGCGCATTATGATCGCCGCCGACCTGATCCGCGCGCTCCTCGTTTTCGCCATTCCGTTTCTTACCCCGCTGAACATCCTCTGGCTCTATGTGATCGTGATGCTGGAAAGTTGCGTGACGACTTTTTTCGATCCCGCGCACGCGAGTTTGCTGCCCGAAGTCGCCAGCGACGAAGAACTCGCCGCGGCGAACTCGCTCATGGCGATCAGTTCGTTCGGCTCGACCGCCGTGGGGTTCGCCGCGTCCGGTCTCATCGCTTCGCAATTCCCGATCGAGTGGGCGTTCTACACTGACGCCGCGACCTTCGTCGTTTCCGCGGCGTGCATCGCGCTGATTGCGCTCGCGCCGTTCAAGACGCCGGGCAAGACCGACGTCGCGACGGTGTTCCGCAATATGCGGAGCGGCGTCGCGTTTCTCGCGCGCACGCCGATCTTGCGCTCGGTGTACACGCTCGCGCCGCTCGTCGGCATCAGTTTTGGTTTGTGGAATTCGCTGCTCTTGCCCTTTGCGCGCCAGGCGCTGCACGCAACTGAATTTGAATACGGCTTGCAAGAGGGCTTGACCTCCGTCGGCTTTGTCGTCGGCAGTTTGCTCATGGCGCGCGTGTCGAGTCGCCTGCGCGAGGGACAATGGTTGGTGATCGGCTACATCGGCATGGGCATCGCCGGTGTGATCTACGCCGGCTTGTCCTCGATCTCCCTGGCGATTGTGTTCGTGATGATTTCGGGATTTATGAACGCGCCGTCGGCGATCGCGCGCAGTCTGGTCATCCAGCGCAATACGCCGCGCGAGGTGCGCGGTCGCGTCAGCAGCGTCTTTCTCGTCACGCGCGACGTCGCGTTTCTGGTCGGCATGGCGGCGGCGGGGTTGGCAGACCTCTGGGGCGTGCGCGTGATGATGTTCGGCACTTCGCTGCTCGTGCTAATTCCCGGCGCGCTCGCGCTCGTCCTCCCCGGCTTGGGGCAGCCGGCCGCGGAATGGCGGCGCATGATGCAGTTGCTCCGCGCCGCGCCGTCCGCGCCCGCTGCCGGCGCAGGTCGCCTGCCGACGCCGGCGGATTTCGACGCGCTGGCGGCAAAGTTGCCGGCGCTCGCCAACTTGCCGCACAAGGATCGGCGCGAGTTGCTCGCGCAAGCGCGCGTGGTGGATGCGCCCGCCGGCGCGACGATCCTCCGCAAAGACGATCAAGGGGACGAGGTCTATTTTATTCTCGCGGGTCGCGCCGTCGCTGGCGTCGCGACCGCGGGCGGAAACTATCGCGCCTTGGAGACGATGCACCCCGGCGATTTCTTCGGCGAGATCGCCGCGCTGATGGGCACGCCGCGCACCGTGAACGTCGTCGCCGCCGAAGCGACGACGCTGCTCCAGGTGCCCGGCGCAACCTTTCGCCGCTTGATGGAGCATCCGACGTTGAGCCACCTGGTCCACCACAAATTCTTCGAGCGCATGGCGCGCACGAACTTGGGCGAACTGCCGCGCTTTGCGACGCTGGATCAGCAAGCCCTGCGCGAGTTGAGGTCGCAGTCTGGAGGTTAGAAATTAGAGATTGGAGGTTGGAAGACCGATCCACAACTGGCGCACCTGCCTGCCCGCAAACTAATCCAACGTCCAACATCCAACCTNNGAAAGGAGGAAACATCCGCAAATCACACTCCGATCAGCCGACCAACCGATTGAATAGAAACCCAATCTACCAAGAAGGAGGATTAGACCATGGGTAAGAAAGAACGCCGGGCAGCGTTAGTGCGTGTGACGAAGAAACTGAGCGCACTGCGCAGCACGCTGAAGAAGGACGAGCGCGAACTGCTGGATCGGATCGTTCTCGGCGCAGCCGAAGTCGCGGGGCACGCAGTGACCGCCGAAGTCTTTTCCAAGCGCGAACTGCCGTCC
>DHFK01000184.1:879-5921 GCA_002400365.1 Anaerolineales bacterium UBA4826 | reverse complement strand
CCAAGCGCGAGTCGCCCGCCAGGGTTGATCTGCCCGCCAAGATCGAGTACGACGCCAAGAAAAAAACCTACGTTGTAGCCGATTGACCCAGCGGATTGCCAGCGCATTGAAACCCAATCACGCAAAACCCCAGAAATGAGAATGTTTCTGGGGTGTCTGCGCGTTGGTGAAAGAGATAGGTCACAATTATGAAAGACGATGCTGCGAGCGCGGGAAACGACACACTGGCGGAACAACTCCAGCGGCTTTTGCTTGCCATCGAAGCGACCGGGCGCGCGGCGCTGCCTAGTTCCAGCGACGAACTCTTGGAAACGATCGTGCAAGCCGCGGCGCGGCTCTTTGGCGCGGCGGCTGCCTCGATCGCGCTGGTGGACGAGCAAGAACAACAACTCGTGTTCCGCGTGGCTTTTGGCGCGGGACGCGAGCAAGTCGTCGGGATGCGAATTCCGCTGGATCAAGGCATCGCCGGCTACGTGGCGATGACCGGTCAGCCGATGACGATTTCGAACGTGCAGCAAGACCCGCGCTTTGCGCGCGCGACGGCGCAAAAGACCGGCTACGTGCCGCGCTCGATTCTCGCCATGCCGCTGCTGCGGCGCGACCGCGTGATCGGCGTCATGGAAGTGCTCGACAAACTCAGCGCGCCGGCGTTCGGGATGCAAGACATGGAANNGACGTTGCTCGCCGCAGACGCCGCCCCGGCTACGGAAATTTTTCGCGTCCTGGAGGAAAACGCCAATGCGCCGGCGCGTGATCTTTTCGAACTCGCTGATCGTTTTAACGCCATCAGCGCGTTGGGGGAGGCGGAGCATCGCGCGTGTTTGCAAATCCTGAACGCGTTCGCTGAATACACGCAATCGAAATCCTACCAAGGTGGTTAGGTGGTTTGGTGGTTAGGACGAGCCACCCAACCACCGTTACTTGAATGATCATGAGTGATTTGAGACCCGCCTGGTCCTCCCAGTTCACCGCCGACGCGCTGCGCGAACTGCGCGCGGTCGGTCCGCTCGGCGAAATCACGCGCGCGTGGGCGTGGGGCGGTAGCGCCGGCGCCGGCGTGCGCGTCGCGATCGTGGACAGCGGCATCGAAGCCGATCATCCAGCCGTGGGCGGCCGGGTGCGCGGCGGCGTGATCGTGGAGTACGATGGGCGCACGAAAACCGGCGTGCGGATCGTTGACGACCCCCGCCCGCGCGATCTGTTCGGGCACGGGACCGCGTGCGCGGGCATCATCCATGCGCTCGCGCCGGCGGCGGAATTTTACAGCGTGCGCGTACTCGGCAAGACCCTAAGCGGCAAAGCGCTGCAATTTGCCGGCGGGCTGCGCTGGGCAATCGAAAATGGCATGAGCGTCGTCAACCTGAGTCTCAGCACGTCCAAGCAAGAATATTATGGGCTGTTCCACGAACTCGCCGACGACGCGTATTTCCAGAACGTGGTGCTCGTCTCCGCCGTGAACAACCTCCCCGCGCCGAGTTATCCCTCGCTCTACGCGGCGGTGATTTCCGTCGCCGCGCACGAGAGCAAAGACCCGTTCACTTTTTATTACAACCCTGCGCCGCCGGTCGAATTTGGCGCGCCGGGAATTGACGTGGACGTGGCGTGGCTCGACGGGGGTTACGTCACGAGCACCGGCAACAGTTTCGCCGCGCCGCACATCGCCGGCATCGTCGCGCTGATTCGCGGCAAGCACCCGGAACTGACGCCGTTTCAGATCAAGACGGTGTTGTGGGCGTGCGCGAGTAATGTGACAGGTGACGGATGGCGGGTGGCAGGGACAAGTGATGCGTGATGCGTGACACGTGACGAGTGACAGGGGATAAGTGACGCCCGCCACGTTCAGGGAGATTTATGTCGAAATCGAAACAGATCCAATCAAACGCAAAACATCCGCGTGTGATAACGCGTCGCGCGCGCGTTGCCAAGCGCGTGATGGATGCTGCGCCTGTGCCGCTCGATCAATCTGCGGCTACATCGCTGCAACGTGATCTCAAGCAGCGCGAAGCCGAACTGCAAATCATTAACAGCGTGCAGCAAGGTCTTGCCGCGCAACTCGATATGCAAGCGATTTACGATCTGGTCGGGGACAAGATTCGCGAGATTTTCGACGCGCAGGTGGTTTGGATCATGAGTTTTGACCCCCAGACCAAGGCGGCGCACACGCAATACTCCATCGAAAAAGGTCAGCGCTTTTATCCTGCGCCACTCCCACACCGCGAAGGGGGAACGCGCGATCGCCTCATCCGCACACGCCAACCGGTGCTCATCAATGACTTGGAACAGAGGCCAGAGAGGTCTCACAAGAGAAAGCCCGTCGAGGGCACCGCGCTTACCAAGTCAGCGTTGTTTGTGCCATTGGTGGTGGGCGACCAAGTCAAAGGCGCGATCTCACTTCAAAACATAGATCGCGCAAACGCCTTCGGCGACTCGGACGTGCGCTTGCTGACGACGCTCGCCAACAGCATGAGCGTGGCGCTGGAGAACGCGCGNNTGTTTGCGGAGACGAAGCGTTTGCTGGAAGAGACCCAGCAGCGCACCACCGAGCTGCAAATCATCAACAGTATCCAGCAAGGGCTTGCCGCGCAATTGGACATGCAAGCCATCTACGATCTGGTCGGCGACAAGATCCGCGAGGTTTTCGACGCGCAGGGGGTCTCGATCGAAGCATACGACTATGCGACGCGACTCGATCACTTTTGCTATCTCATCGAAAACGGTCAACGCGTCTATCCCGCACCCATGCCTTTTAACCGCTTCATTGAAACGGTGATTCGTTTGCGCCAGGTGATCTTGATCAACCAAGACGTGCCGCGCCGTTCAGCCGAACTGGGTATGGTTGTCGTTCCTGGGACGGCCGAACCCCAATCGCATTTGACCGTCCCATTAGTCGTTGGCGACGTTGTCAAAGGTACCATCGGTCTCGAAAACATGGATCGCGAGAATGCGTTCAGCGAAGCCGACGTGCGCTTGCTCACCACGCTCGCCAACAGCATGAGCGTGGCGCTGGAAAATGCACGACTGTTCGATGAATTGCAGATGCGCAATCGAGAAATATCGCAAACCTTGGAGCAGCAAACGGCAACCAGCCGTGTCTTGCAAATCATTGCCGGTTCTCCGACTGATTTTCAGCCCGTGTTGGATGCAATCGCCGCAAGTGCGGCGCAACTGTGCGATTCGAATGATGCGACGGTAATGTTGGTCGAGGGTCAATGGCTGCGCGTGTTTGCACATTGGGGTCCTGTTCCAATTAAGATTGGGGATACCTTCCCCATCGACCGAAAATTGGTAGCAGGCAGAGCTGTCCTGGATCGGCAGCCGGTCCACGTTCGGGATGTGATGACCGAATCGGACGATGAATATGGCATGAGCAAAGAATTGGTTGCGGTGAGTAAACAACGCACGGTTCTCGTCGTGCCACTGATGCGAGAAGGCGTCGCGATTGGGGCGATTGGCTTACGCCGTCAGCAAGTCAATCCTTTTACGGACAAGCAAGTTGGATTGGTCAAGACTTTTGCCGACCAAGCCGTGATTGCCATCGAAAATGCGCGCTTGTTTGACGCGGAACGTCAACGTGCCGCCGAACTCGCCACGGTCAACCGCGTGAGCCACGCGCTCGCCTCCCAGGTCGAACTCGACGCGCTGATCCACCTTGCGGGCGAACAGATTCGCGACACCTTCCACGCCGATATCGCGTACATCGCGCTCCTCGACCGCGCGGCGAATCTGATCAACTTTCCGTACTGTTTTGGCGAAGACTTTACGTCGTTTCCTTTTGGCGAAGGGCTGACGAGCAAAATCATCGAGTCGGGCCAGCCACTCCTGGTCAACCGCGATCTCGGCGCGCGGCGCGCGGAACTCGGCGCGACGCAAGTCGGCACCGAAGCGAAATCGTATCTCGGCGTTCCGATTTTCGTCGGCGGGAATGCGCTCGGCGTTGTCAGCGTGCAAAGCACCCAACGGGAAGGACGCTTTACCGATAATGATCAGCGTCTGCTCGCGACGATTGCCGCGAACGTCGGCGTCGCCATCGAGCGCGCGCGGCTGTTCGATGAAACGCAAAAGGCGCGGCGCGAAGCCGATTCCGCGAACCAAGCCAAGAGCGCGTTCCTCGCGATGATGAGCCACGAAATCCGGACGCCGATGAACGCGATTATCGGCATGAGCGGCTTGCTGCTGGATACCGCGCTCACCGCGGAGCAGCGCGAGTACGCGGACCTCATCCGCCACAGCGGCGACGCCTTGCTCACGATCATCAACGACATCCTCGATTTTTCCAAGATCGAAGCCGGTCGCATGGAATTGGAGAGCCAGCCGTTCGAATTGCGCGCGTGCGTAGAGTCCGCGCTCGACCTGGTCGCGCCGCGCGCCGCGGAGAAAAGTCTCGACCTGGCGTACGTGATGGACGACGACGTGCCCGCCGCGATCGTCGGCGACGTGACGCGCGTGCGCCAAGTTTGCATCAACCTGCTGACGAACGCGGTCAAATTTACTGAAAAGGGAGAGGTCGTGCTTGCCGTGACGAGTGGCGAGTGGCGAGTGACGAGTGACGAGGCAAATGCTAATATCCGTCACCCGTCACCCGTCACCCGTCACTCGCTGCACTTTTCTGTTCGGGATACCGGCATCGGCATCCCCCGTGACCGCCAGGACCGCCTCTTCCAATCGTTCAGCCAGTTGGACACCGCGACGGCGCGTCGGTACGGCGGCACCGGCTTGGGCTTGGCGATTAGCAAACGCCTTGTCGAAATGATGGGCGGCGCGATCTGGGTCGAAAGCGCAGGCGTGCCGGGCAAGGGCAGCGCGTTTCACTTTACCATCGCCGCGCCCCCCGCGCCCGATTTCGCCGCAGGCGCCCGCGCGCGCGTCAGCGGCGCGCAGCCGCAGTTGTCCGGCAAACGCCTGCTGATCGTGGACGACAACGCGACGAACCGGCTCATCCTCATTCGCCAGACGCGCGCGTGGGGCATGTTAGCGCGCGACACCGCGTCGCCGCGACAGGCGCTCGAATGGATCCAGCGCGGCGATCCGTTCGACGCCGCGAT
>DHFK01000184.1:0-871 GCA_002400365.1 Anaerolineales bacterium UBA4826 | reverse complement strand
GTTGCATGCAACGCCTCTCCGGATGCCGATCCTCATTTCCTCGTCGCTCGGAAAACGGGAGGCGACCACGGACGCGCTGGGCATCGCCGCGATCTTGGCAAAGCCGCTGAAACAATCACAACTGTTCGACGCGCTCGCCAGCATTTTTGCCGGACCGGCGTTGCAACAACCTGCCGCGCCGGTCGCGCCGCGCCTGGANNCCGTACGACGTCGTGCTGATGGACGTGCAGATGCCGGAGATGGACGGGCTGGAGGCGACGCGGCAGATTTGCGCGCGGTGGGCGCGTGCGGACCGCCCGCGCGTTATCGCGATGACCGCGAACGCGCTGCAAGGCGACCGCGAGATGTGTCTCGCCGCCGGGATGGACGACTACATTGCCAAACCAATTCGCGTGAATGAATTGGTGGACGCGCTGGGCAAGTGCAATACGCGGAAAGGCGAACCTGTGACCGATACGTCAGCCATTGACCAAGCCACGTTCGACAATCTGTTTGGCTCCGTGGGCGGCGACGCGACGTTCCTGGGCGAGTTGATAGATACGTATCTCAACGACGCGCCGGAACTCATCGCCACGCTGCGCCGCGCGCTCGCCGCCGGCAACGCGGACGAGTTTCGGCGCGCGGCGCACTCGCTCAAGTCCAACAGCGCGAATTTTGGCGCGCTGAAACTCTCGGCGATGGCGAGAGACTTGGAACTGATGGGCAAAGCCGGAACGTTGGACGGCGCGGCGGAGAGGATCGCGCGGGTGGAAGCGGAGTACGCGCGAGCGCAAGTTGCGTTAGAGCAATTACGCGGGCGCAAAGCGTGAAGCGTAAAACGTAATGATTTTCCCTGTAACGCGTTTGCGTTTTACGCACCACGCACCACGCA
>DHFK01000213.1 GCA_002400365.1 Anaerolineales bacterium UBA4826 | reverse complement strand
TGCATCCAGTTGGAATTCGCGACGAGCATGCGAACCTTGTCCGCGCTCAAATCATTTGCGGGCAACGGACGAACCGCCGGATCGAGTTGACGCAACTCTTTGAGCGAGTCATTCTCCTGGGTATACATCGTGTCGTGCAAACTGTGATTGTGATCCGCGCCGGTCGGCGAGACCGCATAGCCGACGCCCATGCCGTGCTTTTGGCGCGGCTCGTGCATCGGGATTTCCTGCCCGTGCGTCTGCATCGCGAACTGCGAAGCGTCCGCGCCGCGCCCGATGATCTTCGCCGCGCGCGCCGCGCCCTCCGCCAGCACAGCGCCAAAACCTTCGCGCCGCGTGATCTTTTCGACCATTTGCAGCAGCGCGCGCGCGTTGCCAAAGCGCAGTTCGACGCCGTCGGTCTCCTGCGGCGAAATGATCTCGCGCTCGAAACATTCCATCGCGAACGCCAGCGTCATGCCGAGCGAAATTGTATCGAGTCCGTACGCCGCGCCCAACTCGTTTGCCTTCGCCAGCGCGATCAAATCGTCAATCCCGGCGCTTGAGCCCAACGCGCCGAGCGATTCATACTCGGGTCCGCCGTACAGCGGGTCAACATACGGGCGACCACGCCGGAGCCTGCCCTGAGCAAGGCGAAGGGTCGCCCCTACAACGCCATGCGGATCGTCTTGCACTTGCACGACGCGCTTGCAGCGCACCGCGCACGCAAAGCAGGTCTCCGCCTTGACCAGGATCGTCGCGCTCATCGTTTGCCCGCTAATCTTTTCGTACGCGGCGAATTGCCCATCCCGAAAATTGTACGTCGGCAGCCCGCCGGTTTTGCTTTGACTCCGCAAGAACCCGGCGGTGCCGTGTTTATGCAAGCCCGCCACCAAATCGAGATGATTGCCCATCCATTTCGCAAGCGCCTGCACGCCAGCCGGATGCGCAATCTGCATTAACGACTTGCCCTGCGGCGCGCGCACGGCGATGCCTTTCAAATTCTTCGAGCCCATCACCGCGCCCAAGCCGGTGCGCCCAACCGCGTGCGAGCGATCGTTGATGATCGCGGCAAAGCGCACGCGATTCTCGCCGGCGGGTCCGATCAGCGCGGTGCGAATCGCGTGATCGTTCAGTTCCGCGCGCAGCGCGTCTTCGGTCTCGCCGGTCGTCTTGCCCCACAGATGCAACGCGTCGCGAATCTCCGCGCCGCCGTCGTGAATCCAAACGTACACCGGCTTGTCCGCGCGTCCGGCGACAATCACGCCGTCAAAGCCAGCGCGCTTTAACTCCGCGCCCCAATAGCCACCGCCCTCCGCGTTCCCAAAGCCATCGGTCAGCGGCGATTTCGCGCCGACGCTGTTGCGTCCCTGTCCCGACACCGCCGCGCCGGTCAGCGGTCCCGCCGCGAACACGAGGATATTTTCTGGACCGAACGCGTCAACCCCACGCGGCAATTCGCTCAGCAAATAGTACGCGATCAGCGTCTTGCCGCCGAGGTAGGTGCGATAGAACGCCTCGTCGCGCGTCTCGATTTCGATCTTGCGCGTGGTGAGATTGACGCGCAGAATTCTGCCGGTGTAACCGTTGGGCATGTTTGCCTCCGTCTGGAGAGATAGGTAGCAGGTCAGGCGTCCTGAGCCTGTCGAAGGATGACCGTTGCGTGCGACGACCCGCGCCCCCAGCGCTGCGATTATACCACGCGCCCAAGCCGAAATCAATTTGATTTTGCGGCGATTCGCTGATACAATGAAGGTGCGACGCATCCTTCGACTCCACTGCGTTCCGCTCAGGATGCGTCGCACCCGCAGGAGGATTCCATGCACCTCACCCATCTCGCGCTCACCAACTTTCGCAATTACGCGCACCTCGAACTCGACCTCGCGCCCGGCGTCACGCTGCTGCAAGGCGGCAACGCGTGCGGCAAGACGAGTCTGCTCGAGGCGATTTTTTATCTGGCGACCGCGCGCTCGCCGCACGCCGGCGCGGAACGCGAACTGATCCGTTGGGGCGCGAGCGCTGAGCCGATTCCGTTCGCGCGCGTCCAAGCCGACGTGGCAAAGCGCAATGACACGCGCACGCAACTGGAGATTGTTCTGGTACAGGCAGAGGAGAAAAATCGCGCCGCGTCAGAAGGCGACGAAACGCGCAAATCAACCAGTCGCGTCAGCAAACGCATCAAAGTCAACGGCGTGGGCAAGCGCGCGTTCGATCTGCTGGGGCAATTGAACGCGGTGCTCTTTCTGCCGGAAGACCTCGACTTGGTTTTCGGTTCGCCGGGCGACCGCCGCCGCTATCTCGACACGACGCTGTCCCAAGTTGACCCGCGCTATGGGCGCGCGCTTTCCAAGTACAATCAGGTCGTCGAACAGCGCAATAGTCTGCTGCGCGAATTTCGCGACCGTGCCTACAACCCCAACGAACTCGCGATCTGGGACAAGCAATTGATCGAGGAAGGCACGTACCTGATCGCGCGGCGCGCCGAGACCGTTGACCGCTATAATCAATTGATCGCGGAGATTCACCCGCGCTTGACCGACCAAAGTGAAACGCTGCGTCTCGTCTATCAGCCCAACGTCGCGCTGGATGCGGCAGCGCGTTCGATCGCCGACATCTCGCGCCAAATGGCGCGCCAACTGGAAACGCTGCGCCCGCGCGAACTCGGCGCGGCGATCACGCTCGTCGGTCCGCATCGCGACGACTTGCGCTTTTTCATCACGCGCAATCACGACGCGAGCGCAAATCCGATTGACGCGATCACCTACGCCTCGCGCGGGCAGGGACGCACGATTGCGCTGTCGCTGAAACTGGCGGAAGTGGCGTTGATGCGCGCGGAAACCGGCGAAGACCCGATTCTCTTGCTCGACGACGTGATGTCGGAACTCGACGCCGCGCGTCGCGCCGCGCTCGCGCAGACTGTGGTGAGCGCGCCGCAGGCGCTCATCACGGCAACGGATTTCGCCGATTTCCCTCCTGAATTCTTAGAGAATGCACGCGCTTTGAAAATCTGTGAGGGACAGGTCCAGTAGAAGCCAGACGCCAGGTTTCTTTGAGAAACCTGGCGTCTGGCTTTAGACTATTCCTTGCTTTTCAGTTTCGTTTTCAGGCCCATTGGTCGCAGAATCACGTCGGCTGGGCACCAGTTGGTAAAGGCGCTTTGCAGAATCATCGCCCCCATGAAAGCCACCAGCACCAGCCCGGTGATGCGATCGCCCCAAAAGGCAATCGCTGCGAAGACCAGGATCAGAACGCCCCGCGCAATGTCTCTTCCATTTTCCAGATACATGGTTTCGACTCCTTATGCACCGCATCCGCATCCATCGCCCTTGGCGCTCGCGGCAGAGGGGACAGCGGAGTTTAGAGTTGCCGCGAACTGGTCCATCTTGGCGGCTGCGCCCTTACGCACCATTTTCCCGATTTCAATCGCTGCCGCGATTTGTTGGGGGTCGGCGCCACATTCCGCCGCCTTGGCGATGTGATATTGCAGGCAGGGCTGGCAGTTCGCGGTGATGGACGCGCCGACCGCGATCAATTCTTCGATCCGATTGTCAATGTTCATGGTGTATCACCTCCTAGCCGTATAGACGCAGGTCGACTAGGAAAGGATACACCCCTACACTTCAGATCACACGACAGGGGATTTCTTCGAGCCAATCGAGTTCGCAATGCGTTTCGAGTTGTTCCTTCAGTCTGGCTCTGGCGCGATGCAATCTGATCTTGACGGTGTCCAGAGTGACTCCCAGGATCTCGGCAATCTCGTTGTTCTTCAGCCCTTCCAATTCGCTGAGCGTAAGAACGGTTCGATAGTTCTGCGGAAGCCGTTCGACAAAGCCCAGGATGCACTCGTTCATTTCCTTGCGAACCAGCGCCCGCTCAATCGAAAGTTTCTTTTCCCCTGTCCACGCATCCCGGTCCTCGATCTCGGCTTCGGCGTCCTCGCCAGAATCTTCCGATAGACTTGACACAGCGATTCTGCGAGACGCTGGACTGCGCCGGCTATCCAACGCCACATTGGTTGCGATTCGATAGAGCCAGGCGGATACTGTGGACTCGCCTCTAAAGTATGCCAACGCGCGACTGACCTTTACAAAGGTCTCTTGCGTCAAATCTTCCGCCTCCAGATCGCCCACCAAGCGCGCCAGATAGCGGTGGATTTTTGGGCGATAGATGGCGTGGATGCTCTGAAATTCCAATGGACCGTCGCTCATACGATTCTTCCCCGCCGAGTGACGCGCGGCAAAGAAATATCCTTGTCACTCGTCACTCATCCCGGCTTGCGCGCGACGAATTTCGCGCTGTACAATGGCTCAAGCGGATTCTCGCCGCCCGCGACTTTATCCACGCCGACAAAACCCGCCGCGCGCATCTTGGCGACGTATTCTTTCTCCGTGATCGCGCCGCTGACGCACGCTGCCCACGATACCAGGTTCGCCCGCATGATCTCCGGCATCGGCACACGCGTCACCATGTCTGAAATCGCGACGCGTCCGCCCGGCTTGAGGACGCGGAAGGCTTCGCCAAAAACGCGATCCTTGTCCGGCGCGAGATTCACCACGCAGTTCGAGATAATCACATCCACCGAACTATCGTCGAGCGGAAGATGCTCCAACTCGCCCTGGCGAAANNTCGAGCACGGTTTCGCCCGGCTGCAACTTGGCGATGCCCAGCGGCGTGCCGCAGCCGAGCGACGTGTTGGCGATGTCTTGGGGCACTGCATCCTTGACCGCGATCAAATCCGCCGGGATGGCGTCGGAAGGCGCGCAGCAACTCTCTGCCGCGCTTACCGGCTCACAACAACTGCTCCGCGTGCCTTCCAGTTTCTGGCGCGCGATGTTCGCATATCGTTCGCGCACTTCCTCTTTGATTGTCGTGCTGTCCATTCTGACCTCCTGTGGCAGTTTGTCGGAGACGCTGCGCGCGTTCTCTCGACATTCTCCGCGTCATGCTTTGACTTTCTGACCAGAAAACGGGTTTCTGATCTGCCTCTCCGACAACCTGCTAGAATTTAACTGCATGTGACTTGGTTTTTGCGGATCAAAGCCGCACGGATCATTGCCGCGGCGCAGCCAACGCCGCTGTCCACCTGGATCGCGCCGAAGGGACAATTGACCTGGCACGCGCCGCATTCCATGCACGCATCGGCGCGGACGACGTGAATCACGCGACGGTTCAGCGCGAACACGCCGTGCGGGCAAACGTCCACACATATTCCGCAACCGGTGCACAATGCCTGATCGAACTTGAGTGTGTTGAGCGCAGACACGCTGATCATTATGCGCCTCCCAGGATTCGAATTGAAGCGTGAGCGATTGCCAGCACGATGCCTATGCCGAACGTCCAAGCCATGACCGGGATGTACGCAAACATCTCGCGTCGGACTCCCGTCCTGGATGTGAACGTCGTCGAGCCGGTAAAGTTCAACGCCAAGAATGCGGTGACCGGCGGGAGAGCCAGCAGATAGGTCAGCGCGCCCACCACGCGCAGCCACAGCGCCGTGTTCGGGTTACCGAGGAATACTGTCAAAGCAAACGGGAGTGCCACAATTCCACCCAGAATAAAGCCCTTGGTGCTGAACGCGTGCGTCGGAAGCCACGGCAACAGAATCGGAAAGAGCGCGACGCCAGCCAGAATCGCCGCGATGATGGCTGCAGCCGTGACCAATCCACCGACAAAGAAGCCGATCACTGCCGCGATCAACGTTGGCAATAGCGCGACGACCACTTCGACCGGAATCAAGACCAGGCGATCGCGGAGAGTGAAACGCACCCGGCGCATCGCCGGCGTTGCCTCATGCGTCTTGAGATACGCCGGCAAATCGGCGGCGCGCACGGGACCGTACTCAACTTTGAACCCCGATTGCTTCCTGACCTGATGCGCCGCGACGCCGGGCGCGCCCAGTTGCGGCAGAATCAGCGTGCGATGGCGGACGACGTTCTTTAGCCCAGTCGCTTCGATCCGCCGCACTAACTCGTCGGTGCCAAAAGTCCCTTTGCCCGCGGCGCACCAGACGTTGATCCCCTGGGTGTCCAGCGCCAAGATATAGCCATCCATACCTGTCAGCGCCGATCGCAGCGCGTCGAAACTGAGCGTGTAGTTCGCGGTAACGAACACAGGCGAATCTGCCGTCGGATTGCCCAGCGCGTACAGCCCCGGCGCGACTCGATGTCCGCGGCGATTGACCGCCCAGCGTGCCAGAAAATGATCCCACCGATCTGCCCAGGTGAGCGTGCTGGTCGTAGGTCGCACAATACTTTCAGCGGCTTCTGCCATGTCTCCCCCTGACGCATTGATGTATTTCAATATCTCGATATAACGCGCGAAATCAAAGCCGCTGAGGGCAGCGGCTTTGATTTACGCGCGCGCTTTGCGCGACGTCGAAGACGCTACGCGCGCGGCTATGGATTTTGCAGGCACGAACTTGGACCACAGCATCCCGCAACATTCTTCGACATTTTCTTCATTGATCGCATACAGGATTTCCTTGCCTTCGCGGCGGCTAACGACCAACCCCTCGTGCTTGAGGATCTTGAGATGGTGCGAGATCGTCGGTTGCGAAGAGCGCTCGAACGCGGCGACAATGTCGCTCACGCGCTGCTCGCCCTTCTTTTGCAGCAATTGCAGTATTTCTTGTCGCGTCGCATCGCCCAGCGCGCGGCAGAACGCAACACAGTCTTTCTCAGTCACAGTCAACCTCTATCGGTTCAGACGCAACGCGCCTGTTCTAAACATATTGACGAATTTCAATACGTCTATATTATACCACAGAAAATCAACTTGTCAAGGGCTTGCGCGCCGGCACACCGGCGCGCCGCGGATACGCCGCCGGCGTCGCCGCGATCTTCTCGACGACAATCAGGTGGCGCGGCTCCAAGCCGGGCAACTGCACCGGCACGCTTGCGCGCACGCGCCCGCCCAGCACATCGAGCGCGCGCTGGGCTTGGCGGATTTCGTCGTCCACGTCCACACCCTTTTGCGCGATGAACACCCCACCCTGGCGCACAAACGGCAAAGCGTACTCCAACAGTGTCGCCAGATTCGCGACGGCGCGCGCGACCGCGACAGCGTACTCCTCACGATATGCTGGATCACGCCCCAAGTCTTCCGCGCGCGCCTGGATTGCCAGCGCATCGCGCAATTGCAATTGCGCGATTATATGCCTGAGGAAGGCAACTTTCTTGCCGGTCGTTTCGAGGAGCGTCAGATGCAATTCCGGGAGCGCGATCTTGAGCGGCAAGCCGGGAAAGCCCGCGCCCGCACCGATATCAATCAAACGTAATCCTTGTGTCATTGCGAGGAGCAATCCTGAGCGGAGCGCAGCGGAGTCGAAGGATTGCGACGAAGCAATCTCCTTCTTGCTTGGGGATTGCTTCGCCGCTTCGCGGCTCGCAATGACAGACGCCACCGAAAGCGAATCGAGGAAATGTTTGACGATCACCTGCTCGCGTTCGGTGATCGTCGTCAGATTGACGCGCGCGTTCCACGCCAACAACTCGCGGTAGTATGTTTCGAACGCGTCCTGTTGTTCGGGTGTCAGCGTGATTCCAAATTCGCGCGCGCCATCAGCCAAGGAAATCATCGCCTCACCCTACAATCGGCGGTAACTGGGTTGGCACGTAGACGCGGATGGCGGCGGGTCCGACGAGCGGACAGCGGTACTCGCAGATGCCGCAGCCAATGCACAGATCGAACACGACGCGCGGGCGCTGGAGATGCACCGGCTTACCGTCCGGCGTAGCGACATCCACCTCTTCCAATCGAACTGCTTTCTGCGGCACGGGACACATTTCTTCGCAAACGATACACGGGCGATAACTCGCCCAGGGGATACAGCGGTTCTGGTCAATGTACGCGACGCCGACGACTTGCTTTCGCTTGTCCGCAAGCGACAGCGGCGGAATCGCGCCCGTCGGGCAAATCTGCCCGCACGCGTTGCACGAGTAATCGCAGTAGCCGAGGCGCGAGACGAGCAGCGGCGACCAGAATCCTTCCAGCCCCGATTCGAATAAACTCGGCTGCAGACCGCCGGTCGGACAAACTTTGACGCACTCGGCGCAGCGAATACACTTGGACAGAAAATCGTTTTCGCGCGCGCCCGGCGGACGAACCAGCCATTGATCGTCGCGCCGCGCGGTTGGCGCAGAACGAAACAGCGCAACTCCCGCCACCGCGAACGCCGCGCCTTCGAGCAGATGCCGGCGCGACAAACTGAAGGCAGAAGGATGAGGGATGAAGGATAAAATGCCAGATGAGGTTTTTTCATCCTTCACCCCGCGAAGCGTGCCTTCTGCCTTCGCATTGATAGCCCCAAAGTTGATCGCGATCACTGATTCGGGACATTCGGTCACGCAGTCCAGACAGACGATGCACTCTGCCGGGTCAACCGTGAAACCGCTTTTTGTCACCGCGATCGCACTCGTCGGGCAGACGCGCATACACGCCGCGCAATGACTGCAATCTTTGATCGCACGCGGGCGCAGCCACGCGACTTGGGCCTGCCACGCGTACACCGCGCCGAGCGGACAAAGATAGCGACACCACAAGCGCGGTACGACCCAGTTCAAGCCGACGATTGCAACGAAGACAAGCGCGAGCAGCCAGCCAAGTTGATAGTACGTTTGCTGTGCGGGCAAAACTGTGCCGCGAAAGGTTTGCTCGATCCCGTCGAACAGCGGCTGCAACGGCGCGAGCGGGTACAGCGCGGTTTCGACTGCGACGAGAGCGACGTTGAACGCGGGCATGAACGCGCTGGCGAAGGTACGATTCAAAATCGTGATCGGGTCGAGGATGAGCAGTGAGAGATTGCCAAGCAGCGCGGCGAAAAACGCGACGATCAGGAGAACGTACTTGACGCGTTTCCAGACCCGACGCGTCTCTGAGACCCGATGCGTCTTGGGGGTCACCCAGTCCAGCATCGCGCCGAGCGGACAGAGCCAGCCGCACCACGCGCGCCCAAAGACAAAGCCAAACGCGATCGCGGCAACCGCAAGCAGCAACGCCGCGATCACCGTGCGCGCCGCAATCATCGCGGCGAAGGCAGCGAACGGATCGAGGCGGAAATACAAATCGAGAGGAATCAGCGACTCGGCGCCGCGATAGGTCAGAAAGGCGAGTATGAAAAAGAGGGCAACGCTCACGACTTGGGCGATCTGCCGTACGCGTCGCCAACGAGATGCAGTCATTACAACCTCGTTATCGTGTAACAAGTGATACGTGATGCGTGGTGCGTGTTGTTCATCACGGATCACGCATCACGTTCTACGCTGTCACTTCTTGGATCCACAACTTGCCGAAATCGTACCGCCCGATGCCCATCTGCGCGCCGATGCGAACATAGCCGACGTCGTCCGGTTTGGTCTTCCAAAAAGTCTGGATCGCGTACGCGTCGGCGGCGACGATGTCGTGGCTCGCGATGAGGGTGTTCATCACGACACTGTCGTTCGGATTCCAACTCGTCGGACCATTCCGCATCAACACGCGCACACCGTCAATCACGTTGAGCGTCGGCTGGATGACTGTGCTCAAATCGGCAAGGCGCTGGTCTATCGCGTTGTGAATCCGCTCGCGGTCGGTAATGACGCCCATCAGTCCTTTCATCGCCAACGTATACTTTGCCAAATTGTGCGACTTTGCAATTGGAACGTTGATGACGACATCGGCTTTGAGAATGTCCTGGTAAACTTTCCATTTCTTGATGTCGCGACCTTTGGGGAAATCCACGTCCGCGTATTTCATTGCCGCCATGATTTCCATTTGCCCGCCGGCGCGCTCAACCGCTTCACGGATGCCGCTCTGTTTGTATGCTTCGACGGCAACGCCCGAGAAGGGCTGATCCATCACGCGCACACGCGCCGCGCCGGCTTCGAGACACAGCTTGACCAGTTCAGCGACGACTTGAGGGTTCGTCGTCGTCGCCAGTTCGGGACCCATGGAGGCATTGCAGATATTCGGTTTGACGATGACGTCGTTCCCCTTTTTCACATAGCGCGATATGCCGCCCAGCGCGTCAATCGCCGCGCGCGTGATCGCCGCCGGACTCGCGCCGCGCGCGATCACGAGGTACGGTTCGCCCGCGACTGGCGGCACGGGCGTTGCGGTCATCGTCGCCGTTGGGACCGCAGTTCGCGCGGTTGTTACAGTTGAGGTAGCAGTCGGACTTGCCAGCGCGCGGGGCGCGGTCGGCGGCACGAGCGTTGCGGTTGGGAGAAAAGTGGGGGCAGTCGTTGGCGGAAGCGGAGTTGGCGTCGGCTGGCTGGCGCACGCGGCGAGCGCGCTGCCGCCTGCCATCGTCAGCGCGTACAGAATCGAACGTCGGAGAAACTCGCGGCGCGACAACATGATCTCACCTCTACTTGGACATCCACCACCATGCGCCGACGATGCCGAGGACTCCACCGACGACAACCTCAACCGGCGTGTGCCCGAGCAATTCGCGCAAGCGCGTTTCGCTGATGGGATGACCCTGGAAAAGTTCGTCAATGATCTGGTTGAGGATGCGCGCTTGGATGCTCGCCGCGCGGCGCACGCCCGCCGCGTCGTACATCACGATGATTGCCAGAACGAACGAAATCGCAAAGAGACTCGAAGACATGCCCTCTTGAATGGCAATCGCCGTTGTCAGCGCGCATACCGTCGCCGAATGTGAGGAGGGCATGCCGCCCGCGCTCGCCAGCAACCGTAGATTCAGTTTGCGCTTGCGGATGTATTCGATGGCGACTTTTAGAACCTGCGCGATCGCCCAGGGAATAAAGATCGCTTGGATGACGCGGTTGGAGAGGAACTCATTCATTCTTCCTCTTCGAATTCCTCGACTTTGACTTGCTCACCGCGCGGGACGAGTTCTTTGATGCGCAGTTCCGCCTGGTCGAGCATCTCGCCGCACTTATTGGCGAGTTCCATGCCGCGTTGGAAGAGCGCGAGCGATTCGTCGAGCGACAAATCGCCGGCTTCAAGTTTGGCGATCGTGGTTTCGAGTTCGCGGAAGAGTGCTTCGAACGATTGGTCTTTTTCTTTCGACTTTGCCATTGGATTCCTTTATCGTCATCGCACGCTGCGCGTGACTCCGCGCACAAGCCAAATCACCCCAATCACAATCAGCAGTAGCGGAAAGAACGGCAGGTCAACTGGCAACTGCAAAACCGCGCGCAGCATATCTACACTGCCCAGCACCAGCGCGATCACGCCGAGCGTAATCGTAAAGCCGCTGGTCGGAATGTTACTGAAATAGCGCGCCGCGTTCAAGCCCAGCAGAATGATGCCGATACCCACTGCGCCCGCGCCATCGGGCAGAAATCGCAATAGACTTGTCAAGCCCCAGACGATGAAGAACGCGCCCCACGCAATCGTCTCGTACCGCCGATTCAGCAACGCCTTGTCGTCCATTCAATTGCCTCCTGGGAGTAGCGCATGGCTTATGGCAAATAGCTAATCGCCGACAGTGCTATTTGCTTTGCGCGATTTGCCATACGCGATTTGCTATACGCCATACGCAATTTGCTGTGCGCTATTTTCGCGGCAGCAGCGCGCCGACGGCAAAAGCCAGACCCAGCGCGATCAAGATCGCTGGGCCAACGATGCGCGCGGCGGGTTCGGGCGAAAGCGTGGTTACCAGGAGCGCAAACAACAACACGCCCACTCCACCGACAATCATGCCAGCCAAACGCAGCCAACGCGCGCGCGGTCCGAGGAGATACATCGCCAAAAACGCAATCCCCAGGGCAATCATCAGGACCGTCCAGAGGTACGTCCACGCGCCCGCGCCAGCGCGCGCAGTGTACACCAGTACTCCACCAGTTGCAAATGCGAGCGCGCCGGGAATATAGAGCGCGGTCAGCCACGGCGTCGTCTTGCGCCAAACGATGCCAGGAATCCAAAAGAGCAAGCCGCTCAGGACGAGCGCGATCCCGACCAGATCGAGCAGCGTCATCGCGATCATGCCGCTCGTCACCATCAATAACAACAGACCGAACAGGACGACGATCAAGCCGAAAGGAATTTGGGCGGTCCGCATGGGTCTTCTCCTTTCCCAAAGGGATGCTGGAAATCATCTACTGCCGATTCCACAGCGCGTACAAAAACGCGCCGACTGCGCCGAGGATGGCGGCGACGATCAGCGCAACGACGAGCCAGCCGAGATCCCAGACGCCGGCAAACAGCGCGTGCGTCGCAGGACCGACGCTGGGTAACAAAAAACGCGGTCCGAAGAAAAACGACCGCGCCGCGCCGAGGCTCGCGCACAAGCCCACCAAGCGACTGACGAGTTCCGCCAGCACCGCCGCCAGCGCGCCGTCGAGCGGCGACGACAATCCACGCGACGGCGCAAACGCGACCGCCAACGCGCCGATGAGTATTGGCAAGCCAAGTCCAAAGAGCAATGCAACCGGCGCAAAGAGGCAACCGAGAAACGGAATTCGATCAACGAACGCGAAAAATAGTTCCGCGACCACGCCGAGGATCACTCCTGTGATCGCGGCAAGGACAACATTGGATTTCATTTCGTCTGACTCGCTTTTTCAACCGCTTGTATGATTTTGGCATAGCCCGTGCAACGACACAGATTTCCCGTAAACGCCTGCTGGATTTCGTCGCGCGTCGGATGCGCTTGTTCATCAAGCAACTGCGCGCCGCTCATAATGAACCCGGGCGTGCAATAGCCGCACTGCACCGCGCCCGTCTCGACGAACGCGCGCTGCACGGGATGCAACTCGCCGTCGCGCTGCAGCCCTTCAATCGTCACGACTTGCGCGTGATGCGCGCGCGGCGCGGGGACGAGACAACTCATTACCGCGATGCCGTCAAGATAAACCGTACACGCGCCGCACTCGCCCTCCGCGCAGCCTTCCTTTGTCCCGTTCAAGCCGATGTCTTCGCGCAGCATCCTCAGCAACGTCTTGTCAGTTGCGCCGCGAACGACGTAGCGCTTTCCGTTGACGCTGGTCTCAATTACATCCGAATTCGAAATTCGAAATTCAAAATTCGAACCTTGCGAATCGAATTTTGAAGCTTGAATTTTGAATTTGCCGTTCACCCTACCCCAAAGCATAACAGGATTAGCAGGGAAATCTTCACGTTCCGCGCCATCACGCAACTGATGCAGCGCGCGCGCCACGAGCACGCGTACCATCGCGCGGCGATACTCGGCGGTGCCGCGAATGTCGTCAATCGGGTGCGCGGCGTTCATGGCGAGACGCGCGGCTTGCTCGATGGTTTCGTCGTCGAGTGTTCTGCCGATGAGAAATTGCTGCGCCTCAGTCGCCGCCGCGATGGTCGGCGCGACGGAGCCAAGCGTAATCCAAGCCGACTCGATTGGAGATTGGAGATTGGAGATTGGAGATCGGAGATTGGAGATTGGAGGTTGGATTCTTGCCGAATCTCTAATCTCTAAGCTCCAATCTCTAAACCCAAGCACGACCGCCGTGTTCACGACCGAAATCGCCTGTGCACGGCGCAGACCCAGTTTGAGGAATGTCCCACACTCGTTTTCTTTCAGCGCGGGGAACGAAATCTCGGTTAGCATCTCGTCCGGTTCGAGCGCGGTGCGACGCACGCCGAGCATGAATTCGTCGAGCGCGATGTCGCGCTTGCCGCGCGCTTTGCTTTGCAGCGTGACCCATGCGCCCATCGCCCGCAACGGCGCGATCGTGTCGTTCGCCGGCGACGCAGTGATGAGGTTGCCTGCCACCGTGCCGCGATTACGAATCTGTGGCGCGCCCACCTCCCAGCACGCGCGCGCGAGCGGATACGCGCGTTCCGCCAGCAGTTTGTTTCCGACGACCTGATTGTGCGTTACGCTCGCGCCGAGATGAAACGTTCCGTCTTCGAATCGGATTTCGTCCAGCCCCGGGATGCGGCTCACATCAACGACGACCGATGGCGTCCGCACCTTGCGTTCGATCTCGATCAGCAAATCCGTCCCGCCGTTGATAATCCGCGCGTCGCTTCGATATTGCGCGAGCAGATCAAGTGCGTGGTCAATTGCTGCCGCGGTGATGAAGGTGTTCCACATAGTCTCTCACACAAGTCGAAAGTGAAAAATTGAAAGGCGAAAGTTACTTTTCGCTTTTTACTTTTTCCTTTTCACTTGAATAATCTCCGCCATGATGCTTACCGCAATCTCCTGCGGCGTCTCGGCGTGAATCTCAATGCCGATCGGCGCGCGCACGCGCGCGAGCGCGGCGTCGCTCGCGCCTTTTTGCTTCAGCGTGTCCAGCACGGTAATCACGCGTCTTTTGCTGCCGAGCATCCCGATGTACGCCGCCGGCTTTTCGACGATCGCGCCGAGCAGCGCGGCGTCGAGCGTATGCGCGCGCGTCACGAGCACGACGTACGTCTGCGGCGTAATCTCTAATCTCCCAATCTCTTTCACAATGTCGCCGGCAATGCGCTCGTCGGCGTGCGGAAAGTTCTCGGGCGTGACGAATTCCGGTCGGTCGTCCAGCACGACGACGCGAAAACCCAGGAACTTGCCTAACTGCGCGACCGCCGCGCCGATGTGTCCCGCGCCGACCAGCACGAGCGTCGGCGACGTAAGCAGCGGCTCGACAAAGATTTCCATCTCGCCGCCGCAGATGAGCGGATCGCCGCGCTGGTCGTTTGACAGCGTCATGTCGAGATAGCGCGGTTGTCCATCGCGCAGGGCTTCTTTCGCCGCCGCGACGACGCGCAGTTCCATCTCGCCGCCGCCAACCGAGCCGACAATCGAGCCGTCGGGGTAGACCAACATCTTAGCCCCCGCGTTGCGCGGGCTGGCGCCGCGCGTCTTGACGACCGTCGCGAGCGCGGCGGGCTTGTTGTTTTGCAAAACGTCAACTATGGCTTGAGAAAGCGCGTCCATTCTAACTCCCAGTGAATAGCGAACAGTGCACGGTGACTATTGACTGTCTACTGTTGACTGATGTTTCACATCCACTTGCTGCGCCAGAACCAAAGCATCATCGTGATCGGCACGCCGACAAGCAGCGCGATTAGAATTCCAAACGCGATCGGATTATCGAACGGCATTTGCTGAAAATTCATCCCGCCGAAGCCGACCAGAAACGAAATCGGCATGAAAATTGTCGTCAACAGCGTCAGCCGCTTCATTACTTCGTTGAGGCGGTTCGATACGACCGAGAGGTATGCATCGAGCGCGTTGCCGAGCAAGTCACGCGAGGTTTCGATCAGGTCGTAGATGCGCGTGAGGTGATCGTACGCGTCGCGAAAGTAGAGCGCGGTGTGCGCGTCAATCAGCGCGTACCGCGTGCCGGCGAGCGCGTTCATCACATCGCGCATCGGCGAACTGATCTTGCGCAGCAGCACCAACTGCCGCTTTAGAATGTAAATCCGCTCGAGAGTTGCGCGCGTCGCGTTTTCCAGGATCTCATCTTCGAGCGCGTCAATCTCGTCCTCCATCTGATCGAGCAGCGGAAAGTAGGCGTCCACCATGTGATCCGCGATGAGGTAAAGCAGAAAATCGGGACGCCCGGCCAGGTGGGTCGCGCCGTAATGCTCGCGCACGCCAGCGAGCGCGGGAAACGCTTCGCGGTGGACGGTGACGAGATAATCGGCGCCGAGGAATGCCTCCAACTCGTGCGGGTGGACGTCGCCATTCGCGCGGTCACTGGTGGTGAGCGAAAGGAAAAGATAGCCGGCGGCTGCGTCGTCGTACGCTTCGATCTTGGCGCGCTGGTTGAAATTACGACAGTCCTCAATCGTCAGCGGATGGAAATTGTACGTGCGCGCGAGCCACGCCAGATCGTCTTCCGTCGGCTTGAACAGATCGAGCCAGACCATGCCCTTGGGCCGCGGCGCGTCGTGCGTAATTTCAGCGGTCGTGCGCGTATCGAGGTTGATTCGGATGATGGACATCCGCTACTCTTTCGGCATCAGCGCGCCCAATTGTTGCAGCAGCGGCGTTAGCGCGTCGGGGATGCTGCCGTCGAAGACCTGCACATAGTTGGAGCGATTGCCCGCGCGCGCGGCGATTTCGTACGCGAACGCGTCGGGCGGCTGATCGCCTTGCGCGGACGACATTCGGAAGAAGTTGACGTGCTCCAGCGTTCGGCGCAGGCGCATGATCTGCCCATCGTTCAGTTTGCGCGCCGCGCGCGCGTACGCTTCCTTCGACACATCGGGACCGCCGTAACTCACGCGCCCGTCGGGGTAGACGACGATTTCGCGCGAACTGACCGGCGCGCCGCCGCTTTTGCGAAACGCCGCCAGCGCGTTTTGAGGCAGCCGTAACCTTTCGCGCTTGGGCGGCGCGGTTGGCTCGGGCTGTGTCGGCGCGGCAGGTTGATCGCCTGCCGGGTTGCCGGCGTGCTCGCCTTGGGGTTGCTTGTCTGGTTCAGAATCGGATAGATCTGTTGAGTTTGTCATTTGTCTGCCTCTCCCTTCATCTTTCCACCGTCGCAGGGAACATTCCCCGTCACAGACATGCGCCTATCTTGCGGTCTTTCATCATGGGCGGTTCCTGTTATCGTGCTACTGTTCCCAGTTCATTCCGCGCGAAATCTCTCACCTGTTTCATAGCCCTGACTGCATCGCGCGCTTCGTCCTTCGTGGCGAATTCACCGGGATAGCGAATATCCGCCGCGTACGAGTTGAGTGATTCTAACGCAGGACGAACCATTTCAAACGATCCATCTTGAGCGAGACACAAGTTGAGCAATTCAATCAAATTGTGTATGCGTGGCGGCTCGATTTCCCTGAACGCCAGAAACGCCTTGAGATACTTTTCAGCACACTGCTGGCGATGGAAACAAGCCGAGTCGTAGTTCGGCGCGCGGCGAGCGCGTAATTCACGCTGCGCCGTAACGAAATCGCCTTCGGCTTTGGCAATCCATTCAGCGAGGATGGCGTTCATACAACACCTTCCCTCTCGTGACAATCTCGCGCAAAAAGTAATCGCCCATAGCGATCCGCGATCGGATTTCGCGCGGCGCATACACGAGAATATCCATCCCGAACGGATGCGGTGAGAGCGCACGCGAAATCTCGATTTGTTTCGCGAGCGGACGCTCTTTCATCCTCATCACGACGAGCAAATCCACATCGCTGTACCGGTGCGGCTTGCCGTAGGCGTACGAGCCAAACAAGATAATGCGCTCAGGGTCGAACTTCTCCGCGATGCGTTTGACGATCGCGTTAATCTCGCGACGCGGAATGCGCACATTTTTCCCGTCTCGCCGTTTTGGGCTACGTACCGTTTTCATCAATCCCCCATACCATTAGGCATGTTTGGCGCTTGCTCATTTTGGATTTACGCCGTGGCAGGTTCCGATCGGATTGGAAACAACAACCGCTCTTGCCGCGTTGACTCGATAAACTTCATCTCTTTCCCAAATGCCTGTTCAAGCCGCGCGGAGAGATTGAGAAACTCGATGCCAACCACATCATGGGTGTGGGGGTCGTATCGCACAAAGACCTCGTCACCCACTTCTTCGGCGACTGCTTTGCGCGCACGCCTGGTAAATGTCAAATACAGAATGTCTTGTTCGGCGTCGTACTTTGCTTTCAACCCATTGGCAGATTTTTTCTTTGCCATAGAAGCCTCCCTTTCGAGTGCACACCACGCGCGAGGTAAACTGTGCTCACATACCCGCGCAATCCTTGTTCCTCTTGCACATCTTTGACCACAATAACCAAATGCTTCCCTTCGTAGTTTCCTCTTCCCACATTCAGGCGATAGAAGATTCGAGCATCTGCTCGCCGCGTGCTTTCAAAAACGATGTCGGGAGCAACAATGGTTTCTTCCATCGCGTCAAGGTAATCCGCAACTTCGGGATGACCTGTCGGCGCGCTCGAAAGAATTTTCTCTTCCCACTCGCGCTTGCCGAGTGAGACTGGCGTGCCGCAATAATCTGTGATTTGGAAGATCGTTCTCACTTGTCACTTCCTCGTTGAAAATGGCGCATTGTGGTATTGGCTCATTGACTCATTGCCCTCCAAACCCTCTCCGGCGTCAGCGGAATTTCGTTCATCCACACGCCCACCGCATCGTACACCGCGTTTGCCACCGCGGGCGCGACGCCGTCCATCGGAATCTCCGCGACCGCTTTCAACCCGAACGGATGCGACGGCTCGTGCGTCTGCACGAAGATCGTCTGCAACTCCGGCATCTCGTCCGCCGCGAAAATCCTATAATCACCCAATCGCCGAATCACCGAATCACCACGCGCGCCGTACAACATCTCCTCGCACACTGCGTAGCCGAGCGCCTGCGTCATCCCACCTTCGATTTGTCCCGACGCGGTCACTGGATTGACGATCACGCCGCTGTCCACTGCCATCACCAGTTTCTCGACGGTGATCTGTCCGGTCTCCGTGTCCACGCGCACTTGTGCGAACTGCGCGGCAAAGGGCGGCGGCGATTTCGGCGAGACGTACGACGCGACCGCCATGATCTGATGCTGATCCTTGTGGTGCAGCGATTCGAGCGCAACGTCGGCGAGCGTCACAAAGCGGCCGTCCGGCGCGATGACTTTTTTGTCTCGAAGCACCAAGTCTTGCCGCCGTACTGCGTGTTGCGTGTTCCGTCTGTTGTCGGTTGTCGGTTGCCTGTTGTCTTCATTCAGCATCCGCGCCGCGACCGCGCGAATCTGCCCCGCGACCTCCTCCGCCGCTTTCACGACCGCGCCGCCGGAGATGTACGTCGTCGAAGACGCGTACGCCCCTTTGTCGAATGGCGTCAAGTCGGTGTCGCTCGAATAAACGAGGATGTCGTCCACCGGGCAGCCGAGAATTTCTGCGGCGAGTTGCGCGAGCACCGTGTCGGATCCGGTGCCCAAGTCAGTTGCGCCGACGAGCAAATTGAACGAGCCATCGTCGTTGATCTTGATGGACGCGCCGCCCATGTCGAGGTACGGAATTGCGGTGCCTTGCATGACACACGCGACGCCTTGTCCTCTGCGCAAATGNNTCCACCCAATCGCCCTCGCTCCCTGCTCCACGCACTCCGCCAGCCCGCACGTCTCAATCACTTCCGGATGCGGCTCGCGTCCTTCGCTCCACGCTTTCGACGTGGGCAACTCGTCGCCGGCTTGTACCGCGTTCTTCAAGCGAAATGCGAGTGGATCGAGATCGAGCGCGCGCGCGATTTTTTCCATGTGGACTTCGAGCGGGAAGAAACCTTGCGGCACGCCATAGCCGCGATACGCGCCCGACGGCGGCGTGTTCGTGTAAACGACGTGCGCGTGGAATTTGATGTTCGGCGCGTTGTACAACCCCATGCACTTTTGCCCGGTGTTGCCGGTAACGGTGAGCGCGTGGCAGCCGTACGCGCCGGTGTCGCTCAGCACGTACATCTCATTCGCGACGATCGCGCCGTCGTTCTTGACGCCAGTTTTCATTCGTACGCGCATCGGGTGGCGCGCGCGCGCGGCGATGAACTCTTCCTCCCGCGTGTACTCAAAACGCACGGGGCGACCGGTCGCAATCGTCAAGTGCGCGGCGACATCTTCGATCAGCACTTCTTGCTTGCCGCCGAATCCGCCGCCAATGCGCGGCTTGATCACACGGATGCGTTTCGGCGGCAGACCGAGCACCGGCGCGAGGATGCGCCGCGCGTGGAACGGCACCTGGGTCGAGGTGCGGATCACGAGGCGGTCGTCTTCGTCCCAGTACGTCACGACCACGTGCGGCTCGATGCTCACCTGCTGCACTTTCGGCACGACGTACTCGTCCTCGAAAACGTGATCGGCTTGCTTGAATCCTGCTTCGACATCGCCGATTTCTATGGCGATTTTCGCCGCAAGATTCCTCGACGGATCGGATTCCGCAAAGTTCACGTACTCGGGTTCGTCGTGGATGCGCGGCGCGTTCGGCTTCATCGCGTCGCGCGGATCGAGTACCGCGGGTAATTCCTCGTACTCGACCTCGATCAACTCCAGCGCGCGTGCCGCGATCTCTTCCGATTCCGCCGCGACGAACGCGACGCGGTCGCCGACAAAGCGCACTTTATTGTCGAGCGAGAACGAATCGAGCGGACCAGGAATCGGATCGGATTGTCCGGCGGTAGAGTACACAACGCGCGGAAGGTCTTTGTGCGTCAGCACCGCGCGCACGCCCTCGAGCGCGCGCGCTTTCGACACGTCAATGTGTTTGATGCGCGCGTGCGCGACCGGCGCGTGCAGCACCTTGGCGTACAGCATCCCACGCAGTTCGATATCGTCGGTGAACGCCGGCTTGCCCTGCACCAGTTTCACCGCGTCCACTTTGCGCTCGGGCTTGCCGACGATGCGCGTTTCAGGAATCGCGGGTGCCACAACCATCTTGGGCAATGTAGAGATTAGAGATTGGAGATTGGAGATTGGGAGATTGGAGATNNGTGAGTGGGTGAGTGGGTGAGTGGGTGATTCGTCTCGGTGATCAGTGAGCAATGCAATCGGAATTGCTTCTCCCGCGCTCCCCTGCTCCCCTGCTCCCCCTCGTAGTTTTTCTGCTGCCAGTATCACTGCCTGCACCGGCTTGACGTATCCGGTGCAGCGGCACAACACGCCGCTGAGCGCGTCGCGCACCTGTTCTTCCGTCGGCGTGAGCGTTTGGTCGAGCAGCGCTTTCGCGGCGAGGATCATCGCCGGCGTGCAGTAGCCGCACTGCAGCGCGCCGGTTTCGACGAACGCTTGCTGGATTGGGTGTAAGCCCTCGGTGCGCTTCCACCCTTGCTCCGCGACTTGACCGAGCGCTTCAATCGTCGTAATGCGCTTGCCTTCCGCTGGCGCAGCGAGCATCACGCAACTCGCGATCGGTTTGCCGTCGAGCA
>DHFK01000226.1 GCA_002400365.1 Anaerolineales bacterium UBA4826 | reverse complement strand
CCAACGCCATTGCATGCTGCCGTTGATCTCTTTCTCAGCGGTGCGATAACTCCAGTTCTTCAAGCGGCGCGCAACGGCAACGCGCAGCGTGACTACGACCGGTGTCGCGGGGCGACCGTTCCACAAGGCTTGGGGTGCCGAGAGCGCCAAATCGTTGGCAACCAAGAGAATCAGTTTCCGATCTTGCAGCAGACGGTCGACGACGACCAACTGCGGATCGCGTTTGATAAAGGGTGTGAGCGTCAGAAAGTCTGGATCGCGCGGATATGCTATAATGAGCATAGAGCCTCCTGAGGCAAAGATCAAGATTGGGATATCCTGATTTTACTCNNACAAGAACTAGTCTCACGGATATTCTCGATGATTTGCGTGCCGCCGAAGAAGGACTGCACAAATTCGAGCGCCGCTATTGGATCAGTTCGGACGATTTTTTTGCATTGTACTTGCAAGGCGCGCTCGACAATGGCGAGACCTCAAGCGATTTTGCGGAATGGGCAGGACACTATAAACTCAAACAGAAGCAAGAGTCCGCGTTGGCGCAGATTTCCAAGCAACGTCTCGATCAATTGCGTCAAGAAAAGAATCAATCCCCGATTCGCTTACTTCCCGCTGAACCTTCATTGCGAGTGTCTTGAATTCTCGCGCGCCGAGTGTGAGAATCTGCCTTGTCCTCCGCTCACCTCAGTCTACTTTTCCGCCGGTGTGATCCGATGCGACGTGTCGACTTGCGTCGCGTTTGATTCTGTTCAACCAACCATTCCACCGCGCCCGGTGTAACGCGCCAATGATTCAAATGATCGGCGGCGTACGCAATGGCTTCGCTTTCCTCGCCCCAACTGATCATCTCCGGCAAACGATTCGGCACGCGCTTGTGCGCAGTCAAGTAATCCGGCACAAAGGGATTTTCCTCGAGCGCATCTGCGAGCGCCTTGTGTGCCTGAGCTGACGCCCCCACTTTTCGGAAGAGCAAGAGCGCACGTGAGTACAACCAGACTGCCGTCCAATCGTCTTTGTATTGCTTGAGCAGTTCGCGCGCTTCATCATCCCGTTGCAGTTGCAGAAGCAAGTCGAGAATCAGATCGCGGACGCCTTGATTGTCATTCGGGTTCAAGCGCAGCATCTCGCGATAATGCCCCAGCGCTTCGTCCCAGCGATTCATGCGGTTCAGCATGTTTGCCAGACCCAACCGGGCGCGCATATACGGACGGGTTTCCAGCATGCCCCAAAAGTGACCCACGTATGCATCGAACCGATCACCCAGCGCGCGTTCGCCAGCCGCAACACCTTGTTGGTACAGGTCGAGCGCGCGATTAACCGTGTCGGCTTCTTCTTCCGCGAGCAACACATACGCATCCGCACAGTTTTCGGAGATTGTAAGCGCGTCGTGCGCGAGAGCGATGCGCTTGGCAGGATTGTCCGAGTCAAAGGCGCGGTACATCAATTCCTGCGCGTGCTCCAAATTCGCATCGCGCGTTTCTTCGGTCGCGCCCAAACCGCGCAGTTTGTCGCGCATCATGCCTTCCATACTGCGCCGATCGAAGAAAGGTTGCTCATCCGTCGGGGCATCTTCCTCATCATCGGAAACTTCCCAGGACAGATCGTGGGGTGGTTGTTCGGCAAGCGGAATTTCGCCAGCCGGGTATTTCACCGCCATTTCAATTTCGCCGCGATGCGTGGGCACGGTTACGCGCGCGTCAAATGCAAGATAATCGCCGCGTCCATTCGATTTGAAATAATCGCGCACGAGGATCGGAATCGCACGCAGGGCGGCTTCGAACCATACGAGGTCTTGACGCGTAGGACGCAGTACTTGATCGGGTCGCTTGAACGTGACTACAAAAGGATACGCTTCGTCTCCAGCCACTTGCCAGCCGAACTGCTCCATGGCATCAAGATCGTCAAACGGCAGCATCGTGATGGGGTTGAACATCAAGGACTGACCACCACTCGCCGGCAGCGCTTCTGCCGGGTTATCGTCCGTCGTAAAAATATGAATGACGTCTTCCCAGGTCAAATACACCGCCAGCCCATATTCGATGCCGCCTTGTCCCATCACGATGGCATAGCGATAGTCCGGCTCGCCAGGATGCTTGAGGGCAATGACTTGGGAGTTGCTCAATCTGATCCAGGGTGCGGCGCGATAAAAATCTGCCGCCGCGGCGAACAAACTCCCTGCCAATTCGGGCGTGACTCCTTCGACAGACAACATCCCCGGCGGCTCATCCATCTGATTGGTCATTCGCTCAAACTCTCGGAGCGCTTCATCCGCCTCTGGCGGCGCTGCGCCTTCACCGACCGCTATCTCCAGATGCGCGCGGAGAAATAGATCGGCAAGTGCTTCGGCAAGCGCGCTGTCCGCAACTTGTACCCGGCGCGGCACACCGCGTGAACCGCCGAGGGGCGCAGGGTGGCGCATCGCTTTTTTGAGCGTGTCATACACTTGAGGTGGCGTTGGCATCGTTGGAAAAATCTCTGAGCCGCGAATGGTGCCAACTTCACTGTTCAAAACAGAAACGAGAAACGGGCGATACGGTTTTTCTTTTGGTGGGGTAACCCAGGTTCGCAGACGATTGATCGCGACGAACCAGGTTTCGTTCAGACGAGGTAAGTTGGAAACAGAAGGAAGTACACGGCGCGGCATAAGACACTCCTAAATGATAGCCATGGATAGAGAGCAGACCGGAAAGCAAGGAACTTGCGCGCGCGAGTATCGCGGTGGTTTCCATTACCACGCGCGCGCCTGGCTGACCTACTCTCCCTCATCTTCTTCGTCCAAGTCTTCGCCTTGCTGCGCGAGCCAGTTTTGGAATGTCTCGTTGTGTTCCAGGTCACGCATATCGACCATTAGCGGATGATGCTTGCGATCTGGCGTCAGTGGCAAGTGCGCCAACTCGTCGCGCGAGGTGTCCGCGGCAATTTCTGCCGCGGGTGGGTGCAGCACCCAGCGTTCGACGAGATGACGAAATTCGATAAAATCCTTTGGCAGAGGAATGTTGTACTTGCGATTGGCTTGTACCGCGGCGGCAATCGTCGCCTGCGCGCGCGCCAAACTCACGCGATACAATCGCTCACCCATCTTGGTCTCTGAACGCTCGACAAAATCACGTCGCAATTTTTCCGGCGACAGAGGTTGAGTCGGGAACATATCTTTGATTGCCCCGCGCCACGGCACACCGAAATCGAGCAAGAAGATGAGCGCTTGAACAACACCTGTGCCGCGTTCCCAAGCAACTGTCACACTTTGCTGCCAGGGATGCTCTGGGTTAGTCATGTACGCGGCGTGAAATCGCCCCTCACCCAGGTTGAGGATGGCGGGTGTGATCGGTTTGATGCCTTTGACGGCGAGACGATCGAGCGCGCGTTCGACAGCTTGCTGTAATTTTTCAATCGGAGTCGTGTGGGCAATGGCATAGAGAAAATCGGCTTCCAGATCAGTCCCGCTCGCCTCGGCGCTCTTCGCTATCTCAAAAAAGACTTGGTTTCCGTCAATCGCATTTTCGTGCATCTTGTAAATGTGATGCATATATGCTTCGACTTCAGCAGGATCACGCGAGTGCCGCAGATGGCGCGCCAAACCGCGCATGCCAGCGTGGAATAGATCCTCGGCAGATTTCAGATCGCTCGGCTTGAAATCGCGTGGAGAAAAATAGCGACCTGGGTCAGACATATCCACATCTTCGCCCATGCCTTTGAGAATGACCAGGACGGTCGTCTTGGCATCGAAGGTGAGCGCGCGCGGCTTTTTCACCTGCTGCCAGAGATAGTCAATCACTTCGCGGCTTTTCAAACGTTCCACGAGAGTCATCAAAGTTTCCCGCTCGGCTTCGGGTGTGCTGTGCATCCGCATGACCAGTGCGCCAAGCACAGAAGCGAGGTCTGCGTCGGCAATGAGCGACTGAACAGCCGCGTGCAATCCGTCATCATTCAACTCGCCACGCGCGTGACGCTCGAACAATGCGTCCAGGCGCGGACGAGCCAGCACACGCGGATCGACCTTGGGTGTCTTGTGTTTGTTTTTCTTGCTCATCGCATCACCTCCGCCCGTGGAGTTGGCTGTGTCATCGCGCCTTCTCCGTGTCTATCTTCAAATGGCAATGCTTGTATTTTCTGTCGCTACCACACCAGCAAGGATCGTTTCGCCCAAGATTCTTGAATGAAATGCCATCGCGCTCTTCGATCAATTGGCGGAGACGCTCGCTGACATCGGCACGGTCACTCAATGCTGGGCGAGCAAGCGCACGACGGAGAATTTCTCCCGCGCGCGCATAATCCTTGGGTGAATCCTTGTACATCCAATACTGATCCGACCAACCGATATATCCCCAGCCCTTGTCGGGCAATCGCGCGACCAGCGCGGTATACACTTGTTCCGCCTCAGCATGTCGCCCCAGTTCCCACAACGCCTCGCCTTGCGCTCGCATAAATTCGACGACCGTATCGGCGTCCGAATCGGGAAATCGCGCGAGAAATTCGCGCGCATAGTTCAATCGCTTGAGGTGGTACGCCGCATTGGCGACGCCGGCGTTGTGCAGTTCAAACATCAAATCGAAACAAAAATTATGCACCGCCAGATCGAGTTCAGGATGCGCACGCTCAAAATCGGCGAGCGTGCGCATATCGGGAAGCGCGAGCGTCTTGAAAATTTCCCAGGCGGATAGCCAACAATCACAGGCTTGAACGGTCGCGCCTTGTTCCAAAAGTTCTTCGCCTTGAGCAAACCATTCTCGGAACTGTTCGATGGGCGTGAGCGCAGGCGGGCAATAGTTGCCCTCGCGCACCTGCTCCCAATATTCGGTTTCGGCGCGCGCAAAGGTATCAAGCGCATCCAGCACAGGACCCGCGGCAACGTCGTCAACCTGATGTCGAACCGCCACGCGCAGCGCATCAAGCAAAAGCCGATTGACTTCAGGGTTGTCTCCGCCATCTTCGATTTGCATGGCGAGCGCGTTCACAATTGGATTGAGTTTACGCTCGCGCGCGAACGGCAAATCGAGCGATTTAATCGCTTGCTGAATCGGTTTTACCTGTGCAGCGCGCGCTTTGTTATAGCGTGTCGGTTGGTTGCTGGGTTTCCAGTCCATAATATTTCTTCCAAAACCGAATTACTTCTTGTAGATAGGGCAGCGATTCAGGAACCAGTCCCGTGCCATAGCGCGGGTTGAACCGCTCGCAGTACGTCCGCGGCGACGATAGAATCACTCACGTAATATGATCTGGCTCACAACTTGAGAGACGCTTGCTTGCTGATCAGTAAACGAATCTCTTCCACGAACTTTTTGGCGAACGCGATACCTTGCTCAGCCTCCTGCTTTGAGACCAAGCCCGCCATTTCGTAAATCACGCGATGTCGTTTACGCCGCACACTTGCCCTGGCGGGAACGCAAGTGCCAGGGTCTGATCGAACAGGGCAATCTGCGATGCGTACGATTTGCCCAATGCTTCTTCGATAAATTGCACGACAGTCGCATGCGATTCTGCCCCACGCGGACGATAGCCTTTGGTGAGGATCAAAGCGCGAGCTGCTTGTAGGATCGCGTTGTAGGCAATCGTGTAAGCCCAGTCGCGATCATCCGCCAAATTGCGTTCAGCGGTGGCGAGATCGCGCGCCGCGACTTTCAGCAACTTGCGAATTTCTTCGGGACGCGCTTTGTAGGGCTTGATGCGCCCTTGTTGGAGGAGTTGTTCGTAAGGCATCCTCATCTCCGATCAGCATGATCTTGGGACTANNTTTCTCCAAACGCGCAATGATTGGTGCGAGATGTGCCAAGTTCACTTTCCCAATAAGCATCAGATCGATATCGGATTGGCGGTCCACATCGCCGGCGGCAAACGAACCATAAACAAATGCCGCTTCTATTGATCCCAAATCCTCAAGTTCTTGGCGAATTAGATCTCCTGCGCCAGCCGTCTTCAAGATGATCGAGCGCAGTTCAGGGAGAATCGCAAAATGAGAATTGACGTAGTAGGATTTGGAATTTGCCGATGATTCGGCAATCAACAATCCGGCTTGCTCAAGATTCTTCAGTTCCTTCCAAACCGCACTATACTGTGCTCCGATCATTTTCGCAAGCGCGCGTGCATGGAAACGTGAATCGGGATTCAATAGGAAAATGGTCAGCAAGCGTACTCGTACACGTGATGAAAACAGTGCTTCGAGCATAGGGCCTCCAGTTGTAACTATCACTTTTGGTGATAACTATATCACCAAAAGTGATGCACGTCAAAAGCCCCGTTACGGTTCTACAACAATCACGCCGCATTGAGTTGGAAGTTTCTCGTGGCAAGTCTCATCCCTCCTGGATGCCCTTGCACACTCGATTAAGCACATTGAGCGTCATAAGGATTCAGCGAGAAAGAAGGGGAGTAAGTCAGGTATTCGCGAATGACCAACAACAACCGCAAGCGGGCTAGTTTTCTACAAAGTAGAGTTGAGATTTTCAAGCGCATAATCAATCGCTTGTTCCAGCGACATCGCGCGTCCTTCTGCCCGCGCCTTTTCAAACATTGCGTCACCCAGTTGCGCGCGCAATGCGTCCAACTCACCATCAAACATGCGACGCCCGCGTTCATCCAACATTTCATACAACGCGTTGGCAGTCCCCAATAGCCGCGCGGCGTGTTCATAGTGTTGTTCCGTTGCCGCCACTTGACTGAATGCGCGGAGACATTCGAGGATGCCGCGTGGATTGCCCATCTCGTGGCGGAGCGCAAGAGCTTGCTCATAAAACGATTTTGCCCGACGAGCATCCTGGCGGCGAAGCGCGATGATTCCCAGACTGAACAGATCATTCGCCATCGCGTTCTGGTTGCCCAGTTCGCGGCGGACCTCCAAACTCTCGGCGAAAAGAGCGGTGGCGTGATCGTTATCACCCTGCGTGAGCGCGACATCGCCCCAGTATTCCAGTGCATTACCGATGAACCACCGATTGCCTGATCGTCGCGCATGTTCGAGCGCGGACGCGTACAGCGCAGACGCGCGTGCGAGGTCGCCTTGGCGATGGGCAAACATGCCATGCCCGATGTAGATTCTCGCCAAAAGCCATTCGGTGTTCAATTCTTTAGCGAGCGAATGTGCTTCCTCGAACAACACCTTGGCTCTTGCCGGGTCGCGCAGTGAGAATCCACCCACAAGACTTGCCGCAAAGGCGATGCCCTCTTTATCTCCAAATTGGCGGTACAAGGCGAGACCCTCTTCAAGCAACTCTGCGCCTTTCGCCGGCTTGCCGATCAAAAATTCCAATCCGCCCAATCCCGCGAGTACTCCTGCCCTCGCCCACACGATCACACAACTCTCTAGAGATCGTTCAAACCAAGTTTTCGCCTCATTCCAATAGCCGCGGTTGATCCAGAACCACGCCAGCGCTCTGGCAAGGCGAAGCGACCGCTCAGCGTCATTCTGATCGGTTTGCGCGAGCGACCAGGTGAGCGCGGCGCGGAAATTTTCCAGATCGCGCTCCAGTCGCTCGCACCACTCGAGTTGTTCGCCGCCGAGTATGTAGGGCTCGGCTTGTTCCGCTAACTGAAGAAACCAATCGCGATGCCGCTGGGCATGGATTTCGGATTCGTTCGCTTCCGTTAATTTTTCGCGCGCATACTGCCGAACGGTTTCCAGCAAACTATAGCGTGTCGTGTTGCCGCGCATTTCGACGACGACGAGAGACTTGTCGATGAGTGATGTCAGTATGTCGAGCAGGGGGGCAGGGGAGCGAGGGAGCAGAGGAGAACTCTCCCCTGCACATACTGCTTCGACTGCTTCCAAAGTAAAACCGCCTGCGAAAGCGGATAACCTGCGAAGCAATGACCGCTCCGCGTCCGAGAGCAAGTCGTAACTCCAATCCATCGTTGCGCGCAAAGTTTGATGACGCGGCAATTCTGTTCGACTTCCGCCGGTCAGCAGATTGAAACAGTCATCGAGCCGCGCCGCGATTTCCTGCGCCGATAAAACTTTCAAGCGCGCAGCGGCAAGTTCGATGGCGAGCGGGATGCCGTCCAAACGCGCGCACACTTGTGCGGTGGGCGCGGCGTTTTCAACGAGCCGCCAATTTGCTGCGGCCGTCGTCGCACGCGCGACGAAAAGTTGAATTGCATCATATTGGCGGAGTTGCGCGAGCGGCGGCAAGGGCGCGAGGTGGGGGAGCGCGAGGGACGGCACGCGCCAAACCATTTCGCCGCTGATGTTCAACGGCTCGCGACTCGTCGCCACGATTTGCAACTTGGGACACGCGCTCAATAGGATTCCGCTCAACTGCGCGCACGCGCCGAGCAAATGCTCGCAGTTGTCAATGACGAGCAGCAACTCCTTTGCGCGCAAATAATTCGTCAGCACGGCGATCAACGACATGCCCGGCGCTTCGCTCAGATTAAATACCCTCGCGACCGATTGCGTCACGAGCGCGGGATCGTTCAGTGCAGCAAGGTCAACCCACCACACGCCGTGCTTGAAGCGCTCTTGCGTCGCGAGTTCGGTCGCCACCTGAAGCGCGAGGCGCGTTTTGCCACAACCGCCTACGCCGGTACAAGTCAGCAATCGCGTGGCGGTGAGCAGTCGCTTGACCTCCATCATCTCGTTTTGCCGCCCGATAAAACTGGTGAGCAGGATGGGCAAGTTGTCGCGCGGCGCTGCTTTGGCTTGCGCGAGTTTTCCGTCGCGAATGCTCTCGTACAACGCGGTCGTTTCGCGCGATGGCTCGACGTTCAACTCTTGTTTCAACAAACGCCGGCAGGTCTCGTACTGCGCGAGCGCTGCATTGCGCTGTCCATTGAACGCCAACGCGCGCATCAACTGCTGATGCGCCTGCTCATCCCACGGCTCAAGTTCGACTTGATGGCGCGCGTAAGTCTGCGCGAGTTCGTAATCGCCGCGTTCTTCACAGCGCGCGGTCAAATCGCGCAGTGCGCGCAAAACCTGCTGACCGATTCGTTCGCGTTGGAGCAAGAGCCACTCTTCAAACGGCGCGCTGTCGCACGAGAATCCGTCGAGGAATTTGCCGCGATACGCATCGAGACCTGACAGGTCTTGAAGACCCGTCAGGTCTAACCAACAATCGCTCTGCGTGTTGAATTGGATTGTGTCGCGCGTGATGAGCAAAAAGGGCGGGGCAGCGTGATGGTCGCCGATGGCTTGGCGGAGATTGGAGAGCGCGAGGCGCAAGTTGCGCAACGCGATCGTATTGGGAAATTGAGACCAGAGCAAGCCGGCGAGCGTTTCGCGCGCGTGCGGACGATCTGATTCGACCGCGAGAAATGCCAACAGCGCGCGGACTTTAGCCGATTCAAAGCCCGTGATTGGCTGACCGTCCAACGTTGCCCGGAATGTTCCCAGCAAGGAAAGCGCGAGATGCGGCATAGCTCACCCCCTCCGAGTCAAACGCAACCCGGCTCGACAAGCAATCGAATTATACCGCGACATCGAAGATTTCTCAATTCCCTACGTTCTCCCTACGTTTGTCCGGTATAGTCAAGCTAGAAAGGGGGTACCTATCGCACAAAAGTTGACAATGCAACCTCTATCACATAGAGGCGCATGTGCTCACTGCGCGAAACTGTGTGAGCGATTAGGCAGCTCTGATCATAATCAAGCCAGGAGACGCAGAAGAGAAACCAAGTAACACCCCTTGCTTGTGCTGAGATGCCGCGAATCTGTTACTCAATTGCACTGAAAGAAGAAAGGAAACTTGCATGAAACGCAACACTCGTGGGATCATCCTCACGCTGACAGCCCTGGTCATGCTGGGATTGGCTACGTACTCTCCCGCTGCCGCCCATAAGTTTTCGGAATGGTCTCCGCCGGTCAACCTCGGCGCAACGCTCAATTCGGCGTCCTGGGATTTTGCGCCAGCGATTTCCAAGCATGGGCTGAGTCTTTACTTCGCCTCCAACCGCCCTGGAGGTTTCGGCAGTTACGATATTTGGGTCTCCCAGCGCGCCACTCCCGACGATCCTTGGGGTTCGCCGGTGAACCTGGGACCGAACATCAACACCGGTTACGGTGATTCCACACCGAACTTTTCACGCGACGGGCACTGGATGTTCTTCGCAAGTAACCGTCCTGGGGGCTTTGGCAACAATGACATTTGGGTTTCCTGGCGCACTCACACGGATGACGACTTTGGTTGGCAGCCGCCGATAAACCTGGGTGCGGGAATCAACTCTGCGGCGTCCGAATACACGCCCCACTACTTTGAGAACGAAGACGCTGGAATTCCGGAACTGTATTTCATGAGCAGCCGTCCGGGCGGGCTTGGTGGTAGCGATATCTATGTCAGTGCTCGCGCTTCTAATGGCTCGTTCGAGCCGGCTGTGCTGGTCCGCGAGCTCAGTAGCCCGCAGTCAGACGGAGGTCCCAGTCTCCGGTATGATGGGCGGGAGATCTTGATCGAATCGGACCGTCCTGGTGGAGTCGGCGGTCGGGACCTGTGGGTTTCCACGCGAGAGACGACGCTTGATGCATGGTCAACTCCAGTCAACCTGAGGCAAGTCAACAGCACAGGTGAAGAAGCACGCTCAGCCATGTCCTCCGATGGGCTGACTCTCTTCTTCGCCTCCTACCGTCCGGGTGTTATCGGAGGACTTGACCTGTACATGACCGCGCGAACGAAGCTCCGAGGACCGTAAGGATTTGTGCAACAACTTGTCTTGCGAAGGTTGATCTGACTTGTCAACCTTCGCAAGGTTTGCGCGGAGGAGAAAATGAAAAAAAGTTGTTTTTGATTTGCGCGATCATGCTCTATGTCATTGCGCTCGGCGCGTGCGCCGCGCCGACGCCAACGGTAGTTCCACCAACGTCAACGCCAACTCTGCCGACACCTACGCCGCGGTCACTACCCCAGGCGACGATTCGTCTCGGCAATCTCGATCGAACCTATTTGTATTACGTTCCTGCGAATCTGCCCCGTAACGCTCCGTTGATTTTTGTGTTTCACATGAATCATCAGGATGCCGAAAGAATTCGTAGCGCCACGGAGTATGCGTTTGAAATGTTGGCGGATCAAAAGGGGTTCATCGCAGTATATCCGAACGGCTATTCGCATAACTGGAACGATTGCCGTAAATATGATTCGGTGAGACAGGTAGCGCCAAACCTTGACGATGTAGACTTCATCCGCGTGCTAATCGCGCGTTTCCGCGCCGATTATGATATCAACCCATCACGGGTCTTTGCGATGGGGCTTTCAATTGGCGGGCAGATGGCGTTGCGGCTCGCGCTGGAACTCCCGGATGAGATCACAGCGGTTGCGGCAGTCGCCGCGAGTTTACCATCAGAGAACAATACCGTTTGCCGCGCTTCGGGAAAACCAATTTCTGTACTCATGATGAATGGAACGAGTGATTCTTTTGTACCCTACCAGGGCAACCCCTTGGTCTATCTATCCGCCCGAGCATCTTCCGAGTATTTTGCCAAGTTGAATGGGCAAACCAGTCCACCCAAGACTACGCGCTTGCCGCATCGCGATCCTTCCGACCCAACTTCCGTGGATCGAACAGTCTGGAACGATGCGGGCAAGCCAGAGGTCGTTCTGGTTACGGTCAACGGTGGTGGGCATACGCTACCGATAGCAAAATTTTCTACCGTGTCAATCATGGGAGTGCAACTTGGACAAGCGACTGGTGATCTGGATGGTCCTGCGGAAATCTGGGAATTTTTCGCGCGACAGCGTCCTTCGAAATAAGGACACACGAACGGGGAACGACGATGAAAGACCCTTCGGGTCTCCGCGACCCGAAGGGTCTGCGACTGGAAATCGCGATGACCACCCAGGAACCGCGTTATCTCGCTTACATGTTGCGTCTGTGGCAAGTGCGCGACGACGATGAGATGCCGTGGCGCGCTTCGCTCGAAGACGCACGTACTGGCGAACGGCGCGGTTTCGCCTCGCTTGAACTGCTAGTCGCATTCTTGCGCGAGCAAACATGCACAGACGATAATCAGACCTCCAAAGTTGCGAAAACTCCAGAGGTCTGAATGAGCGTGGTGTGCTCTTCGCTCATCGCGAGCGACTCCAACTTTAATTTCAAAACGCTCTCTCAGAGCGCAGTTGCCACTTGTGCAAAAAGCTCATTGAAAGGTGAGCATGTCAACATGCTGTCCCTATCGTCTCATTCCTTATCAAGTCCCGCCAGGGGCATGAAGAAGTGACAAGTGGCGGGCGACGCGTGTCAGGAAATCCGGAACTCGCTCGCTCCCGCCACTCGTCACGTGTCACTCGACACTTCCCCCGTCTTTCCTTGCTTTTCAAACATCCGTAGGATTTCCTTTACGGTCGTCGCGTCTTCCGGTTTTTTGTCGGCGCGGATGAAACCGACGACGCGCGGGAAACGCAGCGCGTACCCCGGCTCGTCCCCCACCTTTCCCGCCGTGTGAATCGGCGAGCGCGTGATCTCATCCGCTTGCATCTCGATCACGTACTTGGGCTCGACCCACACATCCGGCTCCAGCACCGCTTCCACGCGCGCGGGCTTGTGCTCGGTCTTGACCTTGTCGAGCAGCGCGCGCATTTGAGGCCACTCGGCATCCGAAAACCCCGTGCCAATTTTGGCGATCGTCGCGAACTTGTCCGCCGGCGCGTCGTACACCGCAACGAGCAGCGCGCCGATGCCAAAGCGCGCGCGCATCCCGCGCCCGCGCAGATAGCCGACGACGACGCCATCCACCGTGTCGGACAAATGCCCCTGGTACGAGCGTTTCAACTTGATCCAGTTGAAATTGCGCGCGCCGGCTTGGTATTTCGAATCAAGCCGCTTGGCCATGATGCCTTCCAAGCCGCCGGTGATCGCCTCCATAAAATACTTTTCGATTTCTTTGGCGTCCTGCGTAACGAGGTGCTGCGCGACTTGGATGCGCTCGCCGTCAGCGATAATCGCAGCGAGCGTGGCGTGCCGCTTGGCATACGGCTGCCCGGTGAAATCCTTGCCGTCGAGGTACAACAAATCGAACGCGACGAGACGCAGCGGAAACTTGACGGTCATCGTTTCCAGATCGTACTTGCGCTTGCGCTGCATCGTCACCTGGAACGGATGAAACTCGCCGGTCTCGGGATCGTACGACAACGCCTCACCCTCCAGGATCGCGGTCTTGGCGTGGATTTGGGCGCGAATCCCTTCGGCGATGTCGGTGAACATCGCGGTCGTCTCTTCGAGGTTGCGCGAAAAGATGCGCACCTGATCGCCCTGTTTGTGAACTTGGCAGCGAAAGCCATCGAATTTATTCTCGATCGCGCACTTGCCGAGGCGCGTCACGATGTCTTCCGCGCTCTTGGCGCGTTCCGCGAGCGCCATCCGCACCGGCTTGCCGACTTGGACCTGAATCTTGGCAAGCGCGTCCAGCCCTTCCGCCTTGAAAATTCGCGCGACCTCGCCTAGATCGGAGCAGACGTTGTACGCGCGCTCGATCGCCGGGCGCAAACTCTTGTCGCCGGCTTTCGACCACGACAATCCCTCCATCACCGTCGGATCGCCGATGCCGAGGCGCAGGCGTCCCAGCGGGATGCGCAACAGGTACCGCGCTTCGCGCCCGGAAAGTTTTTGCAGGAGATCGGCGAGTAATTGAGTTTTCGTTTCCACGGTGCCTTCGCCGCTCGTCGTCGCGATCTCTTTTAGACGATCAAACACCTGCGCGACGGTCAGTTTTTTCGCTTCGTCCGATATCAATTTCTCGGCGACGACACCGTAATCGCCGAACTGTTTGTACAGTTTCTTGATCGCGTCCTTGTCTTTGCCGGTCGCTTTTGCCAGCGCTTCCGCCGCCAGCGCCTCGCCGATTCCAAAGTCAATCGGCTCAAACGCGGGACCAAGCCGCTCTTGGGTCAGATAGACGATCGGCGCGAGGTCTTCTTCGCTCGCCTCTTTGAATAGTTCGGCGAGCGTCGCCGTCATCGCCAAGCGTTTGGTCGTCGCCTCCAAGCGCGCGAGATAGTCCACCAGTTTCGCAAAGCGCATTCTAACCTCCACTGCAAGATGCAAGCCATCTATCACGCTTACGTTTCACGTTTTGTTCCTACCGCTATTATATCACTCCCCTGCACCGACTTCAATCTCATTGACAAATCTAGCCCCTTGTTCTATTATGCCGTCAAGATGCCAGAGAGAGACCTCCTGCTCGTTTCCACTTCGCCGCGCCGCCGTGAACTGATTACGCTGTTCGGGTTGGCATTTCAATTTGTCTCTGCCGCGGTGGACGAAACGCCGCGCGCGCGGGAAGCGCCCGCCGCGCTCGTGTCGCGACTCAGCCGCGCCAAAGCGGAAAGCGGGGCGCGCGCCGCGGCGCATCCCAATTCGCTTGTCATTGCCGCGGACACCGTCGTCGCGCTAGATGGCGCGATTTTGGGCAAGCCCGCCGACGCCGCTGATGCAACTCGGATGCTGAAACGCTTGCGCGGGCGCGACCACCGCGTTTACTCCGGGCTGACGCTCGCCGATGGGGTCCGCGCGCTGACCCAGGTGGCGACGACCACCGTCACGCTGCGCGATTATGCGGATGAAGAAATCACGCGCTATGTCGAAACGGGCGACCCACTCGACAAAGCCGCGGCGTACGCGATCCAGCACGACGGCTTCCGCCCGGTCGCGCGCATCGCGGGCTGCCACGCGAACGTCATGGGCTTGCCGCTGTGCCACCTGTATCGCGCGCTCAAAGCATGCGGCGTTGCGGTCAACGAACCCGACCGCGCTTGTCAGATTCATTTGCAGATCGAGTGTCCCATTGCGCGCGACATCCTCAACGTAGAAATCGAAAATCTGAAATCTGAAATCTGAAATTCCTGATGGACATTCTCTCCACCCTCAACCCCGCGCAGCGCGACGCGGTCAAAATCATCAACGGTCCGGTCCTCGTTCTTGCCGGACCCGGCAGCGGTAAGACGCGCGTCCTCACGCATCGCGTCGCGTACTTGATCCACGCGTGTCGCATCGCGCCGTACAATATCCTCGCCGTCACATTCACCAACAAAGCCGCGCGCGAGATGCGCGCGCGCCTGATACAACTCGTCGGCGAAGAGCGGACGCGCGACTTGACGATCGGCACGTTCCACGCGACGTGCGCGCGCTTGTTGCGCCGCGACGGCGAACGCGTGGGCTTGGGACGCGGCTTTGTCATCTACGACGACGACGACCAAACCGCGCTCGTCAAGCAGGTTCTCAAGGAAATGAACCTCGACGACAAAAAGTACAAGCCCGGCGCGGTGCTGGGCGCGATCGGCAAAGCCAAGAACGAGTTGATCGAGCCAGCGCAGTACGTCCCGCCGTCGTACTGGCACGAAGTCGTCGGACGCATCTACACGCGCTACCAGCAACGGCTGACGGAGAACAACGCCGCCGATTTCGACGATCTGATTATGGCGACGGTGCGCTTGCTCCGCGAAAATCCCGACCTCCTCGAACGCTACCAGACGCGCTACCGCTATCTGCACGTGGACGAATTCCAGGATACGAACGTCGCGCAGTACGTGCTGATGAAACTGCTGGCGGACAAGTATCAGAACCTGTTTTGCGTTGGAGACGAAGATCAAAGCGTGTACGGGTTTCGCGGCGCAGACTATCGCAACGTCCTGCGGTTCAGCCAGGATTTTCCGAACGCGCAGATCAAACTTTTGGAGCAGAACTATCGCTCGACGCAGACGATCCTCGACGTGGCGCAAGCCGTCATCCGCAAGAACAAGTCGCGCCATGCGAAAGAACTGTGGACGCAAAATACCAAAGGCATTCCGATCGCCGTCGTCGAGGCGTACGATCCAGACGAGGAAGCGCAATTCGTCGTGGACGAAATCGCGCGGCTGCAGAAACAGGGCGGGCGCCCTGGCGACTGTGCGATCTTTTATCGCACGAACGCGCAATCGCGCAACATCGAGACCGCGTTCACCCGGCGCGGCATGCCGTACCAACTCGTCGGCGCGTTTCGCTTTTATCAGCGCCGCGAAGTCAAAGATATTCTGGCGTACCTGCGCCTCATCGCCAATCCGAACGACAGCGTCGCGTTCAATCGCGTCTTGAACGTCCCGCCGCGCGGCATTGGCAAGACCACGATGGACAACTTGGCGCGGTGGACGGAGAAACTGAGCGCGTCGCCGTACGCGGTGCTGCAAACACTCAAGGATGAAGGCAGAAGGCAGAAGGATGAATCTTCCAGCGATCAATCAGACATTCATCCTTCATCCCTCATCCTTCATCCTTTGTTTGACGCGCGGTCGCGCAAACCGCTGATTGCTTTCGTCAACCTGCTCGACGATCTGATCGCCGCGCGGACGGAAAAGAAACTCCCCGAACTTGTGGCTTTCGTTCTGGACAAAACCGGCTATCCGGCGTACATTCAGGACGGTACACCCGAAGGCGACGATCGCTGGGGCAATGTGGTCGAATTGGAGCGGGCGACCGCAAAGTACGCCAGTGGGACCGCCGAGACGACACTGCCACAATTCCTGGAAGAAGCCGCGCTCATCGCGGACATTGACACGCTGCCGGACAACGTGAACGCGCCGACGTTGATGACGCTGCACACCGCCAAGGGCTTGGAATTTCGCGTCGTGTTCATCGTGGGCTTGGAAGAAGGCCTCTTTCCCCATGCGCGTTCGCTGCAAGACCCGGCGCAAATGGAAGAGGAACGCCGCCTGTGCTACGTCGGCATCACGCGCGCCAAGGAACGCCTGTACCTGTTGCGGACTTTTCGCCGCGCGTTCTATGGCAACGCGGAGCCGAGCGAGCCATCGCGTTTTCTGGCGGACATTCCGCGGCAGTTGATCGCGAGCAGTCAACCGTCGCCGGTCAACAGTAGACAGTCTCCATCCTACAGCCACGAACGGAGGTCAGTCAAGTCACACTTGGCGCGTCTGGATGATTATGCGGGCGAGGATGACGACACAACGACCACGCCTCACGTTTCACGCCACACGCCGCACTCACCCCGCGCCACGCAATTCCGCGCCGGCGACAAGGTGCAGCATCCCACCTTCGGCGATGGCGTGGTGATCGCCAGCAAGATTGTCGGCGCAGACGAAGAGGTCCAGGTGGCGTTCGCCGGCATCGGCGTCAAGCGCGTGATCGCGCGCTATGCCGGGTTGCGCCAGAGGTAAAGGTCTGTGCGCCGACGGGAAAACGATATTACAACAGAGTTGCAATAGATTCTGCATCTTTTTGGATTAGAATTGAACTAGATGTCACGCCCACTCACTCCAACTGAACGCGCTCAACTGATCGTGACCGCGCTCGCCAGCGCGGCTTTGCTCGTGTCGAGCCAATTTTTGGGCTTGACGTTCAACGAGATGCGCGCGCTGTTCGCGCTCCTGGTCGTCGCCGCGCTTTACACCGTCGCGCTGACGAGCGCGCGCTGGGCATTTGCCGTCGGGGCGCTGTGCATCCTCGGTTATCTCGCCGGCTGGGCGCTGAACCGGATGGGAGGAATTGCCCCTTCTGAAGTGGCGCTCGAATTGGCGGCTCTGGTCGTCGTCACGTTGCTGGCAGGCAAACTGAGCGCCGCGCGCGCGCGCCTGCGCGAATCAGAAGAACGCTTTCGCCGCTTGTCCCACGCTTCGATGGAAGCCATTTCGATCCACGACGCGAACCGGATTCTGGATGCGAACGCGGCTTTGGCGGGCGCGTTGGGTTACGACCTCGCGGAACTCATTGGGATGAATCCTTTGGCTCTGGCAGCGCCCGAGTCGCGCGCGCTGATCCGGCAGAACCTTCTCAGCGGGTCCGACCAGCCCTATGAGGCGGTGGCGCTACGAAAAGACGGCTCGACTTTTCCGGTGGAGGTCAGGGGGCGTAACATCCCTTATCAAGGTCGGATGGTGCGCGTGGCGGCGTTGCGCGATCTCACCGAACGCAAACGCGCGGAGATGGAGACCACGCGCTTGCTAAAAGAGGCACGGCGCGACGCCGATCGCCTGGCGCTCATCAACCACATCGCGCACGCGCTGAGGCGGACCCTGAACCTCGACGAATTGCTGCAGGTCGTCAACCAAGAAATCACCACGGCGATCGAAGCGGACACCTTCTTCATTGCCCTGTACGATCCGGCGGCGGACGAACTCGACTATCGCATCTGCGTGGATCGCGGAATCCACGCGCCGGCGGAACGGCAACCGGTCACCACCGGGTTTACGCCTGCCGTCGTCAAAACCAAGCAGCCCCTGCTGATTCGCGATTTCGAGCGCGAAAAAGATCGCTTGCCCACGCCGAACGTGTGGGGCACGGGGCAAATCCCCGCGTCGTGGCTGGGGGTGCCCATGTTGCTCGGCGAAACGCTCGTGGGCGTCATCTCGGTGCAAGCCTACCGACCCAACGCTTATGGCGACGCCGAGCAAGCGTTGCTGACGACGATCGCTGGCGCCGTCGCGGTCGCCATCCAGAACGCGCGCTTGTTCGAAGCGGAAAAGCAGCGCGCCGCCGAGTTGGAAGCGGTGCGTCAAGCGACGCTCAGTCTGACCGCCAGTCTCGATCTGCCGGCGGTGTTGGACACCATTCTGGAAACGACACACCGCTTGGTGACCGGGGTCCGCGACACGCATATCTTCCTATATCAGAACGACCGCCTTGCCTTCGGCGCGGCGCTGTGGGCAAACGGTCGCAAGGGTCAAGCCATTGCCGAGCCGCGTCCCCAGGGATTGACGTATACGGTCGCCCGGGAAGGTCAGCCGATTTTCGTGCCCGACATGCGCGCCCATCCCATGTTCGCCAACGGTCCGAGCCACTGGTTGGGCGCCATCGTCGGCTTGCCGCTCAAGATCGGTCGGCGCGTGGTGGGCGTGATGAACATCGCTTACGACCAACCCCACGCTTTTTCGGAAAGCGAATTGCGCGCGCTGCGTCTGCTGGCGGACCAAGCCGCCATCGCCGTCGAGAACGCGCGCCTCTTCCAAGCGGCGGAAGCCGAGCGCCGCCGTTTGCAGTTGCTCTACGAAGTTGACCGGGAACTCGCCTCGACGCTCGATCCCCAGACCCTGCTCGAACGCGCAGTCGCGCTCACCACGCAGTCGCTGGGCGCGGTGATGGGAGAGGCCATGCTGTTCGTTCCTCACACCGATCGCCTGCGCCTGTGCGCGCTCGCCGGGCGACCGCATCTCGACGTAGCGCAACTCGACGCGCAACTCGATTTGCGTGTCGGCCAGGGCTTGTCTGGCTGGGTCGCGCTGCAGCGCACCCCCGGCATGGTGGAAGATGTAACGCGCGATCCACACTGGCTGCCGGTCCCCGGGCTGGACGATAACGTGCGGTCGGCGCTTTCCGTCCCCATCCTCGCCGGCGGGGATTTGCTGGGCGTGCTGACCGTCGCCGCGTCCGCGCCGGCCAAATTCGGACCGGAACACCTCGACTTGCTCACCGCCATCAGCCAGCGGGTCGCCATGGCGCTGTCGAACGCGCGGCTCTACGACGAAACCCGACGCCGCGGACGCGAATTCGCGGTCCTGTACGAAACGACGCGCGACCTCGCCGCGCAGCAAGACCTGACGACCCTGCTCCAAACGATCGTCGAACGCGCGACCACGCTGCTGGCTGCGCCCAGCGGCGCAATCTACCTCTACGACGCCATCCGGGGCGATCTGGAACTTGGAGTGGGGAAAGACTTTCCAGTCCCCCTCGGCTTGCGGCTCGCCCTGGGCGAAGGTATGGCGGGACGCGTCGCGCAAACCCGCCAGCCGCTGATCGTGGACGACTATCGGACCTGGGAGCATCGCCTACCGCAGTTGGTAGATACGCCGTTTACCGCCTCGGTCCAAGTGCCGATGTTGTATGCCGGCGAGTTGATCGGCGTATTGGACGTCAGTGAACTCTCCTCGACCCAGCATAGATTCACGGAAGCGGACGCGCGCCTCCTGGCGCTTTTTGCGACGCACGCGGCGGGTGCGGTGCGCAACGCGCGCCTGCTGCAGGAAACCCGCGCGCGGGCAGAACAACTCACGCTGTTGTACGACGCGGGCTTGACGCTCAACCGTGTGCTCGACCCGCGCGAGCAGTTAGAGTTCTTGTCCAAGATTGCGATGCAAGCGCTGCGCGCCGACCGCGTCCGCTTTTATCGCCACGACCCGGCGTCGAACGAACTGCGCTTTGAATTTGGCATCGGTCACGCGGACCAGATTGCCGAGACGTTGCGCCGCTCGCGTTTCCGGGTCGGCGACGAGGATTCCTTTGTAGGCTGGGTTGGCAAGAGCCGTGTGCCGGTCAACGCGCCGGACTTTTCCAGCGATCCACGCTGGCACGGCACGGATCCAGAGATTCGCTCCGGGTTGTGGGTGCCGGTCCAACACGAGAATCAACTGCTCGGCATCCTCTGCGTCTTGAGCGTACGCGTCAACGCCTTCACCGCCCAGGACGAACGTCTGCTCGCGCTCTTTGCGAATCAAGTCGCGGTGGCGTTGGAGAACGCGCGGCTCTACGCCGACATCCAGCAACGGCTCAGGGAACTGGCGACGCTGCACCAAGCCAGTCTGGCGTTTAGCCAACTACTCAGCCCAGCCGCCGTCGGCACGCGCGTCATCGAGGAGATCGAACAGTTGATGGGGTACAAACGCGGCTCCATCTGGACCCTGGACGAAGCCGGGCGGGAACTCGGCTTGCTCGCGCACAGCGACATCGGCTTGCCGCCGGATGCCGCGCAAGCCGAAGCGGCGCGCGTGCGCACCCTCGGCGTTCAATTGGGCAAAGGGATCACCGGCTGGGTGGCGCAGCACGGCGAACTGGTGCGCGTCGGCAATGTGAAAATGGATCCGCGTTACATCGAGGCGGACGCGGCGACGCAATCCGAGTTGTGCGTGCCACTCCTCATCGGCGGGCGCACCATCGGCGCCATCAACGTGGAAAGTCTGCAAGCCAACGCCTTTACCGAGCATGACGAGCGCTTGTTGACCACCCTGGCGAGCCAAGCCGCTATCGCGATCGAGAACGCGCGCCTCTTTCAGGCGCAGCAGACGCGGAGCGAGGAATTGGGCGCGCTCTACGACCTCTCGCGCGCGCTCGCGGATGCCGCCGATTTCGACGCCATTCTCGATCTGGTCACGCGTCACGCGGTCGAGACCGTCCACATTACGGTTGCCAGCGTCGCGCTGCTCGATGGCACTGAATTCATCATGCGCGCGGCGCACCCGACCCGCATCCTCGAACACGATTTGCAGGTCGGGCGCCGCGAACCAGTCGCCGCGCATCCGTACTGTCAGCGGGTCTTGCGGCAAAACACGCCGATCGTCTTGCGGCCCGACGATCCGGCGCTCCGCGACGACGAACGCGCAACGCTCTTCTTGAATCTTTTGCAAACCTTGTGTCTGGTGCCGCTGCGCGTCGGCGAACGCGCGCTGGGCCTCTTGCTGCTCGGCGAAGCCCGGCGCGCTGAGCGCGAGCCGTTCACCGCGGAAAAGATCCGGCTCGCGCGCAGCATTGGCGATCAAGCCGCCAGCGCGCTGCGCCGCGCCGAACTCTTTGGCGAACTCGAGCAGATGTATCTGCAAACCGTGCTCTCGCTCGCTAGCGCGGTGGAGGCGAAAGACACGTACACCGCCGGTCACGCCGAGCATCTCGCGCAAATGGCGCTCGCGATCGGACATGCCTTGGGCATGACGCCGCGCGATCTGGAAGACTTGCGCTACGGCGCGATTCTGCACGACATTGGCAAAATCGGCGTGCCTGACGCGATCCTGCAAAAGCCCGCCCAACTCGATTCGACCGAATGGGTTCACATGCGCCGCCATCCCGAAATCGGCGCGCAGATTCTCGCGCCGGTGCGGCGTCTCGCCGGCGCTGCCAAGATCGTGCGCCACCACCACGAACGCTACGACGGCACGGGCTATCCCGATGGCTTGGTCGGCAACGCGATCCCGCTGGGCGCGCGAGTTCTCACCGTGGTGGACTCGTACAGCGCGATCGTGGACAAGCGCGTTTACAAAGAGGCGCGCTCTCACGCTGAGGCGATTGCGGAATTGGGGCGCTGCGTCGGCACGCAGTTCGACCCGCGTGTCGTCGAGGTCTTTATGCAACTGGCAGAGAAAAACATTGGGCAATCGAATGGTGCGTCACGCGTTTGATTTTGCGAAAAGGATAACTGCGCAATTCATTCCGCTGTGGATGCTTATGCTCTTGACCGCCCTGGTAAGTTGCCTCCCCGGCGCTCAACCCGCCGCGCCCGCCCCTGCCGCCGCGCCATCGGAAATGCTGCTCCGGGTTTCTGGCTCTGGGACTGCTCTACCGTTGGCGCAAAAGTTGGCTGAGGCGTACAGCCAAGCGCATCCCGGCGTCCGCTTTCAGTTCGACGCGGGCACCAACACGGGCGGCGCGATTCGCGGCGTGCTTGAAGGCACGTTGGATCTGGCGGTCGGCAATCGCCCGCTGTCCAGGTCCGAGGCGAAGGAACCTCTGGTCTATCAACCATTTGCTTGGGACGCCGTGGTGTTTGCGGTGAATCTGCCGAACCCCGTGCAGGGGTTGTCGGCGGCGCAGATCAGAGACATCTACGGCGGCAGTCTGACAAACTGGCAGGCATTGGGCGGACCCGCGGAGCCGATCATCGTCCTCGACCGGGATGAGGATGAATCGGCGCGCAAACTGGTGCTATTGCCGTTGCTGGGTGGCCGCTCGGTGCGAGCGCGAACCGCTATCTTGACGAGCGCGCGGGAGATGGTGGTCGCGCTGGAGAACACGCCCAATGCGCTGGGGTACTCTTCCTTGGGCTTGCTGCGGTTGATGCAAGTCCAGAGAGTACGCGTGTTGGCTCTGGATGGCGTCATGCCCAGCGCCGAGTCGTTGTCCCAGCGTGCCTATCCCTGGTATTTGACCTTTGGCTTGATTTACCGACGTGATGCTCCACCGTTTGTCCGTGGCTTGGTTGACTGGGCGCAGGCGCCGGCAGGACGGAGCGTATTGAAGGCGTATGGCTATGCCCCGCTTGAACCCTGAACCGCGTCGTTGGGGATTGCGGACGCGCCTGCTCGTTCCCATCTTCGTCCTTGTGGCAATGCTCACGACGAGCATGGCTATATTGCAAGGACTCTCAGTTCGCGCGCAAGTCAATCTGATGGTGGACCAGCGCGCGCGCGCCGTGCTGGAGGGCATCACCGAGCGAGTGCAAGAACGGCAGCGGAGCAAGCATGTCTTTGCTCAATTGCTGGCGGATGAGACTGGCTTGGCAATCGCAACGGAATCCGCCGACAAGATCGCCCTGACTCGGATCTTGGTGCCGTTGCAGACCAAACTGGAACTCGGACGCATCACGATCTATGCCGAGGATGGACGGGAATTGCTGTACCTGGGCGCAAGGCAGACCGGCGTTCCCGACGAACCACTCGTCGCCAGCGCGCTAGCCGGGCTGACCCAGTCCACGGCGACGGTGAGCGATCAGGGCTTGGCGATTTTGGCTTCCGCTCCAATCAAGGGCGCCAAGGGCATCGTCGGGACAATCACAGTAGCCGCCACCCTGGGAGATGACGCGCTGCAAGAAATCAAGGAGGCGGACGCCGTCGAATTGGCAACGTTCCACGACGGCAAATTGGTCAACACGACAAGTCGCCAGCCGGACCTGATCCGCTTGCTGAGTGAGTCCAATCTCACGCTAACGGAAATCGCGCAGTTGAACCCGGCGCTGGAGCGTTTCGACCTGCATGCTTCCGGCAGATCGCTGAGCGAGGAGGGGTTGCTTCTGGCGCTGGTGCCGATAGGAGACCTGAAGCAGGCGGAACGCGAACGCGGCGCAATCGGGTGGATTGGGGCTTCCGCGTTGGCAGTCGCCCTGCTCGCGCTTGGTTTGACGTTGGGGCGAGACATCTCGCGCTCCCTGAATTCGATCGTCGTGGCGGCTGCCGAAATGCGGCGTGGTCAATACCACCAGCGCGTGCCGCCGAGTCCGATTCGAGAACTCGACGATCTGGCGACGGCGGTCAACCATCTAGCGCAGGCGCTGGAAAACCAACACGCCGAGAACGCGCGGCTATTTGGGACGCTGCAGCGCCGGGCAGAGGAAGCGGAAACGCTGCGCCAAGCCGGGGCGGTGGTGGCTGCCACGCTCCAGCCGCAACAAGCCATCGAACGCATTCTGGAGCAACTGGCGCGCGTGGTGCCCTATGACAGCGCGTCGGTGCAGTTGTTACACAGGGTAGACGTCCAGGACGGCGCTAGTGCCAGCGCAGACGGCGCTGGCGCCACTACCGACTACTTGGAAATCGTCGGCGGACGCGGTTGGGCGGATCCGGCAGCGGTGATCGGCTTGCGCTTTCCAGTCCCCGGCGACAACCCCAATAGCGTGGTGATTCAGCAACGCCAGCCGCACATCCTGGGGAACGCGCCGGCGGTGCACGTGCCCTTTCGCGAAACGCCGCACAGCCACATCCAGTCCTGGCTCGGCGTCCCGTTGATCCTTCACGACCGGGTGATCGGGATGCTGGCGGTAGATAACAAGCAAGCGGACTATTTTACGCCCGACCATGCGCGCCTGGTCAGCGCGTTCGCCGATCAGGTCGCCATTGCGCTGGAGAACGCCCGCCTGTTCGAAGAGACGCGGTTGCGCGCCCATCGCCAGGAAGCGCTCTACCGCGTTAGCACCGCCCTCGCGCACTTGCATAGCCCACGCGAACTCTGCCAAGCCGTCGTGCGCGAGGTGCGGGATGCCTTGGGCTATCCGTATCTAGGAATCTTCTTGGTCGAGCCAGAGACGGGCGACCGCGTGCTGCACGCTCAGTCTGGTTGGGAGGATGCGCCGCCCGATTGGCGGATTCCGCCGGGCGCGGGCTTGAGCGAGCAAGCCCTCCTCACGGGCGAATTGCACTATACGCCGGACGTCACGCGCACGCCGCGCTATATCCCCGGCTTGCCCGCGTCGCGTTCGGAGGTGGACGTGCCGATCATGCTCGACAAGTCCGTGTTGGGAGTGCTTGTCGTCGAAGACAAACAAGTGAATGCGTTTGACGCAGATGATTTCGCCGTTTTCAAAGCCGTTGCCAGTCAACTTGCGATCGCGCTGGAGAACGTGCGCCTGTTCGCATCGGTCGAACGGCAAGTGGCGCAACTTGCCACCCTGCGCGAAATTGACCGCGCCCTCAGTTCGATCCTCGACCTCGCGCCGATGCTGGAAACGATGCTCAGCCGTCTCGCCCAGGTTTTGCCCTACGACAGTGCGGTCATCCTGTTGCTCGAGGAGAACGTCCTGCGCGCCGTCGCCGCGCGGGGACGCGAGCAGTCTACCCTGAGTCGGTTCAGGCTGGACATTTCGAACAACGCCATCTTTCAGGAGATGGCGCGCACCCAGGCGCCCGTGAGCATCGGCGACCTGGTAAAGAATCCCGATTGGGTTGACGTCGCCGGGGAAGAGTTCGCGCGCGCCTGGCTCGGCGCGCCGCTCGTCGCGCGCGGCGCGATCATCGGGCAGATCGGTCTCTTCAGCGCAACCCCGCACGCCTTTACGCGCGAGCACGGCGACCTGCTGCGCGCGTTCGCCAACCACGCCGCGATTGCGATCGCGAACGCGCGGCTGCGCGCGGAACTGCACGAGCAAGCCCGGCGCGACAGTTTGACCCAGGTGCTGAACCACGGCACCTTCATCGCCGAACTGCGCGCGGCGGGCGCGCAAGCCCAAGCGTGCGGCGAATCGCTCGCGCTCATTATGCTCGACCTGGACAATTTCAAGCAGTACAACGATACCTACGGTCACGTCGTCGGCGATCAGGTGCTGATGCTGACGGTCCAAGCCATCCGCGCGCACGTCAAACAGAGCGATTTCGTCGGACGCTGGGGCGGCGAAGAGTTCGCGGTCGCGCTGCGCGGCGCGGACCTCGCGCGCGCCGCGCGCGTGGCGACCCGCATTCGCGCGACGCTCGCCGAAACGACTATCCGCGACCGGCACGCGCGGCTGATCCCACCGCCCACCGCCAGCCAGGGCATCGCCGCGCTGCCGGAGAGCACGCGCGACGTGGACGACCTGATCGAGCAAGCCGACCGCGCCTTGTACCGCGCCAAGAGTCGCGGCAAGGATCAGGTCGCGCTGGCTGAGTGACGCGGTTTGAATCCAATTGACACCCAACTGCAATCGCCTTAGAATTGGCATAGCACGGAATATCTCGTATGACTCTGCGTAACAAGACTCTGCTCGTCCTCTCACTCACGCTCGTTAGCGCGATCGCGATTCTATCTCTCGTCGCCCAACTCGTCTTGCTGCGCGGCTTTATCGGAGCGGAGCGACTCGACACTGAACGCGATGTCGAACGCGCCCTCGACATCCTCGCGTACGATCGTTCCACCTTAGAGGGCATCACCCGCGATTGGTCAGAAGGGGATGATACCTACGCGTTCATTCAAGACGCGAACGACGGCTACATCCAGTCCAACCTCTCGGACGATTCAACCTACGTCAACAACCGTTTGAACGTCATCGCCTACGTCAACTCCGCCGGACAGATCGTCTTTGCCAGAGCGTACAACGCGGTGGAGCGCAAGCAACAACCCCTGCCGGAGAGTCTCAAACAACGCCTGACCGACGAACAGACTGGCAAATTGCTTTTGCCGCGCCCCGTCCCCGAGGGCGGTCTCACCGGCTGGCTCCTCACGCCCGAAGGTCCGCTGCTCATTTCCGCCCAGCCCATTCTGCCGAGCAACCGCCAGGGACCGGCGCGCGGCACATTGATCTTTGGGCGCTACCTGGACGCCGCCGCCGTCGAACGACTCACCGAAACGAGTCATCTCGCGCTCGCCTTGCGTCCGTTCGACGACCCGCAGTTGCCGCCGGATTTCCAGGCGATCCATGCGACGGCGGACCAGGCGCTGATTCTCGTCCAAGTGCTGGACGAAGCGACGATCGCCGGCTACGCGACGCTTGACGACATTTACGGCAAGCCGGCGCTCTTGCTGCGCGTCTCCAATCCCAGAGTGATCTACGCGCAGGGGCAAACCACCCTGCGCTATTTTCTGGGCTGGTTGCTGCTCCTCGTCCTGCTGCTGGGCTTGGGCGGCATAGCCCTCGCTGGGAGACTGGAGCGTTCCTACACCGATATTGCGGCGCTCCGACAAACTCAGGAGGCGCTGCGCCGCCGCGACGCGATTCTGGAAGCGGTGCGCTTTGCCGCCGAACAATTCCTCAAGACCAGCGACTGGGAGCAGAACATTCAAGAAATTCTAGCGCGCTTGGGCACGGCAGGGCAAACGAGCCGCGTCTACATCTTTGAGAATCATACCAGCCCGGCGGGAACCCTCTTGACCAGCCAGCGCTATGAATGGGTCGCGCCCGGCATTACGCCGCAGATGGGCAATCCCGAACTCCAGAACTTGCCGCTCGTCGCCGCCGGCTTTGGGCGTTGGATTCCGCTGCTGAACACCGGACAACTGATCTACGGTCACGTGCGCGATTTTCCAGCCAGCGAACGCACGGTGCTCGCCGCGCAGGACATCCGGTCCATTCTGATTGCGCCCATCTTCGTCGAGAATGTCCTGTGGGGTTTCATCGGCTTGGACGACTGTCTGGTCGAACGCAAGTGGTCGGTCGCGGAAATCAGCGCGCTCGAAGCCGCCGCCAACACGCTGGGGACCGCCATCGCGCGCAAGCGCGTCGACCAGGAACTCCGCGCCCGCGCCGCCGAATTGGAAGCCGTGCGCCAAGCCAGTCTCGGTCTGACTTCCAGTCTCGACCTGTCCGCCGTGCTCGACGCGATCCTGCGCAGCACGTTGCAGTTTGCCCACGGCGCAAAAGACGCCCACATCTATCTCTATCGCCCGGGCAGCCCCGGGGAGAACGCGCGTCTAACCTTCGGCGCGGCGCTCTGGGCCGATGGACGCAAAGGGCAGCCGTGGGCGGAGCCGCGTCCCGAGGGCTTGACGTACACCGTCGCGCGGCAAGGGGAGACGATCATCGTGCCGGATATGCGCGCGCACCCGCTCTACGCCCATGCGCCCCCAACCTGGTCCGGCGCGATCATCGGCTTGCCGCTCAAGGCCGGCACGCGCGTGCTGGGGGTGATGAACGTCGCCTATACCGAGCCGCGCGCCTTTGCCGAGAGCGAACTGCGCGCGCTGCATTTGCTCGCCGATCAAGCCGCGATCGCGATCGCGAACGCGCAGTTGCATCAAGCCCTGCAGACCTCCGAAATCCGCCATCGCACGCTCGTCGAGAATCTGCCCATCGGCGTTTGCCGCGTCACGCCCGGACCGCGCGGCAAATACCTGATGGCGAACACCGCGTACCTCCGGATGTTCGGCTTTGAATCTGAGCAAGCGCTCAAGCAAGTCGCGCCCGCCGATCTATACGTGGACCCTGACGACCGCCGGGTTTTTTCGGAACGCATGTTGGCGCAAGGGAGCGTGACGGACCTCGAACTGCGCTTGAAGAGGATGGATGGCACGCCGCTCTGGGGCTTGCTGTCCGCGCAGGTCGGCTACCAAAATGGCAAGGCGGTCTATTTCGACTGCACCATCCAGGACGTTACTGCACGCAAACAGGCGGAAGCCGCGCTGCGCGACAAGGTCGCCGCGCTGCAAACCCTTGGCAAGATTCAACAGGACATTACCTCCACGCAGAGTCTGTCCGAACGGCTAGAGCGCCTGCTCGAGCATTTGGCGGCGCAAATGCGCGCCGACATCAGCGTGGTATTTCTGCTTGACCCGGCAACAGGCGAATTGCGCGCCATTGCCCAGCGCGGCGCGCGCAAGCCCGACTTTCCCCAGCCCTTGCGCTTGAAGATCGGCGAAGGCGCGGGCGGCTGGGTTGCTCAACACGGAATCCCCCTTGCCATTTCCGACGTGGCTCAGGACCCGCGCTGGGTGCGCGTCGAGGTCTCGAACAGCGAGGGGATCGTTTCGTACCTCGGGGTGCCGCTGCGCGTCGAAGGGCGCGTGATCGGCGTGCTGGACGTCGCCACCCGGACGCCGCGCGTGTTCACGGTCGAAGAAATCGAATTTCTCACGACCCTGGCTGGTCAGGCGGCGATCGCGATTCAGAACGCGCGCTTGTTCGAGGAGACCAAGCGCCGCGCCGATCAACTCGCGATCCTCAACCGCATCGCCAGCGCTGCCAATCGCGCTTTGACCCAGGACGAACTGCTGGAAGAGATCCAGCGCGAGATTACCGCCGCGCTCGCGCCCGACGCGTTCTTTATCGCCCTGTACGACGCCGCGAGCGACGAATTGGATTTTTGCCTGCGGACCGATGCGGGCGAGCGCATGCCGCCGGAGCGCCGCCCGCTCCGCGTCGCGGCATTTACGGCGCGCGTGGTCGCCACCCACCAGCCGCTGCTCATTCGGGACTGGGAGCAAGAAAAAGACCAGTACCCGCCGCCCGAACTTTTCGGGACGATGAAGCCGCCGCGCACCTGGCTGGGCGTGCCGATGCTGCTCGGCGAACAGGTCATCGGCGTCATCTCCGTGCAAGCCTACCGCCCCAACGCGTATGGCAAAGAAGAAGAACAATTGCTTGGCACGATTGCCGATCAGGTGGCGGTCGCGATCGCCAAGGCGCGCATCTTTGACGCCGAACGCCTCGCCCGGGAACGGACCGAAGCCCTGCGCGAGGCGACGCAAGCGATCAGCGGCAGTTTGGAGTTTAACGAAGTCTTGCGCGTGCTCCTCCAACAACTCAAGCGCGTGCTGACGTACGATACCGCGTCCGTGCTCTTGCTGGGCGAGGCAGACCAACCCGCCCTCGTCGCCGGCATCGGCTATACGGATGAGCGCATGACGAGTCAAGCCGCCGGCGACCTGCTCAAGACCAGTCCGATCTTGCGCCAAATGGCTCAAGACCTGCAGCCGATCACCATCGCCGACGTGCGCGAACATCCGGGCTGGATTTGGGTGCCCGGCGCGGAGCCCGTCCGCTCGTTCCTGGCAACGCCGATCGTCGCCCAGGCGCGCATGATCGGCGCGCTGATGGTGGACAACAGGCAAACGCATTTCTTTACCGAAGCCGACGTGCGTACCGCGCAAGCCCTGGCGCAACACATCGCGATCGCCATCCATAACGCGCGTCTGTACGACGAGACGCGCCGAAACGCCGATCAACTCGCGCGCATCAACCAAATCTCCGCCGCCATCAACCAGCCCTTTGCGCTGGACGACGTGCTCGGCAGCACGCTGCGCGAACTGATCCGCGCGCTGGAGGTGGATCGTGGGGGGATCGCGCTGCTCGCCGAGGCGCGCGATCATCTCACCGTCATTTCCGAGCACAGCCCGGGCGGGGGACCCCCGGCGCTCGGCCAGACGATTCCGGTGCGAGACAATCCTTCGATGGAGTTCGTCCTGCGCGAGCGGCGCGCCCTGGCAGTGACTGACGTAGAGCACGATCCCCGACTGGGCCGCGCCGCGGCGGACCTCTTGCGCGCCGTGGGCACGCGCTCGATTCTGATCGTGCCGCTGCTGGTGCGGGGCGAGGTGATCGGCACCATCGGCTTGGACAGCCAACGCAGCGAGCGTGTTTTCGGCGACGCGGAAATCAAGTTCGCGCAGACGATCGCCAACCAAGCCGCCATAGCCATCGAAAAAGCGCGGCTCTTTGAAGCGGAGCAGACGCGCCGCGCCGAACTCGACGCGTTGAACCGGATCGCCACCGCGGTCAACCAATCCCTCGACCTCGACGCGATCCTGAACGCGGCGTTGGAGGAATTGACCCACGCGCTGGGCGTGCGCGGCGGCTGGGTCTCTTTGCTCGATGCGGACAAGGGCGAGTTGATTTTGCGCGCCGAGCGCGGCGGGACGCCCGCAATTCACATGGGCGGGGATCACGTGCATATGGGGACCGGCTTCAACGGGCGCGTCGCGCACGAGGGGACGCCGCGCACGATCAACCTGGAGGAATCGGATGTGGCGCCCCGCGCCGCGCTGCTCGCGGCGGGGTATCGCTCGATCGCCGCCACGCCGCTCTTCTCAGCCGGAACGGTCGCGGGCGTTCTGGGACTAGCCGCCGATACACGCGATCGGTTTGGCGAAGCGGAGTTGCGGCTGTTGAGCGCGGTCAGCAATACGCTCTCGCTTGCGCTGAACAATGCGCGCCTGTTTGCGTCGGTCGAAAAGCAAGTGCGGCAACTGGCTGCGCTGCGGGAGATTGACCACACGCTGAGTTCGATGCTCGAACTCGCGCCGATGCTCGAAACGATGTTGAGCAACATCGTCGAGATTGTGCCGTGCGACAGCGCCGCCGTCCTCCTGCTCGATGGGGTAACATTGCGCGCCGTCGCAGCGCGCGGGCGTGAACAAGCCGCCCTGGCGCGATTCACGCTCGACATTTCGGATAACGCGATTTTTCAAGAGATGGCGCGCACCCAGGCGCCTGCGATCATCGGCGACACGCGTGAATACCCGAACTGGGTCACTGTGCCGGGCGTGGAATTCGCGCGCGCCTGGCTCGCCGCGCCGCTGATCGCGCGCGGCGCGATGATCGGGCAAATCGGTCTCTTCAGCGCGATGCCGCACGCGTTTACTCGCGAGCACGGCGACCTGCTGCGCGCGTTCGCCAACCACGCGGCGATCGCGATCGCCAACGCGCGCCTGCGCGCCGAATTGCATGAGCAAGCGCGCTGCGACAGTTTGACCCAGGTGCTGAACCACGGCACCTTCATCGCCGAGTTGCGCGCCGCCGGCGACGCCGTCCTGGCGCAGGGCGGCTCGTTGGCGCTCATCATGCTCGACCTGGACAATTTCAAGCAGTACAACGATACCTACGGCCACGTCGTCGGCGATCAGGTGCTGCGGCTGACGGTCCAAGCCATCCGCGCGCACATCAAGCAAACGGATTTCGTCGGGCGCTGGGGCGGCGAAGAGTTTGCGATCGCGCTGCGCGGCACGGACGTCGAACGCGCTCAGCGCGTTGCCGCGCGGATCCGCACGACCCTCGCCGCGACCGCGCTGCTCGACCGCCACGCTCAGCAGATTCCGCCGCCCACCGCCAGCCAGGGCATCGCCACGCTGCCGCAGATCGGGCGCGATGTGGACGATTTGATCGAACAAGCCGACCGCGCGCTGTACCGCGCCAAGTCGCGCGGCAAAGACCAGGTGGCGGTGGCGGAGAGAGTGGCGCGTGACGCAAGCGATTCTTCTACAAACCCTTACTCCACTCCCAATTCATCCAATCGTTCATCGTCAATCCCAAAGTAATGCGCGATCTCGTGCCGGACGGTCTGCTTGATACAGGCGCGTATCTCGGCAGCGGTTTTGCAGGCGTGGAGGATGGGGCGGCGGTAGATGCTGATCTTGTCGGGCGGCACCAGTCCATAATCGTGCGTGCGTTCTGTAAGCGGGATGCCGTGATACAAGCCAAACAAATCCAGCGGATCGTCCACGCCGGCAAGCGCAAGCGTTGCGCGATCGGCTTGTTCTTCGACGACAATGGCGACGTTCGCAATGTGGCGACGCAATTCAGGCGGCAATTCGTCCAGGGCTTGCCGGATTACGCTGTCCCAGTCTGTGTGGTTCATCGCCGCGCCATTAGACCACATGCGCCGTCATCCATCTTTCCGCCACACCGCATAGTGCGATAGCCCAAACACGCGCAGCGGCGTATGCTCCAGCAAGTACGTCGCGCCGCGCAGCGCGCGCGCGAGCCACGCGTTACGCCGCGCGAGTTTGTCGTAGCCGGGGTAGATTTGCGTGTGCATCACCCACGCGCCGTCGAGTTCATCGAAGAGCGCGCGGAGACCGCGGACGGTGTACGCGCGAACGTGCGGGGCGAAGCGGTCGCGGAGAAAATCGGGGAGCCAGCCGATCAGCGGAATGTTGCCAAAGATATAGCGCGTGCCAAAGTACGCGCCGTGCGTTTCGAACGGATACAAACGATTCGGCGCGAAAACGACAACGCTGCCACCGCGCTTGCAGACGCGCTGCGCTTCGCGGATCGTCTGGCGGTCGTCGGCAACGTGCTCGACGACTTCGTGCAGCAGCACCGCGTCGAACGCGTCGGCGGGGAACGGGAGGGCTTCGGAGGCGGAGACCGCGAGCAACGCGAGGTTCTTTGCGCGGCGCGCGTCCACAAGTTTTTCCGCGTCCACATCCACGCCGAACGCGTGCGCGTCCAGCGCGCCGAACTTTTCGACGTACGCGCCAATCCCACAGCCAATGTCCAGAACGCGCGCGCCGTCCAAACGCACATAGCGCCGTATCAACTCTAGGCGCCGATCTTGCCCAAAGCGCCAAACGTAGGAGGGATGTCCGAGGCGGATGGATTTGTCTTCCTGTGCCACACGCGTATCGTAACAGAAATGCTACCAAAATGCAAAGACACGGTGACACGGTGACGGGGTGACAAGGGGAAAAACATCTCCGTGTCACCCTGTCACGCTGTCACCGTGTCAAGACTACCACGAATACCGCACCGTGTAATTCACCGCGCTCTCGCCACTCGGCGCGACCTTGACGCGGAACTCGATCGTCTGGGCATCCGTCTTGGTGTAATCCTGATTCGATTTCAAAATCTGCCAGTTCGACCAGCGGAACAGCCGCTCGACCACGCGCACCTCGATCGCTTCTTTCTTGTGGTTGCGTAACTTGATTTCGTACGTCTCTTCGATCACGCGGTCGCTGAGTTTGCTAAAGTTCGTCTGCTTGCGCTCGCCCACTACGTCGAACGCGTTGCCGATGTTCAGGCGAATCATCTCGTCTTTCGGCGTGTGGTCAATGTTGTCTTCGCCGATAAACTGATTGCTGCCATCGGCGTCGGCTTTGTAAACGCGGATCGTTCCCTTGGGCAGCGGGAGGCCGAGTTTGTTTGGCTCGCTATTCTTGAACTCGATCATCACCGCGACCTTGGTATCGCTCGTCTTGCCGTAACTGGGATCGGTCATCTGATAGCCGTAGAAACGATACGCCTTGCCGCCGTCGTACACGAACAGTTTGTTGATCGGCGTGTTTGCCGCGCTGGTGAATTCGATCTGCTTGGTCTCGCGATTCTGGAGTGTCGTCGGGCGCTGCAGCGAGTACAGATGGTACTCGAAGAAATCCTGCTGGACGAACTGCGTCTCCATCGCTTTGGGCGCGGCGGTCGGGGCAGCATAGGCGCCGTACGCGGCGGGCACGGGCGTCACGCGGCGCACGTCGCCGGCGACGAGTTTCAGATTCGCGTCTGCGTACGTCGCGCCGCTCTGGTTGTCAATCGTCACCCAGCCGTTGAGGTTCATCGCCGTATCGTCTTTGTTCACGACGACGACGTAGTTTGCCTTCCAGTTGATGCCGTTCGTCAAGTACGTAACCTGCGTATCCTGGTTGCCGTCCTTGGACGCATTGACGAGCCAGATCAACGTCGGCTTGGTGATGAGACCGCCGGGCAGGTTGGGGAATTTGAGTTCGCGCACGCGCGCGAGTTTCACCGTCGTCACCTGTCCGTCGTCGCCTTGCAGGATGATGTCGTCCGAGCCGCTCAACAGTTTGCCGCTGTACCTGGTCCCATCTTCGGTCACGAGCGACACGTTTTGGTCGAGGTACTTTTGCAGGATCTTTTGCGAGCCGACGATGTCGTACGCGTAATTCTGCTCGAGCACGCGCGTGCCGAACGGATCGGTTAGCGAAGTGAACTGCACGCTGGTCGGGTCAATCTGCGCGGCGACGTCGGTAAAGCGCACTTGGTTCGCGCCGGCTTTGAGCGCGAGCGCGCGCTTGTCTTTGACGAGCGCGACATTCTGGTTGTACACGGTCAGGTCAACGCCCGCGCTCTTTGCTTCGGCGCGCGGCGCGTTTTGCGCGGCAAGCGGGCTACCGCCCTGGCACCCGATCGTCAGAGCCAGGAGCGCCAGAAAGGCAAGCCCGATCAGCGCGAGGTAAAGTTTTCGGCGTAGCATCATGTCCTCCTTTTTAGGTGTCACCTATCAGACGCTCGAGGCGCAGGATTCGTTCCCAGGAGGAGTGGGCTGTGGACGCCATCCATCTCGCGGCGAAGAAAAATTTGCCAAGACGCGGCAATCGTGCTAGAATGGCGACCGTTCGGAGGGGGGCCGCTAGCTCAATTGGCAGAGCAAATGACTCTTAATCATTAGGTTGAGGGTTCGAGTCCCTCGCGGCTCAC
>DHFK01000006.1 GCA_002400365.1 Anaerolineales bacterium UBA4826 | reverse complement strand
CGGCGCGGGTGGGTTCATCGTGGCGCACGTTCGTGTTGTCATTGCTCGACAAGTCGCCGCTGAGGAGGGTCACGTTCGACGTCCAGTTGCGCTGGTCGCGCGCGGTCTCGGTCCCCGCAAACCCGCCGTCGAGCGCGACGCCGTTCTTGAGCCGGAAGGTCGCGGTGCGATCGCTCCCGGTCGTGGGCTTGTACGTCCCTGCCCTCACCCAGATTNNTGCAAATCGCACGCGTTCGCCCAGGCATCGCACGCGCCGCTGGTCATGCCGCCCGGTTTGACGTAGCGCACCGCGGCAGCGTACGCCACTTGCGGCGAAAGCGTGCCGAGCGCAAACAAAAACACCGCGAAGGGAACGAGTCGAACAGAGGATGACAACACGCGGTTGCCGAGTTTCGCGTTCATGATTCCTCCTCGAACCGAAAGCACCCCCGCACCCAAAAAGAAAACCGACCAGAGAAGACTCCGGTCGGTTACGCCATTTGCTCCACCTGATCCCAAGGCGTCCACGTCACGGTCAGCGTACGCCATGACCTTAATCAGGTTTCATCGCACCCGTTTGTCGCAAGACTATGGAATGTTGCTATCGGTGAGATTGTCGCCATTCCCATGTGCGGAATGAGCCGACTCTCACGCCAATTCAGCCGACTTGCCATTCCGTATGTGTGAAAGCGCACTGCGACAAACTCGCAAGTATTATACCATAGACGCCGCTGCGGGGCAATGGGTACTTTTGTGCCTTCGTGGTTGAGCGTTAGCGATACCCCTGCAAACTCAATCCGTCAAAGTCGGTAAACACCTCGAGACCGCCATAGCCCCACTTTTTCCAGACGCGGACAAAGAGCGTTAGATCGGTGGACGGCGCGTAGAACGGCACAAGCCAACTGCTGTACGCGCCGGGCGATAGACTGTAGTGATACGTCGTCCACGGAAGCGTCTGCCAATTCGTCACGCTTGTCCATCCGCTACAATCCGCGCTCGCGCGAGGCAAATAGCCCCACTGAACCACGTACGCCCAATCGTCCTTAAGCCGCGCGCCTTCGCTGAGACGAATCAAGCCGTTCAGCGTAAGCCAATACTGCGCGCCGGGCGTCATGCCGCTGATGCTCTGACAGATGCCGCTATAACGATCCGGCTCGGACGCGGCAAAAGGCCGGCTGTTGACGATCAGCAACTGCGCGTGTTGACCGCTCTGCACCGCTGGCTGCCAGGTTTCATCTACGTACGCGTACCCAGCCTGCGAACCGCCGTTGTTAAAGCCGCCCCAATTCAGCGCAACCCCATTCGGCGCGAAACCGTTTTCGAAATCACCATTCTTCAGAAACTCACTCAGCGCGCCGACGACGACCTCCTGGCGGGTGTCCGTCGCTTTGCCGGAAGCATCGCGCGCGGCGAGACGCAGCGTGTGCTTGCCGGGGCTCGCCGGCGTCCACACGAAATCGGACTCTAGGTTGAGCAAGCCGACTGAAAAACGCCGGGTCGCGACCAGCGCGTCGTCGTCGAACAGACTGAGTTCGGTTACGCCGACGTCATCCGCGGCGCTCGCGCTCACGCGATAACTGCGCGTCGCGATCGGGAAGGTCGGCGCGCCGAAATCCGCCGACGGCGGCGCTTGGTCTTCCGGCACGGGACCGAACAGACTGATGCCATCCAAATCCACATCGAGTTCGCGCGCCACGTCGTCGGTCCTTTTCCACACGCGAATGAAAAACGTGATCTTGTCCGACGGCGCAGTAAAGGTGGTGGCATAGTGCAGCATGGGACCGGGCGCAAGCCGGGGAAACTGCGAATCCCACGGGAGCGTGATCCAATTGCCGACGCGCGTCCAGTCGTCGCCGGCATCCGGGTCAATACCCCACTGGACGAGATAGTTGCCCTTGTTCGCGTCCGGGTCGCCCGGGAGCGCGCGCATCGTCCCGTGCAGCGAGAAGGTGTACGTCGCATCCCTGACCACAGCAACCGTCTGATAGATTCCACCGACTGCGCCGGAGGGAAGCGGCTGGTCGGATGATTGCGCCGGCAGAGCCAACGCCCCGCGTGATCCGCGCCGCGAGTCAGCCGGCGCGAGCGCGCTCGCCGCGTTCGTCCAGATCGGCGCGGTGTACGCGAGGTCGCCGTCCGTCTGCTTCGCGCGAACGAAGTAGTAGTGCGATGGATTACCCGCGACCGCGACGTTCCAGGTGATCGTCGAACTGGCAAACGATTGCGACCGCACGACCGCGCCGTTATCGTAGAGGAAAAGTTGGATCGGTTCGGGATCGGGATCGCTCACGCTGACGGTAAAGGTGATTGTCGGCTGCGAAGCAATCGTCCCGCCCATCCATGCGCCATTCGCTTGCAGCGCCAGCGCAAGATTCCGGTCTTCGCTCGCAAAGACGCGGCGCGCGCGGAGCGCATCGAGCACGTTGGCTTTGGTTAGCGCGGGCGCAAGGATACCGACCCGGTGGGGCGAGCCGTCGCCCCAGGACAGGTCGTGGTTGTCGGAGACGTTCGTCGGCGCGACGCGCCAGCCCTGATTCAGACTGGCGATGTATTGCGATTCGTAGCGCGAGTAGGTCGTGCGCGAATTGTTGCCGACTTCTTGCAAGACGATTTTGTTTGCCGCCGCCGCGTCGAACGCCAAGCCATTGAAATCGCCCCCACGCGCGGCTTCGGGATGGTTGAACTGGGCGAACGCGCCTGCTTGATTGACGAGCCAGGGATAGAACTTGGACAATGCGCTGTACGCCGGGTCATTGTGCGAGATGAAGGTATCGGTATTGTAGACGTTAATGTGTCCCTGCGCGCTGCTGTACTCAAAGCCGCGCAGCGCGACGAACGCGCCGTCCACATTCGCCGCGTTCGCCGCGTTCCCCATTTCGTTCCATTCTTCTGCCGTTAGATCATCATCGTGATCGGTCAGCGCGAAAAAGTTCAAGCCATTGGCGCGCGCGGTCGCGAACGCCATGCGCGGGGGCCCACTGCCATCGGACGCGGTCGAATGGGCATGGAGGTCGCCGCGAAAAGCGAACATGCCGTTCGGCATTGGCGCGCCGGCGCTCGGCGCGGGCGGCGCGGGAAGCGGCACCAGCGCGCCGGGGCGGGGCGAATCGCGCATAAAATCAAAGGTCATCTGGTTGGTGTCCTGCGTGCCATANNCAGTGTATTTGGCGAGATTCGTCAGGTCGAGCACGCGGCTGGCGGCGTTGGGAAAGCGCGCGCGGAACTGCGCGATGTTGCGTGCGACGATGATGATTTCATTCGGGGCAAACAGCGTGCCGGGAGGAAATTGGTACATCCCCTCGCTGCCGCCCCGCGTCGCTTCGTCGCCGATTTTGAACGCACTCAGATCAACCGCGAACGCGTTGGGGTTGTAGACCTCGATGAATTCGTCGCCCTCGTCCGGCTGCGTGCCCTCGTACAAGACTTGGGTGATCAATAGTCTCGCGGCAGTTGGCGCGGGAGCAGGCATCACGGTTCGGGTCGGAGTGCCGGTGGCGGTGGGCGTAGTAGGCGTCGTCGTGCGCGTGGCGGTCGGCGAGAAAGTTGGCGCGGCGGTCGCGGTCCTCGTCGGCGTCAGCGCCGGGATCGGAATTGTCGCCAAGTCGCTTAGATCAGTCGCAGATCCAACGTTCGCAAGGAACGGGAACACGCCAAAGATCTCTTGCAGAGTTTTCACCAGCGAACTATGGGAATACGCGATGGTGTTGCTGTAGCCATTGCCTTTGGCAAAGGGCGAAAGCACGATCATGCCGATCGGATTGTTGGTGGTATCGCCGGCATCTTCGTCCCAGGTGATAAAGACCGCGCCTCCATGCTTATAGGCAGAGGAACCAAGTATGATGGGGAGATTAGTCTTCAACCAATTATCGCCGTTCAGGATGGCGTTGCCGGTCGCGCCGGCGCAGCCGGACGCATCGTGCATGTCGTTACACACATTGGGGACGATAAAGTTGTACCGCGCGGCGGTGTTGTTCGCCAAATCGGTTGCCAGTTCGGCAAAGGGGCGCACGTGAGAGACGCAATACGCCGGGTCATTCGTCACATCGCGGAAGAACACGAACGGATTGTGCCGCACCGCGTAGGGATAACTATCCATGGTCGGACAAGCGGTTCCGCTAATGTTCTCCGCGTACGCTTTCCAGGAGATGCCGGCGTTATTGAGATAGGTGACCAGATGCGCGGCGGAGGAACTTGAATTTGAAGCGCTGGGCGGGTCGTTGGTCGTGAAGGCGCGGTCAGGCAGGCGATTCGTCCCGGCTTCCATCCAGATATAGTTTGGCTCTGACGGATGCAGATAGCCGCCGGCGACCTCCGATGGCAACACGTTGCGATAATTCCTGGCATACGCTACATCCGGGCGACTCAACAGACTGTTGATGTATGGCGCAGAACCGGTATTCCCGACGATGTTCGACCAATCGCGATTCTCCATGACGATCACAAAAACATTTCGAATCGCCGTCGCCGACGCTGTGGGTGTGTGAGTCACTGTCGGCATCGAGGTCGGGGTAGCCGTCGGCGTATTCGTCGCAGCGTGAGTTGCAGTCGCGGTATTCGTCGCGGTAGGAGTTGGCGTGTTCGTCGCGGTGGGGGTTCGAGTGCGTGTGCTGGTCCGCGTGGGCGAAGGCGTCGTAGGAAAAGGGGTTCTGAAACTATCAATGCCGATGAGTTGCGAGTGCGCGCCATCGTAGACGACCGGACTCCAGGTGTCATCATAGAAACCGACTGCCGCGTTGCCGGCGCTGAAAGAGTTCCAGCCCAGCGCAACGCCGAAGGGCATAAAACCCTCTTCCATGTTGCCGTTCGCCAAGCGTTCGCCGATGTTCGCCGCTTGCGATGCTTGAACGCCTCCGACGGTAACGCGGTCCTGGCTGGCGGCAATCAACACGATTCCAACAAGCAACACCAGAGCCGCGATCGAGCCGGTCAAGGCGATGACTCGATAGCGCATGGGTTCTCCAATGACATTCTGGCAAGGATCACGAACAACCTGTGCGCCAATTATACAGCAAAGGCGCGGAAAGACAATCCAGCGAGAATACCGGCGCTGCCACAGGGGACGCAGAGGTCACAAGGAAGGGGAGGGATTGGGGAGAGGTCAGTCGGCCCATTCAACCGCTTGCGGCAATGTCACCGTGAACACGCTGCCTTGCCCAACCTGACTCTCGACTGTCAGCGCGCCATCCTGGGCTTGCGTCAATTCCTTCGCGATAGCCAAACCCAGTCCCGTCCCGCCACCGCTCCGCAACGCATCGCCGCGATAAAACCGCTCGAAGATGTGTGGCAGCAACTCGGGCGCGATGCCGGGTCCCGTGTCTCGCACGCCGATCGCCACGCGGCGATCGGCTAACGCGGTCGTCACGGCGATGGTCGCGTGCGGCGGCGTATGCGCGAGCGCGTTGTCGAGCAGGATGAGCAGGACTTGCTTGAGCGCGTCGCGATCGCCCAGGACGGACGCATCGAGCGGCGGATCGCACTGGATCGTCCTTTGCGGAGCGAGCAGTTTGGCTTGGCGGCACGCATCGTCAATCAATGATTTGAGCGGAATTGGCTCACGCCGCAACGCCCGCCCGGCATCCGCGCGCGCGAGCATCAGCAGTTGGTTGACTAGGCGAATCAGTCGTTCCACTTCGTCCTTCGTATCCGCGAGAACGTCGGCTTGCTCCGCGGCGTCAAGCGGCGGCGCGCGGCGCAGCAACTCGATGTTGCCGCGAATCGTCGTCAACGGCGTGCGCAGTTCGTGCGAGGCGTCGGCGACAAAGCGGCGCTGCGTTTGGAGCGCTAGTTCCAGTTGACGGTACGCCGATTCGAGTTCGGTCAGCATCGCGTTGAACGTGGTCGCCAGTTGACCGATTTCGTCGTTGGGTCCGGTGTGCTGAACACGGCGGCTGAAATTCCGCTCCGCGCCGATGGCTTGCGCGGTGCGCGTGATCTGATGAATCGGTCGCAGCGCCATGCCCGCCAACACCCACCCGATCGCGAATGCGGCGAGGATCGTCAATCCACTCGCGACGGTCAGGATGAAGCGCAGGGTAGCCAGGGCTTGGGCGCGTTCGGCCATCGGGGCGGCAACCTGGACGATACGCACGACGCGATTCTGCACGATCACCGGTTGGCTGTAGATGAGCAAGGGTTCGTCCTCCACCGGCGCGGTTTCAACCCAGGCCGAACCGCTCTGCGTCGCGCGCAGTCCCGCCTCGCTCAACGGCAGCGTCGTATCGCCGAGGTCGGCAGTGCGCGCGCTGATCGCGCCATCGGCATTGCGTATTTGCGTCCACCGCCTCCGCGCCGGAACGACGAACGGCGCGCCGCCAGCAGGCGCCAGCAAACGTCGCTCGGTACTGGCGTACTCTTCCGCCTGACGCGCGAGCGTTGTTTTGATCGCGTCCAACGTGGCTCGGCTCTGGACGACGTAGAGCGTCGCGCTGAACACGATCAAGATGAGCGCGAGGATCGCGCTGTAGAGCAGGGTGAGTCGTAGACGAATGGACATATTAGTCCTTTGGTCGAATAGTCACATAGTCATGTAGGCGAAGGGGCTTACTGCTCGACCATATGACTACCAGACTATGCGACTACTCCTCCCGCAGCACATAGCCAACGGCGCGCACGGTTTGAATCAAGCGCGCCTCGCCGCCGGCTTCGGTCTTTCTACGCAGATAGCCGATGTACACTTCGAGCACGTTGTCTTCGCCCCCAAAATCATAACCCCAGACGGCTTGCAGAATTTGATCGCGGTGCAGCACCTGGCGCGGATGCAGCATCAGATATTGCAGCAAATCAAACTCTTTTAGCGTCAACTCGAACGCGCGCGCGCCGCGCCGGGTCTCCCGCGTCTGGGGATTGAGAAATAGATCGGCGTAGGCAAGCGGCTCATCTTTGCCGGCAACCGCCGGTCGCCGCAATAACGCGTGGAGACGCGCTATGAGTTCCGCCGGCGCAAAGGGCTTGACCAGATAATCGTCCGCCCCGGTCTCCAAGCCCTCCACGCGATCCTCGACCGCGTCGCGCGCGGTCAGCATCAGGATCAGCGTCTTGTCATCCGCGGCGCGCAGTTGCTTGGTCACGCCAATGCCGCTCAACCCCGGCATCAGCCAATCGAGCACGATGACGTCCGGGTGATACGCCCGCGCCTGGCTGAGCGCGGCGTTTCCATCGGCGGCGGTGAGGACGTGAAAACCTTCGTGCGTCAGCGTGCGCTGGAGCATATTCAAAAGTTTGGGATCGTCGTCCACGACGAGAACTGTTGCCATCACTCTCGATTATAGCACAATTGGCTGAGAGACAAGTGGGCGAATCCTGAGAGGAGGCTGAGAAAAATCGGCGACATTCTCAGCGTACTTTAAGCGTCCGCTAGGGATGTTTTAATGCGCTCTTGTTACAATCCAGGCATCACCCAACGAAAGGTTCTTGGAACGAGATGGCACAGGCACGAACGATTTCATCCCGAGCGCGGACTTGGACGCTGCCACGCTCGCTCACGCTCGATTGGGCGTACGCGGTAGCCGACAAGCGCGATTGGCGGCTCGATCTTTTGCGCGGGTTTGCTGTCTTTGCGATGGTGGTGGACCATCTGGGCGGCGCATCGTGGTTGTACCTGGTCACCGGCGGCAATACGTTCTACGTCTCCGCGGCGGAGGCATTCATCTTCATCTCCGGTCTGGTCGTCGGCATGGTCTATGGCGGCATCGCGTTGAAGGAGGGCTTGCAAGCCGCGCAGATCAAGGCGCTCAAACGCGCGCTGACGCTTTACAAATTGACCGTCGCGCTCACCCTGCTCTTTGCCGGCTTTTCGCTTTTCTTCCATCTGCCGTGGGCGCAGGACTCGCAGATTGGCGATCCGCTGACGTTCGTTCTAGAGGTCGTCGCGCTGCATCAAACGATGTACCTCACCGACATTCCGTTGATGTACACATTTCTGATGCTCGCCGCGCCTATTGGCTTGGGGCTGTTGGTCAAGCAGCGAACTGGATTGCTCGTCGTCGGTTCGAGCGCGTTGTGGCTGGGATCGCAATTATTCCCCGGGCAGGTCCAAGTGCCGTGGCGACTTGCCGGCAGCACGGCGTTCAACCTAGCCGCGTGGCAATTGCTCTTTTTCGTCGCGATGGCAATTGGGTATCACCGCGAGACGCTCACCAAAAAGTTGAATGGGCTGCCGCGCGGATCGTACTGGCTGTTCGCGGGCTTGCTCGTGTTGTGGCTCATCCAGTTGCACGACACCGGCGGCGCGTTCTTGACGCGACTCGTGCCCGGCTTGGACGCACACGCCTGGCTATCGGAATTTTTCCTAAAGAGCACGCTCGCCCCAGGCAGGTTGATTGCCAGTTTCGTCGTGTTCCAATTTGCGTACCTGACGGCGACGCTGTTCTGGAAACCGATTCAAGCGCTCTTGGGTTGGTTCCTGATGCCCCTGGGGCAGAATTCGCTGTACAGTTACACGATGCACGTCGCCGTGATCGCGCTGCTCTGCAGCGTGCTGCCGCATCTGCCCGGGAACGTGACGACGCTGGGAACGGTGAACACGAGTTTGCAATTGTTGGCGACGCTGGCGATCTGGGCGATGATTCAGCGGCGATTCCTGTTCAAGATCGTACCGCGATAGGAGGTGAACAGACTGATCGAGTAGTCACGTTAGCACGCGAGGTTTACCAGGGACATCCGGGTTTGCTCTGTCCTCTCGGTAGACGTACACCCACATGATGCGGAAATGCTCCGCAACAACATTCAGGAGATTGAACATGTTAGGCAAAACAAAGTTTATTGCGGCAGGCGCGCTCGTCCTGGTTCTGCTCGTTGCCGGAGTTGGCGGGACGATTGCGCTCGCGCAAGGTCCCACGCCGACGCCGTCGGGGCAGTCCCGCGCAACGACGTTGGCGCAGTTGTACTTGCAAACGCTCGCCCAGAAACTGGGCACAACTGTTGAAAAGTTGCAGCAAGCGATGACCGACGCGCGCAAAGAATCGCTTGACCAGGCAGTCAAGCAAGGTTTACTGACGCAGCCGCAAGCCGATCGGATGCAAAAGACTGCGCCGGGCGCGCTCTCGGGCAAGTTCGGCAAACGCTGCGCGGGAGCGTCCATCGCAAACGCCGCGCTCGAGGCGGCGGCAAAGGCGCTGGGCATGAGCACGACCGATCTGACCACTGCGCTGCGCGGCGGCAAGACGCTGCTCACCCTGGCGCAGGAGAAGAACGTTGACGTGACCAAACTGCGTACGGCGATCGCGGACGCCGAAAAAGCGGCGATTGACCAAGCAGTGAAGGACGGCACGTTGACGCAGGCGCAAGCCGATTCGCTCAAGGCAAACATCAAGCCGGAAAACATTGACCTGAACCGACACACCTTTGGTTTCGCGGGGTGCGGCGCGTCCGGCGGTTCTCAGCCCTTGGGCAACCGGGGCAAATCCGGCGGAATGGGGATGCCCTTCGGCGGGCGCTTCGGCAGACGCTAGGCGCAAGTGAAAGCAAGACGAGTGGCGCGTGACCCGGCGGTTGATCCGCCGGGTCCACGCCACTCGTTTTTCATTTTGTCTCCGCGCCTGCTATTGCGCATCCAGCAACATTCTCGCTTCAACATAGCCAGATGTTCTGGATTCGCCATACGCCTACCTCACGCTTCGCCGCTAAACGCTCTGTGCAACAGCGTTTGAAACAAGTGCTCCGCCTGCCGTTCCGCTTCCCGCTGTTGCGCGCGCAGATACTCCGTTGCGGGACTAATACTGTTTCGCGAAATCCAACGGATAATCGTCCACGCTGTTTGCCGCGCCGTCGCAGTCAATGTCTGCCAGCGGATCGCAAGGGATTTTGGTACGCTTTGCTTCGTTCCATTTGGCGCAGCAGACTTTTGTGTTCGGCGCGTGCGAATAATGCAGATTGTCGGGACACGACTCTTTGGCAGCGGTGTTGACCACCTTGGATTTAACGATCATATCCCCGCACACTTGGATTTCGAGCACGCAGGTCACTTGACCTTGCGGCAACAATCCCGTGGCTTTGCCTGCGCTGTCGTACGAATGAGGATCGCCGCGGCTCTGCGCGCTCGTCTGAGTGAGCTGGCACGTCGAATCCGCTGCGAGCCACGGCGGCGCGACCTTCGCCTCCGTCGGCGTGGTTGCGCCTTGCCCTGAACCGAAAAGACTCGAGCATCCGATCAAGAGCAGGACAACCAGAATCAACAGAACGGGGACCACATACATTGCAATTGTTGAGAATCGCTTCATTGGGAATTCTCCTTTCGACAGGTTATCCCACACCGTGGTGGGTGGCACGACGCGGCACCTACGATTTTCCGTTTGGGCGGGATGACCCCGCCCCTACGCAAACGATTTGTGCAACAACGTCTGAAACAAATGCTCCGCCTGGCGTTCCGCTTCTCGTTGTTGCACGCGCAGGCACTCAAACTGCTGGACGACGCGCGCGAATTTTTGTTGGAGCGCGAGCGGCGGCGATGGCACTTTGAGTTCTTTCAATCGCACACCCGTCAAATGTGCAAACGTGACTTCTGAAACAGATTGCACCAACCCACCCGAAATGGCAAGCATCCACATCAGCCAAACGATAAACTCTGGTGTTGTCTTGTCTGGGTTAGGGCGCACTCGATGCAATGCCTTTTGAAAATAGCATTCGGGCAATTCGTTTTTCCAAACCGCCGCACGCCCGACCTCTCCACCTTCGCAGATCAACACGTCGCCTGCCTGAAGTCTGAATTCTTGTCGGTCTGCTTCATCAAAATCCATTTCCTGCAAATCCGTCAAATCAATCTGTCCCCATTTGACATTTACATTTCGCAAATACGGACGCAGATGTTTTCCTGTCTGTTGTTTTGCATCAAGCATTTTCCCCAAACGAGTTTCGCATACATCGCCAAAGTATTCAACATCCCACCCCATCGGATTCCGCACGGGGTCGCCAAACATCCGCACGAACACGGCTTGCAAAAACGTGTTGCTGAGTTGCGCGGCGTAGCGGCGTGTGCGGCGCAGATGGTCTGCCTTGTCCAACCGCGTGGCGATGCGGCGTTGTTCAGGGAGCGGGGGAAATTCTAGCGCGAGTTCTTCTAGCGCGTCTCGATTGATGTGTGGAATTGTTGCGCCAGTCGTGTTGTCGCGGAGAAAACCGAACTTGGTCTGCAAAAAGTAACCAAGGAATGCCGCGTAAACGTCTTTGCTCTTTGGGCGTAGAATTGCAAGCGTACTGCCGATATATCCCGCCAAACCAAAACCAACCGTTCCCGCGTTGGCTCCATCCCACGCGATAATTACATCGCCATTGTTTGCAAGCACGCCATCGGCATCACGCGCGTATCTTATTGATGCGCCTGGGCGTAAATCTTCGATCTGAAGATAACGCTGTGTATCGGATTGCGGCTCATCGAAAACTTCGGGTGCTTGGCGTCCTTTGTAAATCTCAACTGTCTCGCGCAGAGTTTTCATTTCAAGAGTTTCTCCAAGTCTCTTGCTTCCTGGCTCACCATTTCTTCCAACTTTAACAACCGCTCCAACGTCACTTGCGGGTCTTCGTAAAATTCCTCGTCCTGTTCAATCTGGCGATAGCGGCTCGCGGACAAATCGTACTTGCCCGAAGGGGACGCCACCTGTTCCTTCGTCACCCAGAACTGGCGCGTCAGTTGGTTCATCTCCGCTTGCAATGGCGCAATCTCGTCGTGCAGTTTGTCCAGCTCATTTGTCATTGTGAGGAGCGATCCTGAGCTTGTCGAAGGATGCGACGAAGCAATCTCCGAGCCGCTTGGGGATTGCTTCGCTCCGCTCGCAATGACAGATTCAAACGTCAGCCGATTGATTTCCTTCTCCAAGCGCAAGCGTTCGGTTTTCAACGGCGCGACGCGTTCGCGCAGTTCGGCTAAACGCGCGTCACGCTTGGCATTAAACCCAGCATCGGACCGATTCTCCCAACATTCAACGACATCGGGAATATCATTCGCGTCCGTCGGCGTGCGCTTGTCGTCGAGCGAAAAACCGTCGTGCTCCATATCGTAAAACCAAATGCGCTCGGTCGTCGCGCCGCGCGTGAACAACAGCACTGCCGTCGAAACACCCGCGTACGGTTTGAACACGCCGCTCGGCATTGAGACCACGCCATCGAGCCGATTCTCTTCGATGAGTTTGCGCCGCAGTTCGACGTGCGCGCGGCTCGAACCGAACAGCACGCCGTCTGGCACGATAACCGCGCACCGCCCGCCGCTTTCCAACACGCGCAGAATCAGATGCACGAACAGCAATTCCGATTTCGTCGTGTTCGACGGCAGGTCCCCACCGATGTCGCTCGCATCCACCTTGCCCTTGAACGGCGGATTCATCAGAATCACGTCATAAGCGCGCGTGTCCTTGAACGCTTTCGATAGCGTGTCCATGTAGAAAAAGCGCGGCGATTTGATCCCGTGCAACATCAAGTTCATCGAGCCGATGCGGAGCATCGTCATTCCCGAATCGTTGTCGAATCCGCGCAATGCTTTCTCTTGCAAAAATTTGTTTTCGTCGGGCGTCAGTTTATCGCCGATGAGATGATGCACCGCACCTTCCGCATCGCGTTCGAGGATTTTCGGCGACGTGTGCGTTTCGAGAATGTGCTGGTACGCGGTAAAGAGAAAGCCGCCTGTGCCTGCCGCCAAATCGCCGATGCGTTCGCGCGGTTTCGGCTTGACCATCTGCACCATCATCCGAATGATGTGGCGCGGCGTAAAGAATTGCCCGTTGCGTCCCGATTGCGCCAAATGGCTGAGCAGATATTCGTAGAGGTCGCCCTGAATGTCTTGTTCGAGCGCGCTGATTTCCATTTGGTCAATCAGTTTGCACGCTTCGATGAGGAGCGCGGGTTTGTTAATTTTGAACTCGGCGTTCTGCATATATTGCTCGAACGAACTGTCCTTGCCGCCGAGGTCTTTGAGCGCGGGGAAGACTTGCTCCTTGACGTGCTTGAGCGCGGCGTCGGCTTTCAATTGCGTCCAATAGCGCCAGCGCAAATCTTTTTTGAGGCGCGGCGTGTACGTAGGGGCGGCGTTCTGCCGCCCCTCTTGCCGCCCTGTTGTTGGGCGGGGTGACCCCGCCCCTACCATCTTCGCGCGCTTCTCGCGGCGATCCTCTTCCTCGTCCAGCCGCTTCATAAACAGCAAATACGAAAACTGCTCGATGGCATCGAGCGGATTCGACAGCCCGCCCGTCCAGAGTTTGTCCCACAGTGCGTCAACTTGTGATTTCAGTTTGGGGTCGGTGAGCATTTGACACCTGAATAAGAATGGCTACAATTGTGGCTATGCCAAAATTCGCGACGAGGTCTGGATCGGAAAGGAGCGTTTTGAATTATGAAAATCGCACCATTAGCGCAAGTCAAGAACAAATTGAGCGCGTACGTGAACGAATCACGAGATTCACCCGTCATCATCACCAAGAATGGCAGACCCGTCGCGTTGCTCACTGGCATTGATGAAAATGATGATCTGGATTCGCTCTTGCTGGCGCACAATCCGCGCTTTCTTGAGATTTTGAAAGAAGCCCGCATACGGGTTCTCAAGACGGGCGGCATCAAACACAAGGATTTTTGGAAGCAAATGGCGAAACGTCGCCAAGCCGTGCAAAAGTAATTTTCCTCTGTCATTTCGAGAACTCCATGCCCTCGGGGGCATGCACGAGAACAGAAACTTTGGGGTGCAGGGGCGAAGCCCCTGGCGGGGGTCGGNNCGCCCTGCGGGGCATCAAGTTTCTGGGTAGCGCAGCGAGGAATCTGGGTCGCTCGGCGCACGAGATTTCTCGGCGCAAAACCCGCGCCTCGAAATGACAACGCTATACCGCCAATTTCCCCGCAAACGCCAGCACCTCTTCCACCTCGCGCGGCGTAAACCAACGATCTACCGCGTCGTCGCCGAAACGCGAAAGCGGTTCGTCATACAAATCCGCGCGCTGCAAGTGCCGCTTTTGCAAAAATACATTCTCCACCGCGCGCATAAAGTTGATCTGGTTCGCGTTGTAATTGTGCTGTTGGGTGAACGCCTCGAATTGCCGTCGCACGACTTGATCGTAATCGGGCAAGCCATCCAATCCCAGCACCGCGCGCAAGAACGCCAGCAGACTGCCCACCTTCAAGCCGTATGCTTTGCGAATCAGCGTTTCGTTCACTTCAGTGTCCCCGCTGCCCAATTCCTGTCGCAGCGTCCGCTCCAAATCAATCAACTGCCAATCGTCGGGCGTCTCACCGCGCTGAATGGCTTGAATCGCGGGATGATTCTCCACCAACTCACGAATCCGTCTCTCCACACGCTCACGGTACTCTTTCACGTAAACGGGCTCGGTGCCTGGGCGTAGTAGAATATAGCCGCGCAAATCAATCGAGTCGGGCAAATCGAGCAGGAGGAACGTGTTCGCTTGGGCGCGGCGATGTCTCATCTGCGGCGCGAGTGTTTCCATCACGCGATTGAGTTCATCAGGTTTGGCTTCCGCCAAGCGTGTAGGTGTTGCGGCAAGTTCGACCAAGGGCTTGAGCGCGGAATCGTTGACGACGAAATCGGGCAGGCGCGATACATCGTCGGCGATAGATTCAATCGTCGCGGTCGTGTCCTTGCCCGCGCGCTGTTGCCATTTCAACCGCTCGACCTTGCTCGTGAACGTCGCGGCTTCCACGTCCACTGCTGAAGCATAGCGCAAGAGTGGCCCGACTTTGAACTTGAGAAAATCCATTTCGCGCGGGTTGAGATGCAGCCAAAAAGCATCGCTCCACGCTTCTTCGATGCTGGGCAGCACACGCTTGACGAGAAACGCGTCAGTCGGAATCTGTGCGATTTGCTGGCGCAACGCGGAAACCGTGCGCCGAAAATCAGGCGTGTCTTGCGCGTCCAGATCAAATTCAAGTTGCTTGAGGCGCGTGTTGAAAATCGTGACGAGCACGGGCGTGGACTGCGCCGCCGCTTCGTCGGCTTGCCTGCCGAAATCATTCTCCCAGAAATCAATGATGAGAAAGTGATCTTTGTGGCCGTTCGGCAAGAGGTTGAACATTCGGCACGCTTGATGGTTGCGCGTGCCGCGTCCAATCATCTGCTGCAACTTTATCGGCGATTGCACGGGCTTCATAAAGACCAGGTTGACCGCTTCGGGC
>DHFK01000041.1 GCA_002400365.1 Anaerolineales bacterium UBA4826 | reverse complement strand
TAGCTTTCGCTTTGTATTAAGTCTTGGGCTGCTTCCTGATCTTTTGCCGCTCAATTTCTGATTCCAGATGCTCTTTTTGTGCCTCATTTGCCGCGTGCATGGCAGACGGGTAAACCTGGTCAGCAAACGACTGCCAGCTATCGCGTTTGATGAGCGGTAGAGCTGCGGCTGTGAATTCCTGAGGGGATGCAACCATTGCCAGAGAAGTCATGTAAGCAGTGACAAACTGTTTCTGATCCCCTGGAATCATCCAACTCCCAACCTCTTCACCGAACACAATATCTTTGCCTTCCTCCATTGCGTCAATGAGTGTGTACAGCGTACCAAAACAGGCAACAGCGTGCGGATGATCTCCCTGCGCGGTCAACTGTGCGCTGGCTTTGAGCAAATCACCCAGGCGCTCGAACCACTCTTCGGTTTCATCTGGGATATGCGTCCAGTTCTTGGAGTTGGTCGCAAACGGTGCATAGTACGCTCCAGCCAACGACTCGCGTTGGAACGCTTCAACCTCATCCAGCAATTCTTCCCCGTCGATGCGCACAGGAAGCAATGCGCTCGTCATCTTGCCAAACACTGACTGGCGCTGACTATGGTCCATCTGGTCGTACGCCACGCTCAACAAATCCAAGAGGACAGATGAATCCTGAGTCGCCAAGGATTGAAATAAGTGTGTTTTGTCCATTCGGTGTATCTCCCCACGCTTCTGTCGATTCGTACGCAGGCCATGTGGCACGACACGCACTGGCGTACGTCAGAACGAGGCCAGGTATTATTTCCGTTCAAGACGACGATGTTCCCTTTTCGGATCCCTTGCGCGGAAAGAGCGCCGCCCACCGCGCCTCCAGGTCCTTGAGTTTTGCTTGAAAAGCCTCTGGCGACTCATCCTCGGTTGGTTCGTCGAAATAGGTGACCGCCGCGCGAATCATATCCTCGCGTTCTTCTTTCAGAGTGCGCAAGATGATGGCGCGTCTTTGGCGCGCTGCTTGCAGCGCATCATGGACGCGCCATCATGCCGCGACAGCCGTCGGCATGTATCCCTGCGCTGCCATGAATTGAACGTACTTTTTGATCGATGCGAGGTAGCTTTTGACTCGGCGCTCTGAGTCCACCCAGCTCTTGCGCGGCAACCAATCCGTGATGAAATCGTACACGTCCGCGGCAGTGATCTGATCTACCGACCGTAGTTGATCGGCTGCGCGGCCGTAATTCAGGTGACCGCCAATAAAGTGTTGAATGTTGAGGACGTGTTGGTACAGGGTATCGTCTGCCAAACGCCCGCGCCAGGAGTGGACAAAATGCCCCAGGATCAAGTCGTTGCGTTCTTGAATTTGCTTCAGGCGAGCATCATACGCGTCACTCATTCTCATCCCCCACGCCAGCGCTGAACAAAAACACTCGCCCATCATTGGTTCAAGAAGTCCATTTGCGGATAACCTGGTCATTGGAGTTTCCTCGAAAGATGACAACCCGATCGCGCGAGGAACGCGTCGTATTGATGGCTGGTTCATTCACCAAGGATGTTCAGAAGCTCAACCCTGCGCTTTTCGAGGGAAGTCACTCGCGCGTTCAGCATCTTCAATTCCTTGTTGACCTGCGCCAGTTCTTTCTCCAGTTTTTTCTTCTTCAAGTAATCGCTGCCGTGTTTTTCGTCTACCAGTTTTTCCACTTCACTCCGAATCAGCCGCAGAAAAGGGTTTCCGTAAATGGAGTTCATGCGATACTGAAGCTTGCCCTTCCGTATGGCTTTGACAATCTCCTCCTGTGTGAGACCGAATTCTTTTCGAGCCGACTTGTCGCTCAGAGTAGCCCCTTTCTTCGACCAGACCGAATCTCCTTCAGCATACATTCGGTTCGCTCCTTTTATGACGTACCTGGCAGACGTGACAACGGATCGCGTCCACTTAATCGTCGCCGCCACTCCCCGATGAGGGGATTATCGGGATCAATGCCTGACCACATTTCGAGCCAACTTTGCGCGCCCTCCGGTTGGCGCTTTGCCAGAAGCAGTTCCATCTGGGCATGACAAAAGAAGCCAAACTCTTGGACGTTGAATCGCTTGCGCGTCAACAAGGGTCGGAGTAGCGGTTCGGCTTGCTCCAAATCGCCGCGCTTGATCGCGTCCAGCGCCAGACTGATGCGCGGAAAACTGTAATCGGGATGTTTCTCAACCAGCTCGCGCAAGAGCGCGTTGGCTTCGCTCATTCGCCCGCGCATCTGGAGGATCGTCGCGAGATTGTTGAGCAGGTCAGGAGCGTCAGGCTCCACGGCGCGCGCTGGAGCAATTCCTCGGCGCGGTTAGCGTCGTTGGCTTTTTCCGCGCGGATAGATTCGGCAAGCCATTTCTCGACCTGCGGCGCATGTTTGAAGGTTGGGCCGTTGTGGAATTCGTAATCCAGTAGCAAAAGCTCTCGCCACATTCCCCGGCTCCACATCCGGACAGACCCTTGTGGAACCAGACCGGCTTCGGACGCGATGCGAGCCGCATCCAACCGCAGCCTGTCAGGACCGCGCTGGCTCAAGGCAAAATCACGGAGCGCGGCCAGTAGTTCGGGTGTCTGCGCCGTTTTTGCGATTCGCAGCGCCAGCTCGCGCGCGTTCGGATCGCCGCGATCGAAGAGCACGGGCACGAGTGTGACCATCTCGGGATGCTGCTGCAAAAAGCGCCGCGTGGCATCGGCGACGACACGATCATGCGATGCGCTGCGTGCATAAGGTTTGAGCGTCGTCCTCAGATCCTGTATCGTGCGAGACGAAATCCAGTCGCCTTCAGAAAATGGCCACGGCGCGTGCCGTTCGCTAATTGGGTGGCTCAAATCGTCGAGATTCTCTTTGGCGAGACTGAATCCGGGAGCGATGTCGAGCGCTTGGCTCCAATACGTGCGCGCTTGCGCTTCGTCACCCAGACGCATCGCAGCCACCGCGGCGAGGTGAAACAACAGCGGATCGCCCAAGGGCGGTTTCAAGTGTCCCGCGTGGTCTGCGTCGTGGAACGCGTCGAGCACGGCTTGGTCGTCGCCGAAATACGACGCGGCTTCGGCTTTGCGAGTGTAGAGGTCTACGGCATCCGCGCGGATCGTCTTGAGCCGTTCGGCGAAAACGCGGGCTTGATCGAATTGCCCTTGCTGGCAGCGGTAACGAACCATGTTCGCGAGGGCGTGAAAGTTTTCGGGGTGCAGCGCCAACACGCGTGCGGTGGTCGCAATCGCCGGCGCGAGATTGCCTTCGTAGGCATACGATTGGGCCATGTTGTTGAGCGCAGGTGGAAAGTCGGGTTGGCGCTTGAGCAACTCTTGTGCCGTTTCGCGTACCTGGCGATATTTGCCCTGGCTCAGGAATGCCAGCGTGCGCTCGTGCAGCCGCGCGATTTCCAAACCGCGTTCGCCCGCGACGCCCAGGTCGCGCAACAAGTCGCCCATGCGCGCCTCAAGGTCCGTCAGCGTTTTGCGCGCTTCGGCGGCATGCTCGTGCTGCGGCCATTGGTCGAGAAAGCGGCGATAGGTTTCGAGCGCGGACGCCGGGCGCACATTCACCATGTATGCGCTGGCGAGCGACAGCATGAGATCGGGATCGCTGGGGACGAGTTGACTCAATCGCTCGCATACATCCAGGTAAAAGCGCGTGTCGTGGAGTTCATAGCACACGTTTAGCCATTTGCCCAAGATCTCGACGTTGTTGGGATCGCGGTGCGCCAGAGCTTGGAGTTGATCGCGCGCCTCGACCCAACGTTTGCGTTCAATCAGCGCATCTACTTCGTCGAGCCGGGCATCCAGTTGACGACGGCTGAAACGATCCGGGCGATGTCTGCGCGGCATTCAATTTCTCCGTGTTACCACGCGCGGGTGACCTTGATCGACTCGCGGTCGAACCAACGCCCGGCGCGCTCATAATCTTCTGGCAGTGGCGGTCGTTCGTTCGTGAGTTCGTCCAGGTATTTGGGCTTTTGCGCCAATCGCCGTTCGAGTTGGTCGAGGATTTCCAGTTTTGCCGCCGCATCTGGCTTGCGCTGCAACTCGCGCCGGCATTTATCCCACTTTCGCTTGAACTTGTGCTCCAGCATCAACACCATCCACCATTCGTTATAGGTAAACGGCTCGTCGTGCTCATCCTCGCCACGCGGAGCGTGGCGATACCACAGTGCGATTTCCCCGCCCTGTGGTTCGGGGCGAGGTAACAGCGTCAGCGTGTCTTGTCGCGCAAGAATTTGCGACAGGTCGGATAGGAATGGCAGATCGGATGGAATCAAGTGACGCGGCGCGAGGTAGGCGAACCAATCGCCGACCGTCTGTGCGCGCGAGCGCCCGTGGTCATCGTCCCAAGCTGCCTCGTCTTGCAAGTATTCCGAAAGATGGAAACCGTGCAGATCGGCGACGCAATGAATCTCGGAGCGTTTGTCGAGATAGCCGAACCAATCTTTGAGCGTCCACCATTCGTCGCTGATCCAGTGCAAATCCTCATCAAAGCCGTCCAGATCATCCGGCGTGGGACTGAGACTCGCCAAATAGTCGCGTACCCACTCGACTGCCCACCAAGTCGGGCTCTGCTCCGCGTGGACACGCTGCACATCGGTCATTACTTCTTCAAAGCTGAAGAACTCATCCTCGTCGCTCAATTCTGCTTCTTCGTCTTCGGCTTCGGCGGCTTGCTGGGCGAACCAGTGTTTTGCCGTCTCGCTGCGCTCAAGGTCGCGCATGTCAATCAGCAGAGGCTTGGCACTCCGATCGGGAACCAACGGCAAGTCGCCTAGCTCATCCCGCGTGTTGTCTGCCGCGAGGGCGGCGGCTGGCGGATGCAGCACCCAGCGGTCGAGCAGGTGGCGCACCTCGGTCAACTCTTTCGATAAGGGAATGCCATACTTGCGATTGGCTTCAACAGCCGAGGCAACAGCGGCTTGGGCGCGCGCTAGCCGCACGCGATGCATTTTCATCTCGCGCGCCGGCTTGTCCACCAACGTGCGCTGGAACTCTTGGGGCGTCAGCCCATAGGTGGCGAACGCGTCTTTGAGTGCGCCACGCCACGGCATTCCAAAATCGAGCAAGAACACGAGCGCCTGAATCGCGCCGCCTGCGCGTTCCCACGCCACCGTCACGCTCTGTTGCCAGGGATGAGTCGGGTCGGTCATATACGCGGCGTAAAAGCGTTCGTCCGTGAGCCCCAATATGGCGCGGGTGATGGGCTTGACTCCGCGTGCTGCCAATCGCGCCAGCGCCTGTTCCGCCGCTTGCTGCACTTCCGGGAACGGCGTCGTTTGCGCCAGCGCGAAGAGAAAATCGGCTTCGAGATCGGTTGCCTGTTCCTCACCTGTTTTGACGTATTCGAGCAGAATGCCGGTGCCATCAATCGCCTGCTGGGGCATCTGGTTGAGACGATGCATAAAGGCTTCGACTTCTGCCGGATCGCGCGACTCGCGCAGCGTGCGCGCCAAGCCGCGCATCCCGGTGCGGAACAAGTCCTCGGCGGCTTTAATATTTCTCGGCGTAATGTCACGCGGCGAGAAATAACGGCTGGGGTCGCGCAGGTCTACTTCCTCACCCATGTCTTTCAGAATTACCAGGGCAGTCATCTTGGCATCGAGCGAAAGTGCGCCGTGCTTCTTCACTTGCTGCCACAGGAAATCAATGACCTCGCGACTTTTCAGGCGCGTCAAGAGCGACATCAGCGGTTCGCGCTTGTCGGCGGGCGTGCTTTCCATCCGCATGAGCAGTGCGCCGAGTACCGATGGCAGACCGACTTGCGCCATCAACGCGCGCACCGCGGCTTCCAGTGCGTCGAGATCAAGTTCGCCGCGTGCCTCTCGCTCGAACAAAGCATCCAGGCGCGGACGGGTCATGACGCGCGGATCAATCTTGGGTGCTTTCGTTTTCTTCGATTTGCCCATCTCGTTACCTCGCGGTTTTTTCTTTGGCATCCTGGGTGAGCTCATAGCCGTATTCGCATTTCGATTATTCCGCTAGAGCCGTTGCAATTGCGCTTGCAACGCAGGCCGCCGCTTGTATTGCTCTTTTACCTTTTCCAGATACGCTTGCCATTCGTGGGTCTGTCCCATCTGCACATACGCCTGCTTGGCTTTCTTCAGCCAGTTCGCCGCGATCGGATAGTGCTTGCTTTGCGCTTCCGCCATCAACCGCTCGGCTTGCTTGATGCTCGTGCGCGCCACCCACTCGGGACGATGCGGCGTGACAGCATCGGCGACCGTCTCGATCACCGTATACCACACATTGCGCCGTTCCGCCACTTTGATCGCTTCGTCCCACTCTTGCTCCGAGAGTAACACTTGCGCCAGCGTCATGGCGTCGTGCGACTGACGCAAAGTCTCCATCACCCGCGGCTGCAAATCGCGCCAAGTCTTTCCCGCCAAGCGTTTCAAGGTCTCGTAGGTGGCGAGTGTCGGATGTTCGAGGAACGCTGCCAACCATGCCTGCAAAGCTTGTTCTGTCCGACCTTGCGCTGCTTCGATGGGCCCGAGCCACTCGCCCAGATGTATCTTGGCACCTGACAGCTTCAAACCGCGCGCGCCCATCGAAATGGCTTGAGCGATGTAACCCAACTCGCGCACGCGTTCCGCCATTTTGTGTGCGTCGTCCGCCGTAGCCAGATATTTTTCCGCGTAGGCGATTGCTTCCGGCACGCGCCCCAAAGCGCACAGCATGAGAGCGTAGTCCAAGTGCCTGCCAGTCTTTTTCGACAAAGCCAGATACTCGTCGGTGTGCCCTTGTCGTTTGAGAACGTTGAGCTTGGCGCCGGTCAAATCGCCGAAAACTTGCGCGTCGTATTTCTCTTCAGCCGACTCGCGCTCTTCACCCCAACCCGCCGTGGCTGCCTGGATCGCCAAGTCGAGACCGTCTTCGATGCCATAGTCCGCCAGAGACGCAGACTGTTTTTCCAACTGGCGCACGAGTTTTTCGCGCTCGACGGCATTCATGTCCAAACTGAGAATGGCTTCCGCTAACGGCTGCCCCAAGCCATTCAGGAAATCGCCCAAATAACCATCTGAATCGTCAACGTATTCGATGCCGGGTCCGGCTTCCTCGACAATCGCCATCAGGATCGCCAGCGCGGTTTCTGGATCGCCCGCGTCCAGGAATTTGTGCGCGGTGTCTTGCACCTGACGCAATTGGTCGGTCAACCCTCCGACATATCCGTATGCTTCCGACGCGCGCACGCTCCGCGCGTCGAGACTGTGCAGGATGCCGCGCACTTGGCGGCGATAGACTTCGGCGTCCACTTGCTTGTGCCGCGTTTTTTTGTTCTTGCCCGAAGCCGTTGGAGCCGCAATTGCCACCGCGACCCAATCGTACACTTCGGGCTTTTCGCGCAGCAGTCGGGTCATCAATGCCACCAAGTCGTCGCGATCCAGATCGGCTAACAAGTCAGCCGGGGCTTGCCGCTCGGCAAACTGCCTGGGGTGATGCATGTAGGTCAACAGCAGAGCGACCGTATGTTTGCACAATCCCGCGTAATCGTAGGGACAGGTACAGTGCGCGGAGCGGATGCCTGCTTCGTCCAGTTCGACCTGGACGTGGTAAAACGGCGCTTGTGTGCCTTCGCAATCACCCGTGAGCAGGTTGTCTTGAATTGCGGTATTCGAGATCGCTCCGCTGTCGTCATACTCCTCCCCACGCTCGAAGCTTTGCGGAGTTGCGGCGGCGCGAATAATGGACTCGGACAGTTTCGGCAGACTCACTGGTCACCTTCCATGACAACGTTTGTATTTCTCGCTATTCCCGCAGGGACATGGATCGTTTGGCAATTGGTGTAGGCAAGCCGCGCAAAAAGGAGTTTGAAGAAAAGCCGAGCATCTTCGGTAGGAGGTTCATCCTGTCACCTCTGCGCTACTTTGGTGCATATCTTGGTATGCTCAACGATGTGCAGACCGAACTACACAATCTTTGATTCACACACAGCCACTGATGCAAAGTAGGACTGCGTTTCTGGCATGAGGACGTTTCCGATCAATTGTTGTGCAATCCAGCGGCGCGTAATTTCTCCAGCAACGAATGCCGCGTTTTGTAATGTTCATATATTCCATTGAGCCGTTGTTTGAAAATATCATCCTGCTTTTGTCGCGACGCGACCTCGCGTAGTTGCGAAAGAAGTTGGACAGCTTGATCGTAGGTCTTGGCGCTTGGTTTTTGAATGAGCTGTTCCACTTCTTGCCACGCTTTGTCTTCTCTCTGCGCTAACGCTTCCAATTCCTGGATTCGTTTCTGCTCTGCCTGTTGTTCTCTTCGTCGTTTTTCCTCTTCGCGCGCTCGTTCGGCATCTGCCAGCAATTCCTTTACTGTGCGACGCACAGTCGAAGGAGAATGTGGTGAAATTGTGCCCTGGCGTAATCGCGCATGGAGCAGTAAAGAAAGGTGTGGCTCACCCTGTGCAAGACGTAGCAGGTAATCCTCGCACTCTTCGCGCGAAAGATGGCTGATGGCTTGACGCAAATCAAATTCGGAGACCTGGCTTGGTTCACCGCTCATTTTGGCTGCCACAGCAAGAAGATGCTTATCGATCTCAAACAGATCGACAAAATTACGCAACGCCGACGCGAGTGAGCGCAATCCTGGCGGCGTGGGCGGCTCACGTTCTGATTCGTTGAGTAGGTTCATTGAAATCGCCTTGAGCCAGGCGAGATAGAGCACTCGATAATCTTGACGAAGAATGTCATCGCGCAATCTGATCAAAGAAGATAACCGTCCTTCGCCTTCAACCCAGAACACAACACCCTCTTCGAGAAAATTAATATCCAGGATGATATAATTGTCTCCTTCCCGGAAGTCAATGACATCTTCGACTTCATAGGGTTGCACTTGGGAGAGATCAATGAACGACTTGGGAAAGCGAAACATCAAGCGACGGGAACCCCAGTTTGCCAAGTAGAGCATCGCATCAAAGTATTGTTCCAACACCTTCTCAGGTCTGCCGTGAAAATCGCCGAACTGGTACGTGAAGACTGCCTGCGTCGGCGTCAACGCAACACGACTGGAAAGTTTGTGGATCTCAGCTTGCTCTTCTTCAGTGAGCGGTCGGTCAATGGTTTGGAAATCAAAGAACTGGTATTCGCTCATCGGTCACCCACCTTATCCATCGGCGCACACGATCGTGAAGTTGAACTGCCACAACGATCGCGCCGATTATACCGCGAACACACAGCGTTCACAAGCGTACAAAACAAAAGCAGTAACGCACTTGACTATTACTGAGGTTGACGGCATCCCAGTGATCGTTATAATTCGTTTCGAGAACGGTTTGATGAAAAGCACCGCCATCCACGCTTTGTCCATGGCGTCATCGGTGATCGCTTTTACGACTAGATTCTCGAGGCAGAGGTGAAAAGCTCACATGAGATTGCTCATTTGCTCGCAGAAATAGAAAAGGAGTTGGCCGCCCTCGGTGTCCGCAGATCCGAGTTGCTTGCACAGATCGCTGAACTGCGGCAAGAAAAAGCACAGCTTCTCGGCGCATATGAAACTCACGCAGCACCTGATAAATCCAAAGGAGTAACCAATCAATCTTCCCAGGACGATAAAATCGCGCTCTTTCGCAGTCTGTTTCGGGGACGCGAGGATGTCTACCCAAGAAGATTCGAAAGTTTGAAAACGGGCAAATCAGGATATCAACCGGCGTGTCGCAACGAGTGGGTTAGAGGCATTTGCGAGAAACCGAGAATTCGTTGCGAAGATTGCACCAATCGCGCATTTCTACCAGTGACCAATGAGGTGGTGAGAAACCATCTCTTGGGAACGGATCCCCAGGATAGATCGGGGCGCGATTTTACGATTGGCGTCTATCCGATGTTGCTCGATGAGACCTGTTGGTTTCTCGCCGCCGACTTCGACAAAGCGACTTGGCAAGAAGATACCAAAGTATTCTTGGAAACCTGCACGCTTTTCAATGTGCCAGCGGCGCTCGAAAGATCGCGTTCGGGAAACGGAGGACACATTTGGCTTTTCTTTTCCGAACCGATCCCCGCAATGTTAGCGCGCAAAATGGGCACGTTCCTGTTGACCCAAACTCTAGAGAGGCGTCCCGAGATCGGGCTTGATTCCTATGATCGTTTCTTCCCCAGCCAGGATACTCTTCCCAGGGGCGGCTTTGGCAATCTGATCGCGTTGCCTTTGCAGAAAAAGCCGCGCGACGCGGAGCGTGGGAATAGTCTTTTCTTGGATGAGAACTTGGTCGCTCACCAAGACCAATGGACGTTTCTCTCGTCAATCCGCCGAATGAATCGTCGCGAAGTCGAGAACATTGTTGACGAAGCAGAAAAGCGCAACGCTATCCTGGGAATCCGCATCCCTGTCACGGATGAGAACGACGATCAACCCTGGGTCGCGCCTCCATCCAGGCAACGCAAGGAGCAAGCCGTCATTGGTCCACTGCCAGAACAAATCGAGTTGGTGCTTGGCAATCAGATTTACATACCGAAGGTAGACCTGACGCCTTCACTACGAAATCGCCTGATTCGCTTGGTAGCGTTTCAAAATCCCGAATTCTATCAAGCGCAAGCCATGCGGCTGTCAACGTTCGACAAGCCGCGCATCATCAGTTGTTGCGAGGACTTTCCCAAGCACTTGGGATTGCCGCGCGGTTGCCTCGATGAGTTGCTTGATCTGTTCAAATCGCTCAAGGTCAAAGTGTCGCTCACCGATCAGCGATTCGCTGGCGCACCGCTTGAGTTCAAATTTCACGGGACGCTTCGTCCAGAACAGCAACAAGCCGCGAATGCTTTGCTACAACACGACACAGGTGTCTTGGCGGCTTCAACCGCGTTCGGCAAAACTGTCGTGGCGGCGTACTTGATTGCCCAACGCAAAGTGAACACACTCGTGATTGTTCATCGTCGGCAACTACTCGATCAATGGATCCAAGCATTGAGTCAGTTTCTTGGACTCGATCCAAAGGGGATCGGACAAATTGGAGGCGGCAAGCACAAGCCGACTGGAAGGATTGACGTCGCGATGGTACAAAGTCTGTATCACTGGACTTTAGCCAATCAA
>DHFK01000071.1 GCA_002400365.1 Anaerolineales bacterium UBA4826 | reverse complement strand
AAGAGCGGAAGACGGGATTTGAACCCGCGACCTTCTCCTTGGCAATTGGAACCGCAATCCATTGATCTGAGAGAAGCAAATGCTTCCTCATTAGGAGATGCCTGCGCTTGTTTACAGTTCCCACTTTACAAATGGCTTTACGTCTGCGAATTTGCCCCATCTAATGGGCGACCAGTTATGGTCGCCCATTTTTTTATTCCATCCACTGGCGAACCGATTCGATGCATCCGCAGCAGATCGTCGAAATTGTGCTCCACGTAGAGGTCAAGCGTCGTGCTCGCCTTCGCATGCCCAAGAATTTGTTGCAGGCTCTTCACATCGCGCACCCGCTTCAGATAAATCTCCGCAAAGGTATGCCGTAAGAGATGCGGATACAGTCGTTGCAACTGCAGACGGATTTGAAGACGCGTAAACAACGACTTCATGCCGGCGGGTCGGAAGGGTGTGCCTGCATCCGTAACGAACACCTTATCCGAAGTGGTCGGCGGCCGTACGGCGAGCCATGCACCAAGCGCACGCGATGAAGCATCACCCAATGGAACATCGCGTTCCTTTCGCCCTTTCCCAAAGACGCGGATTCGTCCTTCATCCAAGTGCACGTCCTCCACATTGAGACCAAGCGCTTCGCCACGACGCAGCCCACTGTCCACCATCAACAGAATCAACGCCAGATTGCGTTCGGGCGATAGCGTTCTCTCTACTTCATCGAGCAATGCCTTGACTTGTTCTTCGGACAAACGCGGAACCATGTGAGCCGGCAGTTTGTTGCGTCGAACGCGACGCATGGGATTGGCGGGCAGGTACTCTTCCCACTCGCACCAGCGGAAGAAGGTTTTCACCGTGCGATACATTCCTTCGATCGTGAAGGGCGAGAGTTTCTGACTGGGACGCCTTCCATTCGGGCGCGTTTGGAGCTCGGCGAAGTAGGACCGCAACAAGTCAGCGGTCACCTGGTCGAGCGCCGCGATGGAGCGTTGGCGGCAGAAATCCTGCAAGTCCTCCAGATCGGCTTGATACCGCTGATGCGTTTTAGGGCTGAGGTCGCGAGCGGTCACGTCGTTGAGGAACGACTTGATAGCGTTTTCAAGTTCCATGCCTGACTCCTTGTGAAGTCCAAGCATAGCACGATTAGAACTCCTGTGCTATCACGGAAGAGCGGTATTTTGCCGTGATTTTCGTATCACGGATTTCCGTTACCCAAATAAAAAAGCGCGGCACATCGGTGCCGCGCACGAAACACGGTGGAGGGCGGATCAGCCGTGGGAAGCAAGTCCGCCTTCCACCGACACTTTACCACAAAATAGGTCGCGAAGCAATGAAACAAACGAGCGAGCGCGTGTTCCATGACATCCAGAAAATCTTTCTCTGGATCGTCGAATACAAGATCCAGCATGACGGCAACTCCCCCGCGCTTGAGGAACTGATGCGCGCATGTGGCATTTCAAGCCGCAGTGTCGCGCTCTATCAATTGCATCGCTTGCAGAACGCGGGCTTGATTTGCCTGTCGGGGCGCAAGCAATCGCGGAGTATCCGCGTCGTCGGCGGGGAGTGGCGGTTGACCGAGGTTGCCTTGGTGAATGGAGTAGCGAAATGAGTGACATCCGCATAGTGCAACAACGTGAGGTTGGATACTCGAAGCGCGGCGACACGGTCTATAGCGCCGAGTCGTACATCAAGGTGCTGACGAGTTTCAAGAGCGGGGCTTTGCGCATGCTCAAGGGCGCGCCGCTTTCCATCTTTATCTGCGTTGCTCTGCACGAAGCGGATGAGGATCCCGGCGCATCGCTCTCCACCATGGAGCGTGAAACGGGATACAGCCGACCGTCGGTGATCGAGGCATCTCGGTTTTTGACCGACCCGGCGCACCACTTCATTGAGGAGACCGGCCGCGAGGCAGACGGCACCAAGCGCTATCGCGTTGCGGCGTATGCTTGGTTCGGAGAGAAAAGAGGGTCATCTATACCCCAATTCTCACCTACCGAACCGGNNAACTTTACCACCCCCTTTAAAAGTTTTTACCCCCCCACCCCATGATGATGATGTTAGTACCAGTACTCCGGATTCTAGGGATAAACATCATCATCATGATGTTGCCGCCGCGCGAAAAATTTTCGCTGAGGTCGGTTTTCAGGGAAAGAATTTGCAGATCCTGGCCGAGCGCGTGCCAGAAGAAATTGCGCGCGAATGGGCTGATTGGATTCCCCGCGCCAAACAAATCCCCCATCGCTATATCCGCCCATACGGATACGCGTGGACGGTGCTGGAATCCGACCCCCATGCCCACCCACCGATCATTGCCGATGCCGACTTACCCGAATCGCCGCTAGAGCTTCCCGACGCCGACACGTTCGGAAATGGCCCCGCCGGCGAATTGTGGCGTGATGTAATCAGCGACATGTGCGCCGCGACGAACCGCGCCACGATGCACCAACTGATCGAGTCGCGCGTACTTGACTACGATTGCTCCGACAACACCATCGCCCTGACTGTGTCCGATCCGTCCGGCTATTTGCTGAACCGTCTCACCGTCGCATTGCAGCGAACTGTCACCGGCATCACCGGCAAAAAGTGTAATCTGGTGGTTGTAGCAGACAGAGGAGACGCGGCAATCAGTCCGCCAAATCGCGAATGACGCGACTGAGTTCGACGCGCGTATGCACATCGAGTTTGGCGTAGATATGCTTGAGGTGGGACTCGACGGTGTTGACGCTGATACAGAGTTCGCGTGCCACCTCCGCGTTGCGCTTGCCGTGCGCGACCAGGCGCGCAACTTGCATCTCGCGCGGGGTGAGTGAGTCCCAGAGCCAGCGGCGGTCCGCGTGCGGTGATGAACTGTCGGCGACGTGGACCGAAAAGGATTTGGTCACCGCGCCGCGGTGGCGCCGCCAGCGCCAAAGCGCGAGCGCGGCGATCAGAGCGAGCACGACGATTGACAGGGCAAGGGTTGAATCCAACACGCGTTGATTGTATGCGAACTTTTGTTCTAAGTCAACATTTGAATCGGCAGCGTACTGCCAGCGCAAAACAAAATCACTCTGCGGAGTCTCGTGATGCCCCTATCCCACCGAGCGCGCCAACTACTCCATAACCGTTTGGGAATCAACTTTTGCGAGCACTGTGGTCGTGTAACCCGATTCCAGCGCTATCCCATCATACTGGGGTTGAACTTGCGTCAGCGACCTTGTATCACACCGCATGACGTAATCTTGCTCGATCAGGCACATCCCGCCAAACAAATAGTCCCAGTCAGGCACTGACGCTCTTAGACGATGCAGCCACGCAGCCTGTACGGGGCGAAGTGGGCCAAAGGTATCAAAGGTCGCAGCAATCCCCTTAGGGGCGCAGGCAGAAGAACAAAACGGAACAAAACGAGACCCTTTTCCTCTTTTTGCCCGATCGCCGGAAGGCGCAAATTCGCTTGCAAGCGCGATCCGAGGGACATGCCGACAAGGAGCAAAATGGACTTTCAACTACGCAACCAACGACTGACGAAGGCTCAGCTCAGGCGATTATGCAGCGACAAAATTCTAAGCCAGTTGAAACCAGGTCTCAATGAAGATCAACTGACCAAGAGCCTGATTGCAACCTTCGTAGGGAAGGGGGGCCTCACTGAAAACCAGGTCAAGCAGTTGGTTCG
>DHFK01000066.1 GCA_002400365.1 Anaerolineales bacterium UBA4826 | reverse complement strand
ATCGGTGCGGATGTATTCCTCCACGAATTTCTCAAGCGGCACGTCCCGCCCGAGGTCGTGAACGGTAAAGCCCGCAATTTCGAACATCAACTTGACCAGGTTCTTGCCAATGTCGTGAATATCCCCTTCGACGACTCCCAGGACAACCTCGCCTTTGATGCTGGTTTGGGTATCCCGCTTTACGTGCGGACGCAGAATATCCAGCCCGCCGTACAACGCGTCCGCGCACATCAGCACCTCCGGCACAAAATACTCGTTCGCCGAAAAGAGTTCGCCGACGCGCGTCATGCCGGTCGCGAGACCGTTCATGATCGCGTCGTAGGCGTCCACGCCATCGTCCAGGGCGCGTTGNNACCGTCTCCACCAACGCCTGCATATTCTCCTGCGGGACGCTGGGCCAGATGTCGCAACCGGGCCACACCGCGTCCACGCCCGCGTCGAGAATCCCCCGCACCTTTTCGCGAATCAACTCGGGCGTGCCGGTGACGAGGACGTTGTACGGATCGAGATTGCCAAAGACGAGCGTTTTCTCCCCGACGCGCTTGACCGCATCCGCAACATCGTTCTTCTGGTCAATGCTGATCGCTTCCGCGCCGGCGTCCGCCATCAGTTCGAAAATCGCGGAGGTGGTGCCGCAAATGTGCAGCACGCGCGGCGGCTCTAGCGCGGCAAAGATCTTTTGCAGCGGCGGCAGGATCAGCGTCTTGAACATACGTGGGCTGAGGACGTCAGAGGTCGCGCCCATCTCGCGCACCGTGATATAGTCCGCGCCAGCGGCGCGATACAATTTCGCGAGCGAGATCAACAGCCCGGTCAGTTGATCCAGAATCGCGCCGACCAGTGCCGTCTTCTTGAACGACATCTTGAGCAGGTTGTCGAGTTCGACGATTTGCCCAGCCAGCGTGAACGGACCGAGCACCCACGCGCCGACTGGAACCTGATCGCCCACTTCGGTCTTCATCTTGCAAAGCGCCTCCAGGACGAGCGGCACGCGCCCGCGCTGATCCAGGTCTGCCGGAATTTCGATCTTGAGCTCTTCGACAGTTGTGGCAAGTTTCTTGCGCATCGTCGGGTAGAGAATTTCCTGGGACGACTGCGTGTAATAGTTGATTTCGCAGCCGAGCACCTCGGCTTCGATGCCCATGTCGAACGGCGCGACCGCGCACTCAAACCCAAAGAGTTGTGAGGTGGAGGCAGCCGAGCGCGCCATCTTCTCCGCGTCGGTGTGAATCTCCGCAAAGCGCCAGCCATGCGGATAGATGCCGTGCGTCGTCACGTTGCCCATCCCGCTAAAGACCGGCGTCCGATCCGGCTTGTCGCCTTTGAACAAACTCAGCACGCGCGCGCGGGAGTTTTTTCCATCGGTCGGTTCTGGCATGGTCTTCCTTTCTTCTTCGATAAGTTGCTGGGCTTCTTTCGGGAACAAGCGGTTCAAGGGATGTTGCGCGTCCGGCGGCAGACGCGCGCCTTCCTCGCCCGCCAGAGTCGCGAGCAGCGTCGTCGCCGCGGCGACCGCGGCAAAGATGCGCGCCGTGCCGCTCATCGGTCCATAGATGATCCAGTCACTCCAGAGGATCGCGGCGATCGCGTGCAGTCCGGCGTCCGCGCCGCGGAAAAAATCCTTGCCGAATTTCGTCAGCGCGTCCTTCCACATGTACGACCCGTTCGCCGGCGCGAGTCCCACGGGCAACCCGAACTGCTCTTTGATCAAACGATTGGCGGTCAGACTGATCGAAGTCGTCGGCAGATTCATCACGCTCGTATCCACGATGATCGAAGCAAAGCCGCCTTTTTCGACGTCGGTGAGAAGCGCGCGCAGCGATTTGACGCGACCGGTCGCGTGCTTGTCCTCCATGTCGAAGGCTTGAATGACGACATGCTTGATCCCCAGGTCTCGCAGTTGCGCGACCTGACCGGGAATGTCCTTGTCCCACGCGGTGATGCTGTTGTAGAGGAATTTGTCTTGCGCGCCGAGTTCGGCGATGTGCTGCGCGGCTTGCATCCGCCCCTGCTGCGTCCACGTGTCAATGCCGAAAGGGAGGTTGGTCGCGCCCAGGAAAAATTCGGTGTACGCCTTTACCTCCGGCAAGGTCGGCGCGCACAGACCGACGAGCGCGGGGATGCCGGTCTCTGCCACCATCCGTTCGAGTTCGCGGATACGCTCGGTCGCGGCTTCCCGGTCGAATTCGACGGTCTTGCGATTCTGCAAGAGTTTGTCGCCGCGCTGGAACATATTCGCGACGAGCAGCGGTGGGCGTTCGCCCGGCTGTCCGCCAAAGACCGCGTTTCCGATGCGACAAGTTCTTTGGGGTGTGGTGAAGCGAAACATGAAACCTCCGATGGTAGAGCTTGGAGATTAGAGATTGGAGATTGGAGATTGCCAATCTCTAATCTCCAATCTCTAATCTCTAACGACCTCGCACGATTCTTGCAGCAACTCTTCCCGCGGCATCTGCGCCGCGAGCAGATCGAGGATGTGCCCGCGCAGGCGGTGCAATTCCGGGCTGATACGATCGCGCGGGCGCGGCAGGTTCACCGGCAGCGCCTCGACTAACCGTCCCGGACGATGCGACAAGACCAGGACGAGGTCTGCCAGAAAGACCGCCTCTTCGACATTGTGCGTCACGAACAAAATCGTCTTGCGTTCCCGCGAGGCGTCCCAGATGTTCAGCAGTTCTTCTTGCATTACGTTGCGCGTCTGGCAATCGAGCGCGGCGAACGGCTCGTCCATCAGAATCACGATCGGCTCGTTGGCGAGCGCGCGCGCGATGCTCACCTTTTGCTTCATCCCGCCCGAGAGACGACGAATGGCATAGTCCTCAAAGCCGCGCAAGCCGACGAGGTCAATGTACCGCTTGCTGATCTCGCGGCGTTGCAAAGGCGCGACCCCGCGCATTTCCAAGCCGAATTCGATATTTTTCCGCACGCTGCGCCATGGGAAAAGCGCGTACTCTTGAAAGACGAACCCGCGCTCGGGTCCCGGCTCTTGAATCGGCTTGCCGTTCAAGACGATTTCGCCGCGCGTCGGGCGCGCGAGTCCCGCGATCAGGCGCAGCAGCGTCGTCTTGCCGCAGCCATTCGGCCCGACGATGCAGACAAACTTGCCGGCGGGCACGTCGAACGACAGATCGCTCAAGACGGTCATCGAATCAAAACTGTGTATCACGCGTCGAACTTGAAGCATCGCGCTCCGTTTCAGATTTCAGATTTCAAACTTCAGATTGCGGATTCACGTATCACGCATCACGCATCACGCATCATCCTTCGCCTTCGCTCAGGATAGGCTCCTCACGCATCACGCATCACGTTTTACGCTTTACTGATTCTCTTCTCCACCCACCCCATCGCGCCGGTCAGCGCGATGCCGACGACGCCGATGATCGCCATGCCCGCGAACACCGCGTCGAATCGGCCGATCTCGCCCATGGACCAGATGTAGACGCCCAAGCCGCCGCCTTTCACCCCGACCATCTCCGCCGCCATGATGCACATCCATCCAACGCCCAAGCCAATCCGCATCCCGGTGACGATGTTGCCCAGCGCCGCCGGCAAGACCACTTGCAGGAACAGTCGCAAACGTTTCGCGCCGAGCGTGCGCGCGGCGTCAATCAGAATCGGATCCACCGCTTTGACGCCGGCGAGTGTGCTCAGGAGAATCGGAAAGAATGCCGCGAGAAAAACGATGAACACCGCGTCGAACGGATCGCCAAAGAAATAGATCGCGAATGGGATCCACGCCAGCGGCGGAATCGGTCGCAGCAGTTCGACGACGGGACCGGTCAGATGCTCCACCGAGCGCAGCCAGCCGGACGCGAGACCGAGTGGAACAGCAAGCAGCGCTGCGAGCCCAAATCCCCAAACAATGCGCACCAGACTCGACGCGATGTGCTGCTGAATCGTGAATCCCAAAAAGTCGCGTTCGAAAAACGCGGCAATCGCCGCGCGTGCGACCGCGAGCGGTGTCGGCAGATAAGGGCTGGCGATGACGATTGCCAACAGATGCCAGAGCGCGAGAAACGACGCGATCGAAAGCAGGCTCAGCCCGTGACGAGTGACGAGTGACGGGTGACGAGTGACAAAGGGAAATGCGTCAAGCATCCGCAGCCCGATGGACGCCACGCGGGGACCGTCACGAGTCTCTACCCTCTGAGACGCTGTGCCTATGCCTTCTCCTGCGGCTTTCACTGCCATTCTTTTACCTGCAAAAGTAACCTTGTCACTCGACACTCGTCACCCGCCACCCGTCACTTCCCCGCCGCCTTGGCAAGATACGACGCATCCACGTACCGCGTCGCGAAATCCTCCGCCGATTTGTAGCCGCGCGTGGTCAACTGATCCGCCGGAACGATCTTGTACTGAATCAACTTGTTCGTAAAGAGGACGAGCGATTGGCTGAAATTCGCGTCGAGCGCGGTCTTGTAATCAATCCGCTTGAACGCCTCTTTCACCACCGCCGCGTCGCGCCCGGTGAATTTCATTGCTAGTTCGACCAGGCGCGCGTACTCTTTCGATTCGGGCTTGCTCAGCGCGGCGAGTGTCCACGCGGTCGCGTCCTGCTGCGCGCGCATAAAGCGCACGACCGTATCGGGATTCGCCTGCGCGAACTTGCGATTAACGGCAACAACGCAGTCGAGGTGATTGGGCCAGATCTCCTGCGAAGTCGCGAGAATCTTGCCAAAGCCGGTCACCGCCGCTTCGGCGACAAAAGGTTCCCAAGCAATGAACGCGGCGATCTCGCCCTTTTCCATCGCGGCGCGCATATCTTTGGGCGCGAGGTCAATCACGTTAATTTTGCTGATGTCCACGCCTTGCTGCTCCGCGTAATTCAGCAGCAGGAAAAACTGGATGCTCGAATGTCCGGGCGTCGCGACCGTCTTGCCGACGAGATCGGAGAACCTGGTCACGTTTTTCGCGACGACGAGCGCAGAGCCAATCGCGTTCACCTGCCCGACGATGACCGTGTCCACGCCGGCGTTCAAGTGCTTGGTGATCGCCGGCGGCGCGCCGAGCAGCCCAACATCCACTTGGTTCGCGGCAAAATGATCCATCTCGACGCCGCCGTTCGCGTACGGCGCGCCAACGCCATCTTCGACGACGAGACCGTATTTGGCGTAGAACGCTGTACCGCCGCCCGCGTCCTTGTCCTGCGCGACGACGTGCGCGATGTGATGCAGGTCCGCGAGCAGATAGCCGACGCGCACCTTGACCGGCGCGAGCGTCGGCGTCGCCGCCGGCGCGCAGGCGGCGACGGCAACCACGAGTAGGAAGGTAGTCAGAATGTGTTTCATGGTTTCTTCACTCTATCGAGATGCGAGGGCTATTCGCCGGCTTGTCAACGGTTAGCCAAGAGCCAACCAATTATCCAGACCAACACAAAGATGAGTGGGACAACCGCGGGTATCATCAAGCCGATCAAGTCAACGAGATTGGGCAATCTTCTAAGCGGAAGCGTCCCCAACAATCCACTATGGAATCGCGTGGACTCTTCTACCATGAGTCTCCGTACTCCGACCAACCCTGCCAGAATGGCAAACCATCCAAGCATGGATATCAGGATACCGATCAACGGAACGAACCACCTCGCCCACGACTGGTACGTATGCCCAGCGCCTCCCGTGATCACAAAGGCGCTTAGCAAGAAGGACTGTGAGGTGATGAGCCAGGTCATTCGATTGGCGACAAGCCCAACTTCGTGTTGAATCTCTCGGTGCAGTGTTTCAAAGACAAACCGATCTCTGTCGCTTTCGTTCATTTGATCAACCCTCTCCACCCGCGCGAGCCGAGAGAGCGGGTATGTCGGCAACCGCTTGCATGTACAATCTCTCCACGCCACCTACGCTGCGAGAACCTTCGGCAGCGCCGCCCGCACACTTGCCGCGCAGCCCTCCTTGTCAAGCCACGTTTCCACGTTCGGGAACGCATCGCGCATGTGCGGCAGGTGCATCGCGTACATGAACTCGCGCTCGAAAGCCGGCTCCACCGTTAGTTCGACGTACTCCACCTGCCGCGCGTACCGATTCGCCTCCTCGCGCTTGTCGGTGTTGAGCAGCGCGATGCGCGCGCCGTCGCCCGCCGCGTTGCCGACCGCGTACACGTTGCTCAGTTCGCAGTCCGGGAACAAGCCGAGGAGCATCGAGCGCTCGCGGTCAATGTAACTCCCGAACGCGCCGGCGAGAATGACGCGGTCGAGTTTCTTCAATCCCAGACGCCGCATCATCAACTTCGCGCCGGCGTACATCGCGGCTTTGGCAAGTTGCAGCGCGCGAATGTCCTTGATCGAAACGGTCATGTCTTTGCCGATGGATGTCTCGTTCGCCCATGCTAGAACGTATTCGTCCCCGTCTTCGCCTTTGCGCACGCGCGGATGTTGCAAGCCCTTGACGAACCGCCCGGTCTTGTCAATGATGCCGGCGCGGAACATCTCGGCGATCACTTCGATGATGCCCGAACCGCAAATCCCGCGCGCGCCGATTTGCTCCGGCTCGAGTTCGTCGTTCCACAACTCCTTGCCGATCACCTTGAAACGCGCTTCGAGCGTCTGGAGGTCAATGCGCACGCGCTCGATGGAACCGGGCGCAGCGCGCATTCCGAATTTGATGTGCGCGCCCTCGAACGCCGGTCCCGTCGCGCAGGAAGACGAAATCAGTTTCGTGCGATTGCCCATGATGAGTTCGCCGTTCGTGCCGATGTCAATGATAAGTTCCAGCGCATCCTGGTTGTACGGCTCTTCCGCGATCAGCACGCCGACGTTGTCCGCGCCGACAAAGCCGGCTTCAATCGGCAGGATGTGGACATTCGCCGAGGAATGCACGCGCAGACCCATGTCGCGCGCCTTGACGTCAATCGAGTGATGCAGCGTTGGGGGGAACGGCGCTTTGCCGACGTGTTCGGGGTAAATGTTCGTAAACAGATGGTGCATCGCCGTATTGCCGACGAGGACGACTTCGAGAATCTCGCCCGGTGTGAGACCGACGCGCTCGGTCGCATTCTTGGCGATGGTGTTCAGCCCCTCGATAATCGCGCGATTGAGTTTCGCAAGCCCGTCGTCGTGCGTCATCGCGTAGGTGATGCGCGACATTACATCTTCGCCGTAAGAAACCTGGGGATTCATCATCGCTTCGGTCGTGATGACCTCGCCCGTTTTCAGGTCGCACAGATAGCCGGCGACCGTCGTCGTGCCCACGTCCACCGCCAAGCCGATGGAGCGCTCGACCAAGCCCGGCTCGACGCGCACGATCTCGCGATTCATCCAGAGGGTGAGCGTCACTTTCCATTCGCCCGCGCGCAGCGCTTGGGACAATTCCAAGAGTGTCCGATAATCAATCCCGAGATGGTCGAGGTGAAAGACGCGGCGCATCGCGTCGGTCACGCGCTCCCAATCGCCGAGCGGATTTTGCAGCGTCGGCGGGCGCAGTTCGAGATAGACTTTGCGGATCGCCGGCTGGACGTTGATAACGCGCTCGGTCGCGGTCTTGCGGACGACTTGCTTGACCGCGCGGCTTTCCTCCGGCACAAAGACGACGACATTGCCCTGAACGCGCGCCGCGCACGCGAGACGGTAGCCATCGTCCAACTGCGCGCCCAGGTGCTCGCGCTCTTTCTCGATGATCTTGGAAAGATGCGCGCGCGACGATTCGATGCCGTACCGCTCGAACGAGCCCTCTTCGATCCGCACCTTGCATTTGCCGCAAGTGCGCATCTTGCCGCAGATCGTTTCGAGTTCGACGCCGAGTTCGTGCGCGGCGTCCAGCAGCCACGTGCCTTCTTCAATGTGTCCGCGTCGTCCGGACGGTTGGAACACGACGAAATGTTTGGGTTCCTCGGTGATTGCCATTGATCCTCGTATGTAGCCACAGAGGACACAGAGAAAAACAAAGTAAAGAATTTTTTCTTCTCTGTGTTCTCTGTGTTCCCTGTGGCTATTAAGGTCGTTCGAAATGTATCGTCACGTCTTTCGCCAACGCGATGCCGACCTCGACTTCAATCGCCTTGAGGATCGCGGAGGGAATCGGGCATGCCGCGTGCTTGACGTGCTGCGCGGCGGAGAGATACACGCGCGATGCGGCGATTTTGCAGAACACGCCGCGCCGCCAGTTCAGTTCCGCCAGGTCGGGATTCATCGCCGCGATCTCTTCGCACGCGCTGTCAATTCTCACGCGCACCGTATGGCGATCCACCTTTTCGACCTCGATCGTCGCGCGGTATCCGCACGCGCCGGCGTCTACGGTAACTTTGGTCATATAGTCGCGTAGTCGATAGTCGGATAGTCAGGTAGTCAAAGACTATTCGACTATTTGACTATCAGACCATCCGACTAATACCGCCATACCTCCGCCGTCTTCATAAACACCTGGATATTTTCCAGCGGCACGGTCGGCGGAATGTCGCAGCCGGGCATGAGCATAAAGCCGCCGCCGGGCGCGCCGACCGCGAGCGCCTGTTCGCATTGCTGGCGCACAAAATCGGGCTTGCCTTCGTTCAGAATGTGAACCGGCGCGACGTTGCCCGCCAGGCATTTCTTTTTTTCGGTAAAGACCTCTTTGGCTTTGGCGAGCGTCACCTTCTGATCAATGCTGACGCAGTCCGCGCCGGTTTCGGTGAGCAAGTCCAACTTGTCCGTCGTGTTGCCGCAGATGTGGAGCAGACTCCGCACGCCCTTGGCGCGCAGCGCGGAGGTAACTTTTTGGAGCGGCTTGAGCGCGAACCGGTCGAAATGCTTGCGCGAGACCAGGTCGCCGGAGGCGGTGGGATCGGCGATGCTCGCCAGTTCGATAATGCCCCGGTCCACCAACGGCTGAAAGACGCGCAGGATCATGCGCGCCGCAAAATCAATCACCTTTTCGACTTCTTGCGGCGCTTTGTACGCGGCTTTCATCAAGCGTTCCACGCCGTACAGTTGCGCCCCCAGGGTAAAGGGGCCCCAAGTCGTCATCGTCACGGCATAGTCCTTGCCGACGGCTTGCGCGACGATGTCGGTCGCTTCCCAAATCGTGTTGATTAGCCGGTCGCGCGCGAGCGCTTCGATGTCCAGCGCGTCGAGTTCGTTTGCCGTCTCTTTGACGAGCGGCTCTTCCAAATCCGGCGCGCCGACGCGCCGGTACTTGATCTTGCCGCCAAGCGCGCCGACCTGGAGATTGTTATAGCCGGAGCCGACGTAAATGATGGGCCAGTGGACGAGTTCGTTCGCCTTCATGTACGCGTCCGCCATCTCCTTCGGCTTGCCGATGAGATCCTGGAACGCGTAGCCGGTCGTGCGCAGGACCCACATGCCGCCGCCAAAGATGCACGCCGGCACGTGATCCGGTTGTCCTAGATCGAACGTGGTGAATAGTCGCTCTTTGGGTTTCATCGAATTCCCCTTTGAACTCAGAGTGACGAGTGGCCCTGCGACACNNCGCTGCGCATCAGGGCTGGCTGTGTGACGGGTGACGTGAAACGTGGTGCGTATTCCGTGTCACGCTTCACGTCGCACGCACCACGTCACTGGGCACTCGTCACTCGTCACGCGCTAGTAGACGCCGTGATCAAACTGTGTTGGAGCAAGGTACTCCCACTTTTCGCCCTTCCGGTACTTGGCCGCGATGTCGAGACACTTGACCGCGTACTCGAACGCGTACGGGATGCCCGGTCCGCCTGGCACAAAGCCCGCGGCGATGGTGCCGACGGACACCGCCTCGAAAATCTCCGCGTCGGTCGCGCCGGCTTCCACCGCCGGGATGACGTGGATGATGCAGCGCGGCGACATGTAGGCGACGCCGATCGCCGTGAACATCAACTCTTTCACCTTCTTCGACAGCGCGCCGTCGTGCCAAATCGTGTCGTAGAAATCGGCGAACTTTTCTCCCGCCGCCGGGTTGACGGTGTTGATCACCTGGAACATGCGGGGGGTAAAGCCCATCAACTTTTTCATGTACTCGTTGGCTTGCTGTGCTCGGTCAGCCATTGTCTCGTCTCCTCCCTGAGATTTGTTCGAACCAGTCTTCGACTCGGCATTAAGTGTGGCTTGTCTGCGCCTCGCCCTCCTTTCCGCGCTTGTCCTCGCGCGTCAATTGCAGTGGCGTAGGAGCGACCCGATGTGGTCGCCCGATTGGGCAGCCACACAGGGCTGCCCCTACTCTTCCCCGGTGTCCTCTGTGGCACATCTGGAGCAGTTACGCCGGATGAAAAGTGGCATCGTGTCGGTTCGAGAATACACGATGCCACTTTGGTTTGTCTTCGGTTTGGGGGAGATTTCAGCGCGCGACCGCCAGTTCCTGGTACAGCCGCGTGATTTCGGCAGACGGCGCGCGATCCTCGCGTTGGCGCAAGAATCGTTCGAGGAGAGAATACTGCTGCACGAGATCGCTGCGCCGCCCCGCGCGATGGAGCACGCGCATGATGAGGGAATGGGCTTGCTCGCAACAGTTGTCTTGCAAGAGCGCCCGGCGCGCATAGTGGAGACTCAAACGGTCTTCGTTCATCGCCGCGTGATACTCTGCCAATTTCAACAGAATCTCCAGATAAATGCTCTTGAGTCGAAAGCGCCGCCACTGGCACCAATCGTTGTCGTAGCGCTCGGTGTAGCGCGACTCGATGCCCACCATATAGTCGCCTTGGTACAACGCCTCNNCGTGGGGTTGATCTGATAGCAGCCGTCGCGGTAAACGATGAATCCCGATTCTTCGCCGCGCTTGAGCCCCGGTTCGAGCGCTTGGCGCAAATAGTGGAGGGTGGCGTAGAACCGGCTGTCCGAGCGGTCTGGATGCGCGTGGTTCTGCCAGAGGAGATCGCACAGTTCGTCTTTGTATGCGCCGCGCGGCACGCTCGCCATCAGGTAAGCCAGCAGGGCTTTGATCTTGTGCGTGGCGCCTTTCGCCTGCCCCCACTCGGTTTCCGTGATCTTTTTGCCATTGCGATACACGCGAAATGGACCCAGGCAAAAAATGTAGAGTTGCGCGGGCGGGCCGTCGAGATGTGGAGTGAGCCCGTCGCCGGCGACGCGCAAGCCCACGCGCGTCCACGCCGACGGATCCATGGCTTCGAAAGAATCGGGCTCGAGTTGATGATAGCGCAGACAGATCGGGAGCCCTTGACCGAAGAGGAGGCACGGGTATTCCGAGCAATCGCGACTGCAAAAGGGAATACCCTTTACGGCGGCGCAGCGGAGGATGGGGCAGGTCGAGTGCGAGATTTGATCGAGTGTGGAAACATTCCCGGCTTGGCACCCTTCGCACACGCCATAGACATAGAGGCGACACACGCCGCAGCAGACGCCGCACGCGCCGATGGGCTGCGCTCCCTTCGCGCGCGCATCGTTCTCATTCGAACGGGGGGGTTGCGCCGTGCCTGCTTGACCCATTGCGGTTTCTCCTCTCCAACCCGGTCACTGTCGCGAGGCGTGATTGGTCGGTGTCGCTTGGCAGCAAGTATACCATGAGAATCCCCAAAGTCAAAGCGACAACCCAGCGAGATCATCGCGCTTTTCAGCATAATTTTAGCCGGGCTTTGGAAAATTCTAATCTATCCCGGCTAGAATCGAATCGGAAAAACCGATTGCCTGATCTGGAGGTCGAGCATGAAAAAGCGCAAGGAGGTCGTCCTATGATTTGGCGTTTTCTTGTCGTCGGGATACTCGGCACGCTCGTTGACGTCACCCTCTTCACCGCGCTGCGCGTCTGGCTCGGCGTGCCCACGCTCGGCGCGAATTCAATCTCGTACAGCGCGGGCATCGTCAATAATTTCGTGCTGCATCGGGGCTGGACGTTTGCCCACCAGTCGCGCAAAGCGGTGGGCGTGCAATTCTCGCAATTCGCGCTCGTCAGTCTGAGCGCGCTGATATTGAACAACGCGCTCGTGTTGTTGCTCGCGCCATGGTTCGGCGCGCTGCTCGCGGACGCGGGCTATGGAGCGCTCATCGCCAAGGTTTGCGCGACCGGCGTGGGCTTGGGCTGGAATTTTCTCGCCAATCGCATTTGGACATTTCGCGACGCGCCGCCACCCAATCTCACCGCGGAGCATGCCCTGCGCCTCGCCAAAGGGACGCCAAGGGTTTTATAGTTTTCCTTCGCGTCTTGGCGACTTNNGCGCCGGTCTCGGCGAAAGTGTGGCGCATCCCGCGCGAGCGCGCGCTGGAGTTGATCGCGCTCGCGCTGATCGTCGCGCTCGCGGCGGCGCTGCGTTTTGCCAACCTGGACGCGCTCGGCTACGCCAATCACTATTACGCGGCGGCGGTCAAGGCGATGCTCCAATCCTGGCACAACTTTTTCTTTGCCGCCGCGGAACCGGGCGGATCGGTCAGCGTGGACAAGCCGCCGGTCGGACTGTGGTTCCAGGCGATCTCGGCGTACTTTTTCGGCGTGAACGGTTTTGGCTTGCTGCTGCCGCAGATCGTCGCCGGCATCCTTTCGGTGATCGTCGTCTATCATCTCGTCCGACGCGGGTTCGGCGCTGCGGCAGGACTCGTCGCCGCGCTGGCGTTGGCGACCACGCCGGTCGTCGTCGCGACCGATCGCAACAATACGATGGACAGCACGTTGATCTTGACGCTGTTGCTCGCGGCGTGGGCGTTCGTCAAGGCGACCGCGCGCGGCAAGTTGGGGTATTTGCTGCTCGGCGCGATTCTCGTCGGCATTGGCTTTAATATCAAGATGCTCGAAGCGTACCTGCCGCTGCCGGCGTTCTTTGCGCTCTACTTGCTGGGTTCGCCGGAACGTCTGTGGCGCAAGATGCTCAATCTCGCGCTGGCGACTGTGCTATTGCTGAGCGTTTCGCTATCGTGGGCGACGATCGTGGACCTGACGCCGGCGGATCAGCGCCCGTACGTTGGCAGCAGTAGGAACAATTCGGAATGGGGGCTTGCCATCGGCTACAACGGCGTCGAACGTCTTCTCGGCATGGGCGGGCGCGGTGGGCTTGTAATCGGGCTCTTGGGTGGGAACCAAAACAGCAGTCCGCGCGATGGAACGCCGGGGCAAGCGCCCAACGATGGATTCCAGTCGCCGCAGGATCAACCGAGGGACGATGGTTTCCAACCGCCACAAGGATTTCGCGCGCCGCAGCAGCAAGATGGCAATGGCGGATTCCAGCCATCGCCTGGCGCGCCGGGCAGACCTGGCGGTGGATTCAATATCGGACAGCCCGGCGCGCTGCGCCTGTTCACCGCGCCGCTGAGCAAAGAAGCCAGTTGGCTGTTGCCGTTTGGCTTGTTCAGCGCGTTGCTCTTGCTCTTGCGCGCGCGGCTCCATTTCCCCATCGCGCCGAAACATCAAGCGGCGGTATTGTGGGGCGGCTGGCTAGTGACCGCCACAATCTTTTTCAGCGTCGCCGGGTTCTTTCACGAGTACTATCTCGTGATGCTTGCGCCCCCACTCGCCGCGCTCGTCGGCATTGGCGTCGTCGAACTATGGCGCGTGCGCGCAAGGCATCCGTGGCCGGCGCTGGGTATGCTGCTGGTCGCGGCGGGTGGAACGCTGGTATTGCAATTCAATACGGCAAGCGCATTTGTCGGTACGATTGGGTGGCTGCCGCTCGCGGTCGGGCTGTTCGTAGTCGGCGCGGCGCTCTGCCTCACCCCACTCCCCCTGAGGGGAGTGAGGGGTGAGGTCGGCTTTGCCTGCATCGTCGCCGCGCTCTTGCTCACGCCGGGCATCTGGTCGGCGCTGACCAACCTGAACGCCAGCACGAACCAGTCGCTGCCGGCGGCGTACAGCGGCGGTCAGGCATCGTTTGGTCCGGTGGGACGCGGCGGCGCGAACACGCGGCTGATCGGTTTGCAAGTGAACGCAGCGCTCCTCGGCTATTTGGAGGCGAACACGCAGGGGATGAAATACTTGATGGCGGTGCCGAGTTCGATGCAAGGCGCGGACTATGTGTTGGCGACCGGACGCCCGGTGCTTTATCTCGGCGGGTTCAACGGAAGCGACCCCGTCGTGACGAGCGCTGGACTCGCCCAGTTAGTCGCGGACGGCGAACTACGGTTCATTTACTCGAACGGCGCGGGTGGAGGATTTGGCGGCGGTCCAGGCCCGGGCGGGCAATCGGATATTTCTGCATGGATCGCGCGATCGTGCAGACCGGTTCAGGGCTTTGATACGACGACGCAAAACATGGGCGCGCCGGACGGCACCAGCCCGACGCCAGATGCCAATCGCGACGCGTTCGCGCCGGGGGGAGCAAACCTGCAGGTGTCCCTGTACGATTGCAGGAGGTAGCCGTTTCGCCCGCCAAGCGATTTCGGGGTATAATGGGGTCTAGCAGGGCAAACGCAATGATCCAATCCGACACAGACGCGGCGACAGATAACGCCGCGCACATTCTCGCCGTGGACGACGAACCGAACATCGTCGAATTTTTGCGCGTCGGTCTGGGCTACGAAGGATACCGGGTCGAGGTGGCGCTGGATGGACGCGCCGCGCTCGAGCGGACGCGCCAAGAGAAATTCGATCTCGTGATCCTGGACGTGATGCTGCCCGGCTTGGACGGCTTTGAAATCTGCAAGCGCATGCGCGCCGACAGCGACATTCCCATCCTGATGCTCACCGCGCGCGATGAGATCGCGGATCGCGTCACCGGACTGGACCTCGGGGCGGACGATTATCTCGTCAAGCCATTCAGTTTTGCCGAACTGCTGGCGCGCGTGCGCGCGATCCTGCGGCGGCGCGGCGTGCCCCTGGCGCAAACGGTTCTGCGCGCGGCAAACCTGGCGCTCGACCGCGAGGCGCGCACGGTCGAACGCGCGGGAAAGCCGATCCCGCTGACGGCGAAGGAATTCGAGTTGCTCGAATTCTTCATGTCCCATCCGCGCCAGGTGTTTCGGCGCGAGGCGATTCTCGATCGCGTCTGGGGTTATGACTTTGCCGGCGATACGAACCTGGTGGACGTGCACATCGGTCATTTGCGCGACAAGTTGAGCGACCGACCGCCGCGATTGCTGCGCACGGTGCATGGCGTCGGCTATGTCTGGCGGGAGGACTAGCCATGCGCGCGCGATGGAACGATCTGCCGCTGCGTCTGCGTCTCACGATTCTCTACGTCGGACTACTGCTCGTCATTCTGATCGCCCTCGGTTCTTTCCTCTACTTGGATACGCGCGCGCTCTTCATTTCTAGCACCGCCTCTCGCCTGCAAGCGATCGCGGGCGTGTCCATGAGTCATTTGCTCCCCGGCGAGCGCCCAGCGCCCTTGCCGCTGTTCCCGCCGTCCAACCCCCAGAATCCGGTGATCGCCAGGAATTTCGATCCGGCTCCGTTCCAAGTCGCCGCCGCAAGTTTGGCGCGCGATCTGACCTGGCAGGATACCATCGCGGTCGTCGTCAATCGGAGCGGGACTCCGATTGCCGATGGGCGCGACCCTTCCGACCCGCGCCCGATCCCAGTCCCGGATGCCAGGACACTCGCGCGCGCGTGGGCAGGGGAATCGCCCGCGTACGTCACGACGATTGCCGGGCAGGACATGCTCGCGGTTCTGATCCCGGTGCGTTATCCCTTTCCAGACTCGCCGATTGCCGGCGTCATTCAGATGAGCGTTCCGTTGGTGGTCGTCAATCAAGTGCTCCAACGACAACAGACCTTCATTGCCGTTGGCGTGCTTGCGGCATTGCTCCTTGCCGGCGCTGGTGGTTTGTGGCTCACGCAAACCGCGCTCGCGCCGCTGCGCTTGATGGTCGCGGTTTGCCGCCGCATCGCCGGCGGGGATTTGAGCCAACGCGTCAACTTGCCGCAGCGCAAAGATGAAGCCGGGCAACTCGCCGCGGCGTTCGACGAAATGGTGGCGCGGCTAGACGCGGCGTTCGCCGCACAGCGCCAATTTGTCGCCGACGCTTCGCACGAACTGCGGACGCCGCTCACCGCGATCGGCGGATCGCTGGACGTGCTGCTGATGGCGCCGGAAGGCGACCCGGCAACGAGTCGCCGCGTCCTGCACGGGATGCGGCGCGAAGTTCAGCGCCTCACGCGCCTGGTGTCCGACTTGCTGACGCTGACGCGCCTGGACGCGCATCGTCCGCTGCAAGCGCAAGTGGTTGACCTCGCTATGTTGGCGCGCGAAGTGGTCGAAGGCATGCGGACGTTGGCGCAGCATCGCGCGCTCGTCGTCGAAACCGAGGGCGATACCCAATGCCGCGGCGACGCGGACCAGTTGAAGCAAGTGTTTTACAATCTCTTGGACAATGCGATTCATTCGACCGACGCCGCGCGCGGCGCGATTGTTCTGCGTATCCGGGGGGCGGAACGCGCCATCCACGTCGCGGTGTCCGACAATGGACTCGGCATTCCCGGGCAAGCCCAGCCGCACGTCTTTGAACGCTTTTATCGCGTGGACAAGGCGCGGGCGCGCGCGTCCTTCGACCAACGCTCCGGCGGCGGCAGTGGCTTGGGATTGGCAATTGTCAAGGCGATCGTGGAGGCGCACGGCGGGAGCATCGCCCCCGTAGAGAGTGAGGCGGGACACGGTACGACGATGCGCTTCACGCTTCCGCGCGCCCATTCGAAATAAGCAGAGGTAGTGGATGCGCGAATTCATGGACGGCGCCGAAGCCATTACGCGCGGCGCGTTGGCGGCGGGCTGTAATTTTTTTGCCGGCTATCCCATCACGCCGGCAACGCCGATTCTTTTGCGGATGTTGCGCGAATTGCCCAAGATCGGCGGAGTGGGCATCCAGGGGGAAGACGAGATCGCGAGCATCGGCATGTGCATCGGCGCGGCGATGACGGGCGCGAAGGCGATGACCGCGACGAGCGGGCCCGGGCTGAGTTTGTATTCCGAGAACATCGGGCTTGGCATCATGGGCGAGGTCCCGCTCGTCATCGTGGACGTGATGCGGCTGGGGCCCGCGACCGGCGGCGCGACGACAGTCGCGCAAGGCGACGTGCAATTCTTGCGTTGGGGGACGAGCGGCGGCTTTCCCGTCATCGCGCTCTGCCCGACGAACGCCGCCGAATGTTATGCCTTGACCCAGCGCGCGTTCAATTTCGCCGAACGCTTCCGCACGCCGGTTTTCATCGCGACCGACAAGGAAATGATCTCGGCGCAGCAGAGCGTTGAGACCAGCACATTCGAGAACATTCCCATCGCCGACCGCGCGCGCGCGCCAGCCGAAGGAGAGTTCGTCCCGTATCGCGTCAAGCGGCTGGCGGATACGCCGCTCTTTTCGCCCATCGGCGGCGCGCACCTCGTCCGCTTTACGACTTCGATGCACGGCGAGCGCGGGATCCTCACGAAGAAACCGAGCAACGTGAACAAGACCAGCCGGCATCTGTACGAAAAGATCGAGGCGCACCGCGCGGAATTCGAGTTGGTCGCGTTCGATGCGCCGGAGCGCGCGCCGACCGTCGTCGTCAGTTACGGCATCACGGCGCGTTCGATGATCGAGGCGGCGCGCGACGCGCGCGCGGCAGGGAAAAAGGTCTCGACCCTTACCGTGCACTCGCTGTGGCCCGTCCCGGCGCGCGCGCTGCGTGACGCGCTGCGCGGCGCGACGCGCGTCGTCGTGCCGGAGTTGAATTTCGGACAATACCGGTTGGAGATCGAGCGTATCGCGCTAGCCCTCGACCCGCGCCCGCAAGTCATCGGCGTCAACCGCGTGGACGGCGAGTTGATCACGCCGGGGGAAATCGAGGAGCAGATTCTATGATTCGCCGGAGAAGGGATTGATGCTACCGGAAATCACCACCTACCGAAACTCAGAGCGCGCGCGCTATCCGTTCTGCCCGGGCTGCGGACACGCGCTCGTCAACGATCACCTCAACGCCGCGCTCGTCCAACTCCAACTCGATCCGCGCCAGACCGTCATCGTCACCGACATCGGCTGCGTCGGCATGAGCGATCAATACTTTGACGTGCATGCGTTCCACGGCTTGCACGGACGCGCGCTCACGTACGCGACCGGCATCAAACTCGCCAAGCCCGCGTTGAAGGTGATCGTCTTGATGGGCGATGGCGGCGTCGGCATCGGCGGACACCATCTGCTGAACGCGGCGCGGCGAAATATCGGCGTGACCGTCCTCGTGTTCAACAACTTGAACTTTGGAATGACCGGCGGCGAACATTCCGTGACGACGCCGCACGGCGGCATCACCGCGACGACGCGCGGCGGCAACCTCGAACGCCCGCTCGACATCTGCGCGACGGTTGCGGTGAACGGCGCGTCGTTCGTGTACCGCGGCACCGCGTTCGACAAGGATTTGCCGGCGCGGATCGCGGAGGCAATTCAGACCCCCGGTTTCGCGCTGCTCGATCTCTGGGAACTGTGCACCGCGTACTACGTCCCGAACAACCGCTTTTCCAAGACGGAATTGCTGCAAACGATGCAGGCGCTGGGTCTTGCCGCCGGCGTTTTGCAGCGCACGGAGAACGCGGAATTCGCCCACGCCTATCGCGCGCGCATTACCGATCAACGCGGTCAGCCCGTTGCGCCGTCCCAGCCGGTCGAACAGAAATTCGAGAGCGCGCTGGCAAAGCCGACTCGCATCGTGCTTGCCGGCGCGGCAGGCGGCAAGGTGCGCTCGACCGCGAGCGCGCTCGCGCTCGGCGGGATGTACAGCGGGTTGTGGGCGACGCAGCGGGACGATTATCCGACGACGGTGATGAGCGGCTATTCGGTGGCGGAGGTGATTCTGAGCCGCGCGGAAATTCTGTACATGGGAATCGAAAAGCCGGACATCTTGGCGGTGATCTCGCCGGAAGGTTTGTCCCAAGTCCCGCGTCAACTGCGCGCGATGGACGCGACGCAAACCGTGTACGTCACGCCCGACCTGGCGAATCAAATCGAGACGCGGGCGCGCAAGGTGGTGTTCGATCTCGACCGCGCGCCGGTGCCCAAGAAAGCGCTCGCCCTCGCGACCACGGCGGCGATCGTGCGCCACGCGCGTCTGTACCCGCTGGAGGCGTTGCGTGAAGCGATCTGCGCGGGACAGCGCGCCGAGTTCGCGCAGGAAAATTTGAGAGCGCTGGAAGCGAGCGAGACTATCCTCCAAGAGGTTGTTTCCTAAGAAATCGCGCCGGCGCAGAACCCGATGAACCCGGCGATTGCGCGTCCGAGTCAGACAAGTACGACGTCCGCCGTTGGCGCACCAGCGGTCGGATGAAATTCGCCATAGAGAACGCCGAGAAAAAAACTCAATGTCCTCTATGGCTGTCAAGGGAGGTCACGATGTTGAAAGCGCATTGGAGCGGTTACGAGATTGACTCGTCCGAGGCGGCTTACAGCGTCAAGGTGCCAAAGCCCGAGGCGCTGGGCACGCTCGTCCGCGCCTTGCTCGGCTCGGGCTATTTCACCCGCTCCTACTACCTGCTCAGCGAGGAATCGGTCACGCGCTTGCGCAAGTACGTCCATCAACACGACGCCGATTCCCCGGTTCTGCAGCGACTCGATCAGATCATCGCCGAGTTCCACGGCGATCGCGCGGTCAAACTGGGTGTTCGAGCCATCGAGCCAATCTTGAACTATGTGGGCGCCAACCGCCGCGCGCTGCTGCAAGCCAAGGTCTTTCGCTTCGATCTAACGCACGAGCAGCAGGAGATCTACGCCGACACGGACATGGAGTTCGAGCCAGGGCAACCGGTGAACGAAGACGATTTTTACAGCGAAGAGGAGATTCCCTGGGACGGCGTCGCGCTCTGCCTGGGCTGTGAATTGGTGGGGCTGAACAAACTGCTGCCAGCGGAACAGGCGAAAGCCAAAGCCGCGATCCGCAAAACTGACGTGATGATCCAGGACGCCGAGGGCAGGCGGCGCAGCGGCGGCAGGGGTTTGAACGAGATAGATACGATGTTCTCGTCTATCTTTGGGCCCCGCGATCCGTGGGAGAACTACAACCACCCGCAGTCGCTTTCTCTGCGCGTGCGATTGAATCCCGATGCTTCGCTGAGTATTCACGGACGCTGGATGGACGACGGGCAATTCGCGTACGGCTATTACGCGTACGTCCTGACTCAGGCAGCCAAAAAGGCGAGCGCCAACATTGACTTGACGATGATCGCTTGATGTTTGCCCTGTCTTCTGCCACCCTTCTCCGCCCGGAACCACACGGCGCGCTCCTCTTTCAGCCGGAGACTGCCGAGACCGCGTTGTTAGACCTGGAGGGATTGCAAGCGCTCTATCGGCTTTGCGCGCCCGGTTCTCGGCGAGAAATTCCTATCTCGCTCGCCGGCTATTTGCTGGACAAGGGCTTTGTCGTTCAGGGCACGCCGGACGAATCCTGCACACGCGTTGAGGAGTGCCTGGAAGCCGCCAAGACGACGACTGCGCCGCCGCGTTCGCTTGCCGCGCCGGAGACCATCCACTTTTCGGTTACCGGTCGCTGCGATCAATCCTGCGCCGGCTGCTTCTACTCTGCGCGCCCTGGCAGCGCTGTATCGGCTAAGGATGCTTCGTGGGAACTCTGTGAGCAAGTCGTCCGTGAGGCGGAGCAGGCGCGCGTCTTTCAGATCGCGCTGGGAGGAGGTGAGCCGCTGCTGCATCCGCGCATCGTCGAGATGGCGCGGCTCGCCCGCGAACATCACCTCGTTCCCAACCTGACCACGAATGGCAATCGGCTGACGCGCGACTTGGCGGAGGAACTCAAGCAAGCCGGACTGGGGCAGGTTCAGATTTCTCTCAACGGCGCGACCGAAACAACCAATGCCCGCACGCGCCCCAATTTCAAATCGGCGCTGGCTGCGATTCAAGTCTGCCGCCAAGTTGGATTGCGCTTTGGACTCAACTTTTTGGTAACGCGCAGCAGTCTGCAGGAACTCGCGGCGGTGGTGAACCTGGGACGACACCTCGGCGCATGCTCGATCAATCTTTTGCGTCCCAAGCCGCCGACGACCGC
>DHFK01000127.1:284-24597 GCA_002400365.1 Anaerolineales bacterium UBA4826 | reverse complement strand
GCGCAAATCCCAGCCCGTCTCTGCGCGCACTGACTCGACGGATTGACTCGGGTGGTACGAGCGCAGGATGGCTTCGCCGGTCGCCGCGTCGAATCCCAGCACGCACCGCGTCGTGATGATCGCGCTCGGTCCGCCGCGCGGCAAACCGACGCGCGCGCGCCAACCGTTTCCCTCGCCGTACCCCGGCGACGTGATGTAATTGACGCGCGCGACCAGCCGGCGTTTTTCGTGCGGCATGATCACGACCAGCCGCTCGGACAAACTGGCGATGTCCGCCGCGCCGCCGCTGCCGGGCAATTTGGTATTTGGTAATTGGGGATTGCCGAGGTACGACGTATTCAGATTGCCAAACCGATCCACTTGCGCGCCGCCGATAAAGCCCAGGTCAACGTAGCCTTGTTGGAGCAAGCCCATGATGTTGATCATGCGCGTCGCCCAGAGCGCGCCGGTGATGTTAGGCGGATCGCCCATCGTGTAGAGCAGTTCCGGCGCGGGGGTGTCGCGCGCCAAGCCACATTCGAACAAGCCGATCGCGCTGGGCGCGTGCAGATTCTTTGCGAGCGCGAACGCGATCAGCGGCAAGCGCATGCCGGTGAAAACGATTTCGCCATCGCGGATTTCGCGCGCCGCGGCGGCGACCATGAGTTCTTGAGAGGTGTAATCCATATGTGATTGCTAAAATGCTCCCGGTATGCTATAATCTGACCGAAAGTGACGGATAGAAAGTGAGTCTGCCAATGTCCACGACACTCGACAAAATGAACATCCCTCACGCCGGTCACCTTGAAATTGATATTCGCTTGTCTGCCGACGTGCAAGTGTCTGCGTTTGTCGCCAAGCAAAAGGTGAATTACTTTCTGGCAACCGAAGTTGGCAATCTCTTGCACGCTGGCGAGCCGGCACTTGCACTGGCGGACAAGATCTATTGGCGGGTCCCGGTTTTGTTCTCACTTCCATCCGCGGGCAGGGTGGGTCAAGTTGGCGAGATTGACGTAGACGTCGAAAGCGGCGAAGTCAAAAGAGAACCAGCGCTCATCGAGAGAATCTCTCGCAATGCCGAAATCCTCGCTTCCAATTCCTCACTTTAAGCAAGCCAAGAACAATACCTGTCTCCCGGCAAGCGTGCGAATGGCTCTGGCATATTGGGGTCATTCGCTTGACGAATCAACTCTCGCCAAGTTACTTGATACCAAGCCCTTTGGCACGGCGGTCCGTAATGTTCAGCGAGTTTCCGAACTTGGCTTTTCGGCTTCCTTTNNTGGTTTGATACTGCTCCTCAAATCTGTCGCGTTGACGATTTTCTCGCGGCGTGGGCAGAGTTCAATCATCTCGCCGCCACCATTACCAAATAAGCCCTCCGGCTCTTTGCGCTCATCCCGCTAGTACCCATAATCCACCGGCGCGGCGTAGCGATGCTCCTTCAACTGCAAACTGCGCCATCGTGCGTCCCCCAATTTTTGCAGGTACTCCGCGCGATCCTTGACCTCCCTCACCCATTCAGCCAACCACCTATCATTCTCTTCGGCGGTTCGCGTCGCGCGATGATATTCGTGGTAGAACGCGTGGTCGCGACTATAATAGCCCTGCACGGACGAGGGATGCGCGCCGCCCGGCGCGTGCACGACCGCGCACACTTTGAAACTCGGCGCGAGCACGCGGTTCGGATCGCTGACGATGACCGCGCGCGGCACGATTTCTTCCGCGACGATGATCACGCGCTGGCTCGCGAGCGCGGCTTCTTCGCTGATGCCCAGGTTGCCCCAGGCGTGCGCGTTGCCATGCTCGTCGGAGCGTTGAACGTGCAGGATCGCGACCTCCGGTTGAAGCGCGGGAACGAGCAGGGTTTTCTCGCCGCCAAACGGCGAAGGCGCTTGCTGGAACGTTGGATTCGTCTGCGGGAGGTCAGAACCCAGGAGCGAATAGGTGGGGATGTACGGCACGCCGAGTCCGCCCGCGAGGAGCGCGAGCGAGATCGTGAAATTGCTGTGATCCCAGATCTCGAGACGATGCGGAATGCCCTGCTCTTGCGCGCGGCGATAGTTGTGTCCCAGCCCCGCGCTCACGTTTCCAACCCACGCCGCGATGATTTTCCGCGCGCAGCCCGCGCCGATCAACTGATCAAAGAGGATGTCAGAAATCGGACCGACGAGCGTGAGATCGCGAATGCGCTGGCGGATGATCTCGTGGCCCGCCGCGAACGGAATGAGCGATTCGAGCGCGGCGCTCATCACGACGCGGGAGCCGTGCGGCACAAAGCGCGCGATCGCGTCGCGCAGCGTCATCAGTTTGGTCATTGTTTCGCTTTGCCGGCGCGCCGGCGCTCTTCGTCTCTGATCTCGCGCCGCAAGAGTTTGCCCACTTTGGATTTGGGCAGCATGTCGCGGAATTCAATGTACTGGGGCACTTTGTACGGCGCAAGCCGTTCGCGGCACCAGCGCAGCAATTCGGACGAACTCACGCCGCGCGTCCCTTCTTTCATGACGACGATGGCTTTGATGCGTTCGCCTACCCCTGGGTCTGGCACGCCGACGACGCACGCGCCGATCACCGCCGGATGATCCTGCAACACCGTTTCGATTTCAGACGCGGAGACGCGATAGCCCTTGTACTTGATCAGGTCGGCGCTGCGGTCAACGTAGAAAACATCGTCCTTCTCTTGGCGAACGAAATCGCCCATGCGATACCACACCTCGCCCGCCAACGGAATGTACGCGCGCGCGGTTTCCGCCGGCTTGTTCCAGTACTCCTTGATGATGTAATCGGAGGTCACCAGCAACTCGCCGACCGCGCCCTCCGTGACCGGTTGCAGCGTTTCCGGGTCAACAATGCGGTAACGCCGGCTGGGGAACAAACTGCCGACGCTCATCGGCACCGGGTCTTGATCCAAGCGTCCTAGCGAAACAAAGCCGACTTCGGTGGAGCCATAGACCTGGCGAATCTTGACGCCGGTTTTCTGCTCCCACCGGTGGAACACTTCGAGCGGGAGCGTATCGCCGCCGCAATAGCAGACGCGCAGCGAACTCAAATCGTAGCGGTCGAGCCGGTCGTTCTCCAGGATCATGCGATACAGCGCGGGGACGCCCAACAGGCACGTCACGCGATAACGCTGGATCGTTTCCAGCACGGCGTCAATTTGCGGCTGCGGCATCACAATCGTCGTGCAGCCCGGGTTCAAGCCGAGCGTGAACAACATGCCTTTCGCCATGATGTGAAAAAGCGGATTGACGAGGATAAAGACATCTTGTGTCGGCTGGATGTGCGCGCGCACCACCGCGCTCGCATCGCGCACGTACGAGACCATGCTGCCGTGCGTGCCCGGGACGCCTTTCGGAAAACCGGTCGTGCCGCCGGTATAGAGAATGTACGCCAGGTGCTCGCGTGGATTCATTTCGACGTGCGGCGGCTGCGGCGGGTGCTTGAGCAGGTCCATGAAAAAATGAACGCGCGGGTCTTGCTCGACGCGACCGTGCGGAATCTTGTCCAGCAAAACGCCGACCGCGCGTTTCCACAGCGGCAAAAGATCCGCGAGGTTGGCGACGATGACCTGCTCGATCTGGGTTTTCGGCAGCAACTGTTTGACGTATCCGAAATTCGTGTCCTGGCAGACAATTGCCTTTGCGCCGCTATCCTGCGCCATGTATTCGACTTCGTACGCGGTGTAGAGCGGCGAGATCGGCACGGGCACCGCGCCGATTTTTTGCAGACCCAGGTAGGCGATGATCCACTGTGGGCAGTTCGGCAAGTAGAGGATTACTTTGTCGTTGTCCCGGATCCCGCGCGCGTGCGCGGCGGTCGCAAAGCGCGCGACCAGTTCTTCAAGTTTGGCAAAAGAATACTTTTCGCCGAGATAGACCAGCGCCGGGTGATCGGGGTAGCGCGCGCAGGTCTTTTCAAATTGGGTGAATACGTATTCGTTCGCGTCGACGTCTTCCATGAACCATCCTACAATCCAAAATACGCCGATTGCACGTCCGGGTTGTCCATCAACTCCGCGCCCGTCCCTTCCAAAACCGTCGAGCCGTTTTCGATGATATAGCCATAGTCAATGATCGGCAAAATCGGTCTGGCGTACTGTTCGGCGATCAGAATGGAAATGCCGGTCTGTTCCCGGATTTGCTTGACCGCTTCGACCAGAGAGTATTGAATCAGCGGACTCAACCCCATCAACGGCTCGTCGAGCAATAAGAGTTTCGGTTGCGCCATCAGCGCGCGACCGATTGCCAGCATTTGCTGCTCGCCGCCGCTCAAAAAGCCGCCGGCGCGATGGAGTACGCGCCGGTCGGCGAGCGGCGGAAAGATTTCAAGGACATAGTCCAGCGTTTGCTTTGCCTGCGCCGGGGTCGCCAAATAGCCGCCGATCTTCAAGTTCTCGCGTCCCGTGCTCTCTGGAAAAATCCGCCGCCGCTCCGGGCACAGCACGATGCCGCGCCGCGCGCGTTCGCTCGGCTCAAGCCGGGTGATGTCCGCGCCGCCGAAACTGATTTCCCCCAGCACGGTGATCCGCTCGCCGCCCTTCATGGTTTCTTTCTTCTGGATGTCCAGAATGATGCCGGAGATGGCGTACATCAGCGACGACTTGCCCGCGCTGTTCGCGCCGAAGACGCCGATGATCTGCCCCGGGCCCGCCTGCAGGTTCACGTTGTTGATCGCCAGCATGTTTTCGTAAAAGAGCATCAGGTTTCTGACTTGGAGCACCGCCCTCCTTCTACCGCATGATTTCCTGGGGACCCAAGTACGCCTTTTGAACCCGCTCGTTCGCCATGATTTCCGCCGGCGTGCCCTCGGCAATTTTCTCGCCAAAGTTCAGGACGACGACGCGGTTCGCCAGGCGAAACAGTTCGCGCAGGCGATGCTCGATCATGATGAGCGTGATGCCTTGCATCTGCAAACGTTCGATCACCGGCACCATGCTCGCGATCTCGCTCGCGCTCAACCCGGAGAAAACCTCGTCGGTGATGAGCACTTCGGGCTGGAGCGCCAGGCAGCGCGCCAGTTCGATGCGCTTCAAGTAGCCGGTCGGCAGCGCGGCGGCAAGTTTATAGGGCACCTGCGAGTCGCGCTCGAACCCAACGTCTTCGAGGAGATTGACCGCCACCGTATCCCGATCGCCCAGGCGCGTTTCGCTGTGGCGCCGCGCGCGCGGCGCATACAACGGCACGACGAGATTCTTGAACGCCGGCAAACTGTAATACGGGCGCATCACTTGAAACGTCCGCAGCAAACCCAGGTCGGCGATCTTGTGCGCAGCCAGGCGCGAAATCTCTTTGCCTTTGAAAATGACTTGGCCCGCGTCCTTCTTCACGAACCCGGAAATGCAGTTCGTCAGGGTAGTCTTGCCGGAGCCATTGGGACCGATGACGCCCAGGATCTCGCCGGGTCTCAGATCGAAACTCACATCGTTGAGCGCGGTGATGCCGCCAAACGCTTTGCGCACGTGAATTACTTGCAGAATCGGCTGGTCACTCATNNCGTCCAGCGTTCGAACTGGTGATACTTGCGCTGCAGGTAACTCAGCAAGCCCTCGCTCCAAAAAACGATAAAGAGGACGATCGCGATGGAATAGAACACGATGCGGAGCGTGCCAAAGTCGCGCAGCAGTTCGGAGATCGGAGAGAGGATGAGACTGCCCACCACGGGTCCCGCCAGCGTGCCCATTCCGCCGATGACGGTCGAAGCCACCGGGACGACGGAAAAATCGAGCGCGAACAGCGACAAGCCCGCCCAGGAGTACAGATGCGACAGGTACGCGCCGGCGAAACAACCCAGCGCCGCCGCGATGAACACCGCCAGCGCCTTGTAATAGGTAATGTCTATGCCCGACGCGCGCACCGCTTGATCGTTGTCCTTGATGCTCCGCCACACCAAGCCGATGTCTTCGTTGACCCCTCGCCGCAAGCCGAACAGCGCGAGCAACAATGCGCCCAGGACCAGATAAATCTCGATCCATTGATTGGGCAGAGAATCGAGACCAGAAAGCCCCTCGGTGCCGCCAAAGACATTTAGCGCGGTGATGATCCGCTCGAACAACAGCGGGTACATCAACGTGGCGATCGCAAAATAGACGCCGCGCAGGGGTAGGCACGGGAACAAGAGCAGCGTGCACAGCAGCGCGCCGAGCAGAGTCGCGAGCGGAATCGTCAACGCCGGCGGCAGATGCAGGGAGGCGTTCAGAATCCCGGCGATGTATCCGCCCACGCCGGTAAAGAGCGCGCCACCCAAGCACACCAAGCCGACATAGTTCGCAAGAAAATCGAAACTGAGCGCGAGCAAACCATAGGTCGCGGCAATCGAAAGGACGCGCTGCCAGTACAGGTTCGGAATCATTACTGGAAACAGGAGCAAGCCCAGAATGAGCGCAGCGCGGGGTCCGATCAGATACGCCATCTCGCGCCACGACGCGAGCGCATAGATGCTTTCCGCCCGCACTTTGATGCCGCGATCCAGGCGTTCTTTGCGTCGTTGCGTCGCCATCGCCTACACCCTTTCTTCCAATTCTTTTTGCTTGCCCAATAAACCGGACGGTTTGACGATCAGCACGATCAAGATCGCACCCAGCGCGACGACCATGCTATAGTGCGGTTTCAGATACGCCACGGTCAGGATCTGCGCAAAGCCGATGACGAACGCGGCGAGGATCGAACCGACCCAGGAGCCCAACCCGCCGACGACGCACACCGCCAGCGCAAAGATCAACACATCGTAGCCAGTCGTCACGGTGATGTTGCCCAGCGGCAGTAGCGTGACGGCCGCCAAACCGGCGAGCGCGGAGCCCAGCGCGAGCGCGATGACCGCCGTTCGATCGGAATTGATGCCGAGCATCAACGCGGCGCGTTCGTCTTGCGCGATGGCGGTCATGCCCAAGCCGATGCGTGTGTGGTGCGTGAAAAAGTACAGCCCGACGACTAGCGCAGCGCCAATCGCCACCATCACGAGTCGCTGATAGTCTACTGTGACGCCGAAAAGATCGAGCGTGCCGCTGACGAACACCGGCAGAATGTACGTCGAACCCTTGAAGCCAAAGTAGCGAAAGCCTTCCAGAATCGCCAAGCCGATGGCATACGACGCGATGATTTCCGAAATCGGCATGCCGCGTACGCGAATTAGAATCAGGCGATAGAGCGCGGCACCCAGAACGGCGGTCGTCACCACAGCCAGCACAATCGCGAGCGCATAGTGCAGTCCCAACGTGTTATAGAACGTCCAGGCGACAAAGCCGGTCGTGATGTACAGCGCGCCGTGCGCGAAATTCGGCAGACGACTCACGCCATAGACCAGACTGAACCCAATCGCCATCAAGACCAGCGCGACGCTGTTGATCAGTCCGTAGATGAGAATGTCCATGCGTTCTCCGCGTAAAAGAGTGACGAGTGACGGGTGGCGAGTGACGCGGAACGAGTTCGAGGAAGATCCGCCACGTCCCCCGACACGCGTCACTCGTCACTCTCCGCTCTACTTTGCCGGTTTGACCCACGACGGCAACAGAATCTTGCCCGTCGCGGCTTTGGGTGGAAAGATCGTCACGCGGTTGCCGGCTTGCCATTGGATCATCGAGCCGACCGCGCCTTGCGCGGGCTCATAACTTGGAACGACCTGGTGGGACTTGGGGTTGAAACTGATCTTGCCGTAGACGCCCATCAGACTGGTCTGTTCCAACGCCGTGATCACCGCGTCGGGGGCGAGCGCTTTGGCGCGTTCGATCGCGTCTTTCAGCACGTACGGTCCCATGTAACTCGACGCGGTGCCGTACGCTTCCGGCTCGATGCCGTACTTGGCTTTGTACGCGTCAAAGAACTTGGGCGCCCAGTCGGTCACTTTGGTCGCGGCGTTGCCGGCGTTCACGAGGTTCGCGATCACGAACTCGCCCTTGCCTTCTGTGGCTTTCCAAAAGCCGGGTTGTTCCGCTGCGTTCAAGATACTGCCGAACGGCAGCGCCGGCACCTTGAGATCGTACCACTGCTTGAGCAAGATGGAGGATTCCGGCATATCCATCCACAGAATCATCACCTGGGCTTGGCTGTCCTTGACCTTGAGCAAGCCGGTCGAGAAATCGGTCGTGCCGCCGGGATAGACATCCAGCCCCAAGACGGTCCAGCCCTTGGTCGGCAATTGCGCCTTTAGGATATCGCCGCCGGAGCGCGCGTGCGCGACGTCCTGGATCATGATGTAGATTTTGGTAAAGCCGTAGTCGGCTTTGATCTGGTCGAGGACGTCGAGCATCTCTTTCACCATCCAGCCGGATTCGCCGCTGATGCGGAAGGCGTACTTGTACTTGTCGTACTCATCGTTGATCTTTTTGTGGTACGATGGGGTCAGCGCGCCGGTCGTCAGGATGGAAACCTTTTTGTGCTTGGTGAGCAGGTCCAGCGCCGCGAGCGCGGCTTCCGAACGGACCGGCCCGCCCATGATAAAGTCGGCTTTCTTTTCGAGGATCAATTTTTCGACGGTGAGGAGCGCATCACTGACGGGCACGCTGGGTTCCAGATCGCGCGTGTCCAGGACTTCGACTTTGAACGGGCGCTTGGTTCCGCCCACATTCACTCCGCCCGCCGCGTTGATTTCGTCCACCGCGAGTTTGATGCCGCGCTCGGCGTCCCAGCCATAGACAAAACCGGTCGAGAGGGGTGCGCCAATGACGATCGGTTCCGCGGCGGGCGCGGCGGCTGGAGCGCAGCCAGCGCTGACAAACAGAACCACCAACAAGACGATTGCCCCAGTGAACGTTGCGCGTGCAGTTTTCCTTTCCACGATCTCCCTCCTTTGGATTGAATCAAGGTTCCGCTGACACTCGATCAAGACTCGTCCGATACGCTCACCTCCTTGAAACACTCGACCTCATTGCGTCGCGGTCGAGCGCATAAACGATTGGCGTAAGCACGCGCGACGTTCGTCGCTTGCGCTTACGCCAATCAACTTTGTATTCGGCAAACGGACAACCTTGGGGGCAACCAGAAGGGCAGAGCAGCCCAAGAGGACGGGAGGGGCAATCAGGACACGCACAAACCATCGCGCACTTGGAGGACGATCAACCTGGCAAGTCATTACCTAGTGACTCCACAAGCACTGTCAGGGCACAAGTCTTGTAGAGATTATCACACATTTCTGGTCAACTGTCAAAAAATCGAATTCTGGTGATCCAACCTTGCGAAGGTTCGGCAATTGTCTTTGCTGGCAATGTGCTTGCCTCTGTCAGGAACCGATGCCTTGGCAAATCCGCTCGCAACCTTCGCAAGGTTGATTCTACCTCGCCGGCTCGATCATCGCGTCGCGGTCGGCGTTGGAGTTGGCGTTGGCGTACGGGTTGGCGTTGCCAGCGGCAAAAGCCGGGTCCGCGTTGCTAGAACAGTCGGCAGAATCACCGTCGGCGGGACAAACGTGGTCGTCGCGGCGCGCGTGATTGTCGGAGAAAGCCGAGTCGCCGTTGGCGTCAGCATGGGCGACGCAGTTGGCACAAGTGTTGGCGTGCGCGTCGGCGTGAACACTGGACGCGGCGTCGCCGTCGGAACGTTGCCGACGTACACCTTGACGCGTCCGCCGAAACTTTTCCCGGCGCGATCTCCCATTTCAAGACGAATCGTGTACGCGCCATCGGCAAAGCGCCGCGTGTCCCAGGTTGCCAACACGCCGTCCTGTACCATATTGGAATTTCTCACCAATTGAATCCAGTACTGCGGATCGTGCCCAAAACCGATTTGGACGAGATAGTAGTCGAAATCCGGCATCTGCGCTGTGCCGACAATGTCCACTACCCCGGACAAAACGTTGCCTTCCCCCGGCGAAGTGATCGTCATGAATGACTTGAACACGGCGGTTGGCGTAACGCCGGAAGGTATCGGACAGTTCGGGCTTTGCTCCGTCGGCGGTTGCGGAATGTTGTGATCAATTGCCCACTGCCGCGCCTCCGGCGGATAGACCGCCAAGACACGCTCTTCGACCAGGTCGGGGCACAGATCGCTGCCGAGCAAATTGTTCGTGCGGTCAATTTTGATTTTCTGCCAGACGTTATCTGGCTGGGTCGGCGCTTGCTCCGCGAGAAAGATCTCGCTGTGCCGATGATCGGGTGGGCATAATTCGGTTGGCAGCAGCCCGGACTCGTCGCACACCTCGACGCGCACCATGCCCGGCGGGACGAGAAAAGCGCGCGCGGGTTTGCCCGCGAGCGCGCGCTCCATAAAGTTGTGCCACAACGGTCCCGCGCCGCTGATACCGCTGATGTGCTCCATTTCCGAATTGTCCGCGTTGCCCACCCAAACGCCGGTCACCATCTCCGGCGCATAGCCGATCGTCCAGTTGTCGCGCCAATCGTTCGTCGTCCCGGTTTTTACTGCCGCCGGGCGCGAGAGGCGCAGCATCGCACCAGCGCCGAACGCCGGCGCGCGCGCGTTCGCATCGCTCAGGATGCTGGTGATCTGATACGCATAGCGCGCATCCACGACCCGGGCGCCTTTGGGTGGATTCGCTTTCACGTCCACGAGCGTTCTGCCGGTGGGATCGGTGATTTTGAGAAACGGCGTCGGCGGAACGCGCACACCCGAATTCGCAAAGACCGCGTAGGCGCTGGTCAACTCGAGTAGTTTCACGTCGCCGCCGCCCAATGTGAGCGAGAGACCATAGTTGCTGGGGTCTTTGAAGGTCGTGACGCCGAATTTGCGCGCGGTGTCAATCATCCCCGGCACGGTGACGAACTGGAGCGTTTTGACGGCGGGAATGTTGAACGACGATGCCAGCGCGGTCCGCACGTTGACGAGACCATGCTCGCGTTGGTCATAGTTTTCGGGAATGTAATCCGGTTGACCCGGAATCGGAAAAACCGTCTTGACATCCGCGATCACCGTCGCCGGCGTCCAGCCCTTTTGAAACGCGGTGACATAGTTGATTGGCTTGATGGAAGAGCCGGGCTGGCGCAGACGGATCGCGACGTTGACTTGCCCATCAATTTTCTTGTCGAAGAAATCCACGCTGCCGAGCATCGCGAGAATTTCGCCGGTCGTGGGATCGAGCGTGACGAGCGACGCGTTGGTCACGTGCTTGTCTGCCAGACTGGCGATTTGTTTGCGCGCTTCTTCTTCGGCGATCTTTTGCAATTTCAGGTCGAGCGTCGTCGTGACTTGCAAGCCGCCCTTGTAAACGACTTCGGGGCCGTACTGCTCTTCCAAGAGTTGCCGCACATAGTTGACGAAATGCGGCGCTTTGATGCTGACCAATTGCGCGCACCGCCGGTCGAACTCCGCCGAGTTGATTTCCCGCGCGGTCTCCGCGGCGACCGGCTCGATCTGAGCCCGCGCGATGTAGCCGGCGTCCGCCATCAGGCCGAGGACAACGCGCTGGCGCCGGAGCGCGGCTTCGGGGTTCGCGCATGGATCCCACAGCGCCGGCGCTTGCGGCAGGCCGGCAAGCAGCGACGCTTCCGCTAACGACAGACTCTGGGCGCGCTTGCCAAAGTACGTCTGCGCTGCGGCTTCGATCCCGCTCGCCAGGTTGCCGTACGAAATCGTATTCACGTACAGTTCGAGGATCTGATCTTTGGAATAGCGCCGCGTGATTTCAAGCGCGAGGATCGCTTCGCGGATTTTGCGTTCGATCGTCGGCTCGGCGGTAATCAGTGTGTTGCGGACGAGTTGCTGGGTGATCGTGCTGCCGCCGCCGCCCGACGGTTCGCCGGTCGTCACGAGGTAATAGAGCGCGCGCGCGATACCGCGCGCGTCCACGCCGGGATTCGCGTAAAAACTGGGGTCTTCGGTCGCGATCGTCGCCTGCTTGAGCACTGCCGGGATCTGAGAAATCGGCACGACGGTCCGGCGCCCGGCGTTGGGATCGAAGACTTCGAACAACAACTCGCCGCTGCGGTCAAAGATCTTGGTAGATTGCGCTTGCTTATAGTCCGCCAAGCGTTCCGGCGGCGGCAGCGACTGCGCGAAATAGGTGTACGCCGCGACCGCGCTGACGCTGAGAACGCACAGCGCGATAATCGCGGCGATCACGCTGATCGTCAACGCGCGCCAGAACGCAATGCGCAGCGCGCGCCACGGGATCCGTCGCCAGAGCGGTTTCCCTGGCGTTTTCGGTGCGGCGACGCCAGGCGCTGCCGCTGGCTTGGGACGATCGTTCGAAGCGGGCTGGTTCACGGAGTACCTTTCTCGAAAACTGTTCACTCCCTATGACGACGCGTGGATGGGAAAAGTTCCATGTCTCAGAGGATTTGTGACGTGGAGACGCGTAGCGAGGATTTTCAACGCGGCACAATATCGAACGCGAACTGACGCCGGATCAGCCACCAGAGCAGGAACAGCACGCCGAGTTGAAGCGCGGTGTTGATCGTCCCCATCGCTTGAACATTGCCCGGCAGATACGGCAGGATCACGTAGAACGCGCCAATGATCACGACGTGCATCGTGTAACTGTACAGCGAATTCTGCCCGAGCGGCGTAAAGAACCAGCCGACCGCCGCCCAGAATGGCTTCCAGAAGAACGTCAGGAGCAGGTATCCAAACTGAAAAACGATGACGGTCGCCAGGATGCGACCCGGCGCGACGGTGCTTTTGTTGAACAATTCATGAGCGATGGTCTGAATGTCAACCCACGGATATAGCTTCGCCAACACTTTGGTCTGAGTCGAATACAGATGCAGCAACCAGAAGAAGAGGAGGACCGAGAACGAAAAGAACGACCAGCGCGGCACTGCGCTGAGCCGCGCGGCGATGGCTTGACGATGATAACCGAACGCCATCGCCCAGAAGAAAATCAGTTGCCACGCCGCGGGATGGAAAGTCGTGTTGCCGACGATCGGCATAATCACGATCTGCTCGGCATTGAGGTATTGAAAGCCAGCCCACACGACGAACGAGCCGATCACGAGGAGCGCGGTGCGCTGCTTGCGCAGCAACCACAAGCCGACTGGCGCGAACGCGATCAGGAGGGTGTACAATAGCGGAATATCGGCAAGGTAGTACGTCTGCCGCAACAAGATCACGTTGAGGGTGAATGTGAGCGGATTGCCGAGGTCAAATCCTTTTGCCCACGGCAGTTGGAAAACATCCGAGATCGCGGCGAACGCCAGCGTCATGACGATGGTGAGGCGGTACAGCGTCCACGCGCGCAGCAACGCCTTGACGACCGCGGCGCGCAATCCCTCTCTGCGCGCGATACCGCCGTAGACGATGCCGACGACCATGCCGGAGATCAAGACGAACGCTTCCGCGCCGGAAGTGAAGAAACTGTTGTTGCCGGTAATGAGGTACAGCCACGACGCGCCGCCGAAATGGTCAACGACCATGACGAGCACGGCAAAGCCGCGCAACAGGTCGAGGCGCAGATCGCGCTTTTCTGCCGCCGGGTAATACCAATCGGCGAGAGTGTTGCGGAACCACGCTGCGAGATTGGCAAGGCGTAGGCGCGGCAATGCCGCCGCGAATGAATTGCCGGGACTGGGTGCCGCGGGTCGAATCTCATCAGCCATAACTTGAATCAAGTATACCTGCTAGCCCGAGGGATGTCAACAAGATTTCGCGTGATTGACTCAAAGATACATCAGGCATATAATCCTCGCACATTGAAGCTGTAAATAGGTTGTAAGAACTCATGCCAACCATCGAACCCGTTCAGTCCCTCGCCCAAAAAGTCTCCGCTAACGTCGCGCGCGTAATCCTCGGCAAGCGCGGCGAGATCGAACTGGCGCTGATCGCGTTGCTGTGCCAGGGTCACTTGCTCATCGAAGATGTGCCGGGCGTCGGCAAGACGATGCTTGCGCGCGCGCTGGCGAAATCGCTGGGCTGTTCATTCAAGCGTCTGCAATTCACGCCCGACATGCTGCCCAGCGACGTGACCGGCGTCAGTGTGTTCAATCAGAAAACGCGCGAGTTTGAGTTTCGCCCCGGTCCCGTCCACGCGCAGATCGTGCTGACCGACGAGATCAATCGCGCGACGCCCAAGACCCAGAGCGCGCTGCTCGAATGTATGGAAGAGCGCCAGGTCACTGTGGACGGCGTGACCTATCCGATGCCGCAGCCGTTCATGGTCATGGCGACGCAAAATCCCATCGAGTACGAAGGGACGTTTCCGCTGCCCGAAGCGCAACTCGATCGCTTTATGTTGCGGATTCACCTGGGCTATCCCGGGAGCAAAGACGAAATGGCGATGCTCGACGCGCAGCAGTTCGCGCACCCGATTGACGACATCGCGCAGGTCGCGAGCGCGGACGAATTGAGCGCGGCGCAGCGCGCGGTCAAAGCGGTGTACCTGGACGCGCTGGTCAAAGAGTACATCCTGGCGCTGATCGAAGCGACGCGCAAGCATCCCGACGTTTANNCGATTTCTGATTTGTCAGACCAGTCCGTTTCGAACGGAATGGAGGGATGAGGGCTATGGTCATGCAAAGGCTGATCCACTGGCTCACCCCGCAGCGTTTGGTCCGTCTCGCGTTCCGCATCAGACCGGACAGTGAATTCATTGTCTTTCAAGGGCAGCGGCTGACGCGACGCCAAGTGTTCGCCCGCGTGGAGGCATTGGCGGCAGGTTTGCAGGCGTTGGGTGTCCGAGAGAACGACCGCGTGGCAACCCTCTTACCCGCCTGCTCGGACCGCAATTGCCTGGTGCGCGTCTTCCAGCGAGAGTCGTTAGCCCGCCGGCTTTGGACCAAAGGCATCACCTCGACGCTGGTGTACGAGCACGGCGGTACCGTTAAAGGATTCATCAACTTTACCGTTCACGAACTGGTCTCCCGCCGCGGCAGGTATTGTTGGGCGTGGACGGTTTTTCTTTACTGGGAGGGGCTAACTGCAAAGGAGCAGCAGGCGCTATTGGCGGGCGTGTGGCAAGCCAGCCGCGAGCAGGGTTGCATCGGTATCATGGAGTGGGACAAGAATTACTATGCCAAAAGCGCACTGTTCCGCGCGCGCTTTGTTCCCTATCCTCATTTTGTCGAGGTGAGCGCCTGGGTTGTGAATCCCGACCTGTCGTTCCACGGTATTGACCGCATCGTCGAACAGATTGTCTAATTTCCAGAATCTATCCTGCGTCGAGGATTCGTTGGCGCCGATCATCACTACCCACGAACTTACCAAGCAGTACCACCCGCCCAAAGGACCGATGGCGATCAAGGAAATTGATCTGGAAATCCAAGAGGGCGAGATTTTCAGTCTGTTGGGTCCCAACGGCGCGGGCAAAACGACCCTCATCGCCGTCCTCTGCGGTCTGTTTCCGCCCACGCGCGGTGATGCGATGATCGCCGGTCACAGCGTCGTACAAAACCCGACGGCAGTCAAGCAGATTATCGGCATCGTCCCGGAAGAGATCGCGCTGTATACCCGGCTGACAGGACGTCAGAATTTGCGATATTTCGGTTCGCTCTACGGTCTGGATGGACGGGAACTCGAGCGCGCTATAGATGAGACACTAGCCGTGGTTGGACTGACAGAGCGCGCCGATGATCGTGTGGCGAATTACTCCAACGGCATGAAACGACGATTGAACATTGCCGCGGGACTGCTGCACAACCCGCGCGTCCTCTTGATGGACGAGCCGACGCTAGGGCTTGATCCGGAGAACCGGCGACGCATCCTGGATCTCGTGGTACGGCTCAAGCAAGATCACAGCGCCACAATTCTCTACACCACTCACAACATGGACGAAGCGCAAGAACTGAGCGATCGAGTCGGCATCATCCACCACGGACAGATCGTCGCGCTGGGCACGCCTGCCGAGTTGATTCAGATGATCCACGGAGAAGAGTCGTTGCGCTTGCAGGTTTCGGCTGTGTCACCTGACGCGTTGAATGTCTTGCGGCAGATTGACGGAGTCGAGCAGATTTCGTCGGACCGAGACACGCTCACACTCACCTTGCGCTCAGCCGCCGAGGTTGTGCCGGAGGTTCTGCGCGTCGTGAAAGAGGTGGGCATCAATGTAAAGGCGTTGACGATCCAGCAGCCGAACCTCGAAGCGGTTTTCCTGCGCCTGACGGGGCAACGGCTCACAGAAGCGCCATAGTGTTTCGTCCGCGAATCTACGCTAATCTTCTTTCGCGAAGGTTCGCGAAGATTCGCGGATGAAAAATTGGTTGTGGCTGGACTGCGTTATGACGAAACTCCTCGCAATTGCACGACACGAGATTACTCTGCGCTATGCGGATCCGGTCATCTTGCTCCTTGCCATTGCCTTGCCGCTGCTGATCGCCGCGCTCGTCAATCTGGCTTTCGCGCATGTAGTCTTGGGTCGCAGCATCCCGGAGGCGAAGGTGCCGGTCGGGATTGTCAATCGAGACAAGGGAAGCCAGTGGGGGAACCTTGGGACGCTCTTTGTGCGGGCGCTGACTCCTGAACCTGCTGCGACGACGCTCCCCGCCAATCCCACAGGGATGCTCCGCGATCCCACGGGGATGCTTCGCAATCTGCGTTTGGCGCTCTTCGCCGTCCGCGGGGTCGCGGACGAAACGGAGGCACGCCGTCTGGTTGAGCGCGAGGAACTGGTCGCGGCACTGCTCATCCCCCCAAACTTTTCCGAAGATCTGGCTATGGAACGGGCGACAGTCGAAGTATATTTCGTCGGCAGAGAGAATGTCCTGGGAGTGGCGTTCAAGAACGTCGTCGAAACATTGGCGAACACGATCTCCACGGTGGAAATCACTTTGCGCATGACCGTCAAAGGTCTCCTCAGCGATCCCCTCACCAGAACGGAACTGCAAACCGGAATGTTGGACGATGCCATTGCAGATCTGGTGCTTACTGCGGCTCTGCTAGAATCCAATCCGATTCAGATCCAGTACATTCCCTCTATCGTGCAGCCAGCCCAGGTCAAATTAGCGCATTACCTCGCAGCAACCATTGCGATAATGTTCGTCTCCTTCGGGGCACTGGTGATGAGCGCCAACCTCTTCCACGACAAGGCGCAATGGACGCTGCAACGAACGTATATTTCGCCGACCCGACCGGTGATCATCTTAGGCGGCCAAGTCCTGGGAATATACCTGGCAGGGTTGATCCAAATGAGTGTGCTGGTCGCCGGCATGGCTTTTATGGAACAAGCACTCGGCAGCAGCACGGCTGATGGTATCAAGATTGATCTGCTCGGCTTGACGATACTCATTCTGGCTGTAGTGGCGGCGGCGACAGGCATGGGGGCTGCGATTGCCGGGTCAGCCGGAACCTATACGGAAGCGACGAACTATGGGCGGGCGTTCCTCGTCTTGATGGGATTGGCGGGCGGTTTCTTTTTCCCCGTCGAACTATTTCCCCAGCCACTCGATCTGCTGTCCCGCGTGACATTTCAATATTGGGCAATAGCGGGCTTTACGAAACTAGCCCTCGGCGGCGGCATAACCAGCATCTTGCCGCACAGTCTGATCTTGACCGCGATGGCTATTGTATTTTTCGCGGTTGGCAACTGGTTGCTGAGACGCCGGATCGGATTCGTGTAGGGTGATCAACAATCCCACGGGGATGCTTCGCGATGCGTAACGTATGGATCATCGCCAGGAACGATCTCCAGATCACGTTGCAGGGCTGGCAGAGTTGGTTTCTCCTGATCGGTGTGCCTGTGCTCATTATCTACCTGGTTGGCATGGGGATACAGGGATTCGTGCAGAGCGTCTCGCCCACGATCCGGATTGACATTCTGGATTGGGACCGTAGCCCTGCCTCAAGAGCATTTGTCGCCGCACTGGCAGATACTAACGAGCCATTGGTCCTGTGCCCCGCGCGAGATTTCTCGCAGAGCATGTCCCGAGCAGAGTCGAGGGAACCGCTCGAAAACCTGTCCCGAGCGCAGCGAGGGATGACAGATGATATGTGCCTGCTGGCGGGCGCCAAACTGTCGCCCGAGTTGGCGCAAGAACGTCTGTCCAATGAGGTAACGTCTGCCATCATCACGATTCCCAAAGGGTTTGCCGCTGCGCTTGAAAAGGGAGATAAAACCATTCTGAATTTTCAACCCGGTGCGGCTCTGGTGGCTCCACAGATCGCGTTCGGGGCGACGCAGCAAGTCGTGACTCGCATGGGTGGACCCATCGTCGCGGCGCGCCTGAGTAGCGAATTGCTAAAAGCCCGCGGCGTCGAAACCGGCCTGGAATCTTACGCCGCACGCCTAGCCGAGGCAAAAGCATCGTGGGGCCCACCGCCGCCGATTCAAGTTAGAACCGGAGTGACCGGGCTGAATGAAAAGTTGATCCTCCGTGCGCAGTTGCTTAAGAACGGATTCAAGATGTCTGCGCCAGGCATCACCGTGATGTTCGTGATGATCAGCATCCTGGGGATGACCGCATCGCTGGCTGAAGAACGCATCTTAGGCATCTTGCGCCGGGTAGGGATGATGCCTGTGCGCCAAGCCCACTTGCTGGGCGGCAAGCTGCTGGCGACCTTTCTCCTGGGATGGTTTCAGTTTGCCGTGCTCACGCTCTTGGGGGAATGGCTCGGGGCTGGCTTGGGCAGCGCGCCCTTGGCGACGATGGTGGTGGCGAGCGCGTATGTGCTTGCCGTGACTGCCATGGCGCTGGCATTGGCAACTCTCACGCGTACTCCCAGCCAAGCGAGCGCCATCGCGACGGTGGCCTGGGTGGTGCTGGTCCCACTGGGTGGAGCATGGTGGCCGTTGATCCTCGTTCCCTCCTGGATGCGAACGTTGGGACACCTCTCGCCGGTGGCGTGGTGTCTCGACGCCCTCAACGCCCTCGTCTTCTACCAGGGAACATGGGCGGATGTGGTGCTGCCGTCGGGTGTGCTTGTGCTGTTTGCAGCGCTATTCTTTGTCGTTGGCGTAAGGAGACTGGACTATCACCAGGGTGACCTCGGTCAGTCAGCACGCGACGGTGATCGCGCGGAGGCAGCAGTACCATACTTTGGCATCCAAACTATTGACGCGGAATGAAAAGCGTCGTACAATGATTCCGCGCAAGCAAGGGCATCTCCACACGAAAGGGTGGGGATAGGCTCAACGCATAACGTATTGAAGGCTCTCGGACTTTGAGAGCGCTCGTGCGACGAGGAGGTCACCCATGAACGAGCGTCCACCCTTGACCGCGATTCTAACCGTATTCTTGCTCGCGGCTCTGCTTGCCGCCTGTTCACCTACGGTAGGTGTTTCGTTCCCCAGTACTAACCGCGCACTCGATCCCGCGCGCACGCGCTATACCATCTTTGTGCCGAATCCCGAATTGGCAGAAGGCGCGATCCGCTTCCGCACTCTCGGAGCCACAAGCACGTTGTTCTTCGAACCGCAAGCCGTCGTATTCCCACTGCCTGCCTCCACCGAGGTACACCCATGGTTCAGTCGTCTGCTCGGAACGAGTCCGTCTGACCCGGCAAAGCCGACCCAACCTTCCATGGTGCGCTTGCAGTTCATCGGGGCGAATCCCGACACCCAGGTGGTTGGACAGGAACAACTGCCCGGAATCGTCAACTACTTTTTGGGCAATGACCCGGACCAGTGGCGAACGAGGGTTCCCACCTTCGGCAGTGTTGCCTACAAAGGACTCTATCCCGGTGTTGACCTGGTCTACAACGGCGACGACGGCGTGTTGAAAGGCACATTCCTCGTCGCTCCCGGGGCGAATCCGAGCAGCATTCGCTGGCGCTATGAACGAGCCCCTTTGGCGCGCCGTCCGCAGGAGCGTCATTCCATGCGGTGTCAGACGCCGCGTCATGGTCGCTCCTGCGCGGCGCATGATGAGGCTCGTTCAGACGCGCCGAAGGTGGAACTGAGCAATGGCGAGTTGCTGATCGGCGCGGATGAGAACGGCAAGAATCCATTGCTCATCGAGCGCAAGCCCGTGGCTTGGCAGACGGTGGCTGGCAAACGCACTGCCGTGAACGTTCAATATGCCGTTCAGAGCGATGGCATTAGCGGGTTTGCGCTGGGCACGTATGATGCCACTCAACCTCTGGTGATAGACCCAACCTTGGATTACGGTACTTATTGGGGTTTTGGAAGGTGCGATGGCGCGTACGACATGGCACTGGATTCCAACAACAACGTCTACATCACAGGAACGACGAACTCTCAAGGCTCGCCCGCCAATCCCAATTGCACCCAGAACCAGTATTTTGACCTCTTTGTCACGAAACTAGATCCATCCAAGACTGGGGCTAACCAACACATCTACACGACCTACATCGGCGGGAATCACTTTGACCTCGCGACAGGAATCGGGGTGGACAATGTCGGCAATGCGTACGTTGCCGGCTACACGCGGTCCACCAACTTTCCCACCACCACCAGCGCCTATCAACAGAACTATGCAGGCAGTTACGAAGGCGTGGTGATTCAACTTGATGCCACGGGCAATAAGCAATACGCCAGTTACTTGGGCGGGACGGGTTATGAGGAGTTGTGGCAGATGGCTGTCGGGAACAGCCCTCTAGTATACGTGGTGGGCTTGACCTCTTCGTCTAACTTTCCGACTACCGCGAATGCCTATTCGAGCACTCGGCAGAATAGAGATGCATTTGTATCTGTTTTCGATACCACCAAGTCGGGTAACGACTCCCTAGTGTATTCCACACTTTATGGAGGCTCGGCTGACGACATCGGTTATGCAATTGCCGTGTCGGGTGGCGTCATCTATTTCGCCGGTACCACCCTGTCAACCAATCTGCCACTCAAGAACCACATCCAGGCAGCCTATGGCGGCGATTCAGATCTTTTTCTTGGCGATGTCTTCGCGGCAATCCTTGACCCGTCCCAGTCTGGTCAGAATCAACTCCTCTTCGCCACCTATCTGGGCGGCAGCAAAGATGAAATTCCCTTCGGAGTGAATGTGGGCAACTCCGGGAACATGTACCTCACTGGCTTCACCACGTCCACCGACTTTCCAATCACGACGGTCAGCCCCGCCTTCGGCGGAGACGAGGATGCCTTTCTGGCGAAACTGAATGTCGTTGCTCCTACGAGTCTGCTTTACAACCGATTCGTCGGCGGCAACGGCAAGGACGCGATCCGGGAAGTCGTCGAAGACAGCCGGGGCAACGCGTATGTGGCAGGGCGCACGGGGTCAGACAATCTTCAAACTATCGCTCCGCTCCAGACTACTTTCAAGGGCGGCGCAGCCGAAAGCACGGATCATTGGTGGTTGACATCGCGGGGCCTCAGTGATGCAATGATCGCCAAGTTCGATCCAGCCGGTACGATGACCTTCGGCTCCTACCTGGGCGGCACTGGTTTTGACGGTGCCATGGGGATACGCCTCGGCACGGACGGGAAGGTCTATGTGGCGGGCGTGACGAGGTCAAGCGATTTCGGCACCGCCAATGCTTACCAGCCTACCAACGCAGGTCACTACGACGCCTTCGTCGTTAGCATCGGTGGGCTTGCGCCAGCGCCTACCGGTGGGTTGTACATGCCGCTTATCCTGAGGTAGCCGGCTGATGCGCGGACGAAGAAACTTGTCGTCCCGGTGGGTATTGACTTGCGGACTTGCGCGATACGGATACAATAGACCTGGAAGGTTGCTCAGACCTTCCAGGTTTTTTTGAGAGGATACTGATTGATGAACATTGCGATGCTCAGTGTGCATACTTGCCCGCTCGCCGCGTTGGGCGGCAAGGAAACGGGTGGGATGAACGTCTACGTGCGCGAACTGTCGCGCGAACTTGCCGCGCGCGGTCATCGCGTCGACATCTTTACGCGTTCGCAAGACCCGTCTGTGCCGCACGAAGTCCCGGGTCTGGAAATCGGCGCGCGGGTGTNNTACTTGCCGGAATTCGTGCGGGGCGTCCAGGCATTTGCCGAACGCGAGCAAATTCGCTACGACGTCTACCACGCGCACTATTGGCTCTCCGGCTGGGTCGCGCGCGAACTGCAAAAACGTCAGCCCGCGCCGATCGTGCAGATGTTTCACACGCTCGGCGCGCTCAAGAACCAGGTCGCGCGCGGTCACGCCGACCGCGAAACGGAACGCCGCATCGAGATCGAGCGCGCGCTCATGCAGTCGGCGGATCGCATCGTCGCGGCGACGCCGCGCGATCGGCAGCAGATGATTGACCTGTACGCCGCGCCCGGCGACAAAATCGTCATCATTCCGCCCGGCGTTGACCTCAACCGGTTTCATCCCATCGAGGTTGAAAATACCAAAGAATTCTTCAAAGACGATTACACCGTTTTGTTCGTCGGGCGGATTGACCCGATCAAGGGCATTGACGTCTGGTTCCGCGCCATGGCGCTGGTCGCTCAGGAAAATCCCCGGCTGCGCGATAAACTGTGCGTGTGCCTCATCGGCGGCGATGTGGACGATGAGATGGAACCGGACGCGGAACTGGCGCGGCTGCAAGCGCTGAAGGCGGAACTGGGTATCGGCGATATGGTGACGTTCCTGGGCAAACGCTCGCAGGAAGCGCTGCCGTACTATTACGCGTCCGCGAACGTCGTCGTGATGCCGTCGCTGTACGAATCGTTTGGCATGGTCGCGCTGGAAGCGATGGCATGCGGCACGCCGGTGGTCGCGTCCGACGTGGGGGGCTTGTCGTTCGTGGTGCGAAATGGAGAGACCGGCTTTTTGGTGCCGGACAATGATCCGCGCGCGCTGGCGGATTGTTTGGGGTGTTTGCTGCGCCAGCCCGCGTTGCGCGCGCGGCTCGGCGCGCAAGGCATCCAGGCGGCGCGCGCGTACGCGTGGACGCGCATCGCGGATCAGATCGAATCCCTCTACGGTTCGCTGACAGAGGAATAGACTTGGTCTATTCTTCTGTCATGTTCTCTTGGACGCCCAATCTGAAACACCCCGACCTGCCCGTCGGGGTGTTTCGTTGAGGAAGGAGAAGGGCAATTTCTAGTCAGAGTCTTTGTGCTCGCCGTCCTTGTGGCTATCGTCGTCGTCACCGCGCTTGTCGTCACCGCGCTTGTCGTCGCCCTTACTTTTGTCATCGCCAAGTTTGTTCTTGTCATCGTCGGATTTGTTTTTGTCGTCGCCCATTTCAGTGTGCTTGCCCTGGTCGTCGCCCGGCTTGACTGCACTCTGGGATTTCTTGCCTTCGGGCTTGCCGACGCCCTTTTCGTCGCCGGCTTGGATCTCGCGGGCGACCAGTACGCCGTCCACCAGTGAGCCCTCCGCCTTGACGAAGGCACCTACAGTCAGACTGACCTGAATCCTTGCGTTTTTGGCAATCGCGATTTGCTTTCCATCAACCGTAATGACGTTGCCATTGATGCTTTGAATCTGCCCCTTGATTTCGACTGCGGGCGAAGCCGGGTCCGAGTCGAGGGCGGGAGCGACGATCGCCGGCTGCGCCGGGAGCATCGCATCCGTAGTGGGGGAAGGCATCCCACCAGCGGCAGCCGACAGCGCCGTTAAAAGTGCGAGTAGTGCTTGAAGTGTTGCGCTCATTTTGTTTCTCCTTGTTTTTGTCTCACTCGATTCTGGCAACACTTTACCACGTATCAGCAGACTGGTGGTTAATTCCGACTTAAGCGTCCCTTAAATCCTTGTGAAATCGAACTGCGGCGCGGCACATCCGCCCTGCGGCGCGTAAAGCCGGCTTAAAAAAGAACGAGGGGAAGCGCTTCCCCTCGTCCTACGCGCACACTCTGCCTGACTGCGATTCTATTTGGCTGGCGTGCCGGCAGGCATAGTTTCAGCCCGTTCGCCGCGGCGCACGCCGAGCATGAGCAAGAACGCCATCGCGAACGTGACCGCCGCGACCACGAAAATCATGCCATAATCGCCGCCCACCGCTTCGATCAAGAACCCGGCGACGTTGGGCCCGATTACCGCGGCGGCCGTCGAGAAGAAATAGTACAGCCCGGTGAATGTGCCCAACTCGGTCTGCGGCGCAATGTCCACCACCATGGGGAGCGAGTTGATGTTGATGAGCGCCCAGCCGATCCCGATCAGCGCGAGCAGCAACGGGAGGAAAATGCCTGACGCCTGCGCCTCGACCGGCAGAACGCGGATCAGCACCGCGAGCGCGCCCACGAGCGCGATGCCGGCGAGAATCGTGTTGCGGCGACCAAATTTTCCGGCGATGTAGCCGCTCGGCACCGCAAAGACCACGAACATCAATGCAAGGAACGAGAGCAGGAACGCGGCGTTGTTTGGTTGCAGTTTGAGCGCCTTGACGCCATACAGCGTGAAGAACGTCTCGACGCCGTTGTAGCCGACGAACCACACAAAGATCGCGAGGAACAGAAACAGCGCGCTCTTTTCGCGTTCGGCGAAGACAACGCGCAGACTGTGGATCAAACCCGGATGCTCCTCAAGCGCTTTGGTCGTGCTGTCTTTCGGTTCTTGGATTTTCCGCACGACGACGGCGCACGCAAGCACCAGCGCGAGCGCGGCGGCCCAAAACGGATACGCCCGGTTCAAGCCATACAGGAACGCGCCCACCGCGAACGCAAGGAT
>DHFK01000127.1:0-243 GCA_002400365.1 Anaerolineales bacterium UBA4826 | reverse complement strand
AAAGGGCATTCGTCGCCCGAAACGCGTGCGGGTGTTGTCGCTGACCGAACCGATCATCGGTTGGATGAGAAAGGTGATGATCGTCCCCAGTGTGACGATCAGACTCACCTCGTTCGCCTTTAACCCAAAGTCGGTGCCCAGGAACGGCGCGACGTACGACTTGTTGATACCTGTGACGATGCTGATGCCGAAGAATCCGAAACCGAGCAATAGTGTTCTGCCGACGTTTAACTTCATGGTTGC
>DHFK01000123.1 GCA_002400365.1 Anaerolineales bacterium UBA4826 | reverse complement strand
GAATACGTTTTCTTCAGGGCTCATCACTGATCGTACACCCAGGAGGACCCGCGTCTGATCTGGACGAGGATGATCTAGCGCGCCTTGGCGCTGGTGCTGTACATGCGGAGAAACCGATCGAGCACGCGTTTGCTCTGTCGTAGATTGGATACCCAGGACTTAGTTTTCGCCCTTGGGGCGTAATCCGATAGACACGCCTCGTTGGCGCGTTAGCCTGCTTCACCAAATGAGATTCTACTACGCCTGCCTGCTCCATCCGTCTAAGGGTTCAATATAAATGCCCGAAGTCAATCTCTTGAGCCAACTCAATCTGAACAAGTTCATCGCGCAGAGCGTATCCATGACGATTCTGTTGGACGAGGAGCAGAAGAATACATGGTTCGATAAAGCGAAACTTGGCGAAAATCCTGATTTCTTTTGGCGCATACCGACATTTGTGTCTGGATCGTACTCGGCGCGCCGGACTAGTCCACCATCAGTTCCAGAATTCCGAATTGATCCGCGCCGACCGACGATCCCTCGAAGATGTACGGCGCGCGTCCGGTTTGCTCGCGGAACCGCGCGACGACGCGCCGAAACGCGCGTTCCGATTCGGCACTGTGCGTTCCCAAAATCGCGACCGTACCACCTGCGCCGCCGCCCGTAATCTTCGCGCCGAACAATTCGTGTCCCGCGCCTTCCGCGCGCACCAAGTTGACGAGAAGATCAGTCGCCTCCGAACCCAAGCCACATTCGGTATACCCTTGATGCGCTTCGTACATCAATTCGCCCAACAAGGTCAAAGTGCGTGGCGTCAGCGGCTCGCGCTTGTTCGTCAGCAATTCGACGAAGAGATGCACGCGATAACTTTCTTCGACCGCATACCGCGTGCAGGCGCGCACCGGATAAACGACCTCTGGCCGTACCGGCGTGAAGGGATCGAGATGCGTCGGATATTTCGCGGAAAAGTCCGCCCCGCGCGTTTGCTCCGGTAAACGATTTTCATAGCGCGTGCGATAGGTCGCGGGATCGAGGTTCGCGAGATAACCGTTCCAGCGCGGATCGGTGTAGCGCGGTAGCGCACCAGTGTCATCGTATCTGACCGGCAAGTTCTCCCAATCGCAGATCAGCGCGTAGCCCATAAACGTTGCCGCGCGCGCGGCTTCGTACTCGATCCCCGCCACGGAATGACGCATGCCGGAGTCCACCCCCCAAATTCGCAGTGGCGCAGGCAGGCGCACGAGCGGTTCGGGTTGGCACGGTTGGCAAACCAGTGGGACAAAATGGTCTTGATCGCCCAGCACGACCGTGATTTGATCCATCACCCCACTCGCCGATTGCGCGATGGCGTTCTCGACCCACTGTGTCCACAACGCGAGTTGCGCGCCCTCGATTCGCAGACCGTACGTCGCGGCAATTGCTTTCATCGCCGCCACTTCGAGCGCGGCAGACGAACTGACGCCTTTGCCAAGTGGCACCTCAGATTCGAGGAAGAGTGAAACACCGCGGGTGATCTGCGCGGGAAATTCTTTTTTCAGAAGGTACAACGCACCCAGCACGTACGCGATCCATTGTCGCTTGGGATCCGCGTTAACGAAGGCGCGCACCTCTTCGAGCGGGCGCATTGCCGCGCCGCGTGTCAGATCGTCCAACGCGAACTCGACCAACTCATCCCAGTTTTGTTCGCGCATCTGCGGATTGAGCAGGCGCACACGCGTATCGTCGCGTGCTTGCGCGGCGACACGTGTCGCTTCGCGAATCGTCGTCTCAAAAACCAGACCGCCGGTGTAATCGTCGTTACCGCCCATCAGGTCAAGTCGTCCGGGCGCACGACTGATAAAAATGTTTTTGCCAGGCTGAAAAAACTTTTCCGCGCCAGTGTTGGCGCGGATCGTTTTGCTGAACTGAATGATGTCGGGAAGTTGGATCACGTTGTTTGCTCCAATCGAAAATCAGAATCAAACTATCATCACTTCGACGCCGGTCGCGCGAATTTCCTCAAGTAATTGCGACGGCGCGGCAGAATCGGTGATCAGAATATGCGCTCCGTTCAACGGAATAATCGGCGTAAAGCCGACGCGTCCCAGTTTGCTCGCATCGGCGACGACGATCACCTGGTGCGCAACTTCCGCCATCACGCGTCCCACTTCGGCAATCAACATGTGCGGCGTTGTCAAACCGTGGGACAGGGTCAGGCCGTCGCAACCGATGAATGCCTTGTCAACCTGGATCCGGCGCAAATTGGCGATCGTCTGCGGTCCGACGGTTGCCTGAAATTCTGGGAGCAAAATTCCGCCAAGCAGATTAATGTTTATCAGAGTCCAGTTTTGTAGTGCCGTGATGACCGGAAGCGAATTTGTGACCACGGTGAGCGGAGTTGACCCGTTCAAGTTCTTGGGAAGATGCAGGGCAACTTCAAGGACGGTAGTGCCTGAATCAAATAAGATGCTCTCGCCTGGACGCACCCGCGCGGCGGCGGCGGCGCCAATGCGCGTTTTCTCGATGGGATGCTCGCGCGCTTTGGCTTGAAACGATTGGGGCGCGAGAGTATGCGCGCTGGCGACTGCCCCGCCATGAATTCGACGTAATCGTCCTTGCGATTCCAAGATTTCCAAATCGCGGCGAATCGAAGTGTCAGTTACATGGAACGAACGCATCAATTCCGCGACGCGCACCGAACCACTATCCTGGACTTGGCGCGCAATTTTCAAACGACGCTGATGGGCACTGAGTGACATACTGCAAGTTTCCTAGAGTTTCGAGTTTTCCCAAGTTCTTCCACCGAGGGCAATTCCAGAGAACCCCGCTGAACATACCGAATCTGATGTTCTGATTCTGATTGTATCATACGGTTTTCTATGTGTCAATCCATAAAATCAGAACAAAATCCATTGACAATCAGAACATTCGGTGCGATAATTGCACCGGAGATCAATGATGATACCCTGGTCGCGTTCCCCTCACCAAAAGATTTCGGCTTGGCTCGGCGTTGTACCCTTTCTCGCGTTTTGTCTCGCCTTCGAAATCGTTCCGGTCTTGCTCTTGCTCTCCGGCAGCTTTTCCGACAAGAATGGCGCGTTCTCATTGGGCAACTATGCAAAAATCAGCGCGCCGATTTATGTCCGTTCGTTCTGGAACAGCATTCAGCTCTCCGCGATCACCGCGATTCTTGGCGCGAGCCTGGGTCTGCTGTTTGGCTACGCGATTTTCCGATTGCCCGCGCCGCGCGTGCGCGAGGCGTTGATCGCGCTGTCGGACGTGACGACGAATTTCGCGGGCGCACCGCTCGCGTTCGCGTTCATCGTCATCCTGGGTTCGAACGGCGTCGTCACGCTGGCATTTGAAAAGTACCTCGCGCTTAAACTGTATCCGACGTTCAGCATCTATTCGTACTCGGGCTTGGTGCTCGCCTACCTCTACTTTCAACTCCCGCTGATGATTCTGTTGATCATTCCAGCGTTTGCCGGTTTGCGTCGCGAGTGGTGGGAATCGGCACATAACCTGGGTGCAAATACGATCCAGTACTGGCGCCGGATCGCGCTGCCGATTCTGACACCATCGCTCATCGCCGGAATCGTCTTGCTGTTCGCCAACGCGTTTGGCGCGTACGCGACCGCGTGGACACTCGGCGGATCGAACATTACACTCGCCACGATTCAAATCGCCTTCACGATCACGGGTGAAGTGCTGCACGATCCCGGCGCAGGCGACGCGCTGGCGGTGGTCTCGCTCTTGATTATGGGCGTTTGCATCGCGATTTATCAGTTCGCGAATTCCAGAGCGCGGCGGTGGGCGCGATGAAACAACGTCCGCCTGTGCTCCAAGGTCTGCTCGTCGCGTTGTTCGTCGCGTATATGATCCTGCCCATCATCGCGACGTACACCTTTTCCATCGCAACCAAGTGGGACATTACCCTGATGCCGGAGGGATATACTCTGGAGTGGTATCAGACCGCATTCGATCATCCGTACTTTAGCATCACACTGACGAATTCGTTCATCGTTTCGATTGCGGCGGTGCTGGTCGGGTTGTTGTTCATCGTGCCGACGACGTACTGGGTGCACACGCGCGTTCCAGCGGCGAAGCCATTGCTCGATCTGCTGATGATTCTCCCCTTCGGCATTCCGGCGGTCGTGCTCGCGCTAGCGTTGATTCGGGTCTATGCATTTCCCCCATTCGCCCGTTCGCCGTTCTTGCTCATCAGCGCGTGCGTTATTTTTTCGATGCCGTTTATGTACCGCCCGATCTCGAATAGTTTGATGGCGATTGACGTGCACACGTTGACAGAATCGGCGCTGTCACTCGGCGCGAACACGCTGCAAATTCTTATCCGTGTCATCGCACCCAATATCTTGCCCGGAATTCTGAGCGGCAGTCTGCTCGTCTTCGCGACGGTGTTCGCAGAATTTACGTTGGCAAATCTGATCACCGGCGCGAGTTTCAAAACGTTTCCCATCCTGCTCGTCGAATTCACGCGGCGCGATGGGCGCATTGCCGCCGCGCTCTCGGTGATCTCGTTTACAGTGGCATGGTTCGCGTCCATCGCGATTCTGTGGGTCAGCGGGCGCGGTCGCAAACCGACGGAAGAAGCGCTGGGCGCGCGGTAGCTTGCAGATAGCGTATGGCATATCGCGTATAGCGTCCGATTGTCCGCGACATGCCATAAGCCATTCGCTATTTGCCATCTGCAAAGGATTCGCATGGCTTATCTCGAACTCAAAAACGTTTCCAAGTTATTCGGTCCGGTGGCGGCGGTCAAGGATTTCCACTTTGCAGTCGCAAAGGGCGCGTTCGTTTCACTGCTGGGTCCGTCGGGTTGCGGCAAGACGACGACGCTGCGCATGATTGCGGGCTTTGAAATGCCGGACGCCGGCGCGATCACGCTCGATGGCACGGACATCACGAGCGTTCCACCAAACAGGCGCGGCACCGGCATGGTCTTTCAGGCGTACGCGCTCTTTCCGAACATGAACGTGCGCGACAATGTTGCGTTTGGCTTGGAAGTGACCGGGCATCCGAAACAAGAGATTGAAGGACGCGTCCGCGAAATGCTCGCACTCGTCCGGCTCGACGACACGGCGAAGCGCTTTCCGCATCAACTCTCCGGCGGACAGCAGCAGCGCATCGCGCTGGCGCGCGCGCTCGCGATTCGCCCGCGCGTCTTACTGCTCGACGAGCCACTCTCCGCGCTCGACGCGGTGGTGCGCGTTGCCTTGCGCGGCGAGATTCGGCGGATTCAACTCGAACTTGGCATCACGACGGTGTACGTAACGCACGATCAAGAAGAAGCGCTTTCGATTTCAGATCGCGTCGTCGTGATGAACCAGGGCTTGATCGAGCAAGCCGGTACGCCGGAAGAGATTTATCGTCAGCCCAAGACGCGTTTCGTCGCCGCGTTTATCGGCACGGCGAATCAATTGAACGGCGTCGTCGTGGATCGCACCCAGGTTCGTTTCGGCGAGACCATGTTGCGCGCGCCTGTCCCATCTGGCTTGAAGGAATCGAGCAAGGTTGTCGTACTAGTGCGTCCGGAAAGCATCGCGATTCACGCTGCCGCGCCGACGGACGCGCATAACGTTTTGGAAGGCACCATCCAAACAATCACATTCCTGGGTCCGATCACGCGTCTGGGCGTGGATATCGGCGGGACGCGCGTCGTCGCCGATATGGCGGCGTCTAGTCGCGCAGCGTTCACACATACACAACACGTGTGGCTATCGTTCCCGCCGGATGCGTGTCAGGTAATGGCAGAGAAGTAGACAGCCAACAGTCAACAGTCGCCAGTAAAAACTACTGTTGACTGGCGACTGTCTACTGTTGACTGGGGGGGGTTGATGACTGGCGAACAAATTCGACTCAAGCGCTTATTCTCTTCTGGCAATGTCGTGATTGTGGCAGTCGATCATGGTTTGTACAACGGACCGCTGCCGGGGTTGATTGATTTGCCGCGCGTCGTGCAATCGGTCGCGGATGCGGACGCGATCCTGATGTCGCCGGGGATGCCCGCGCACTGCGCCGACGTGTTTGCGAAACGCGGTGCGCCGTCGCTCATCGTCCGCTTGAATTGGGGCACGCAGTACGCGACACAGTGGCATTACGGCACCGCGCACAGCATCCCGATGATTTCCGCGCGCGACGCGCTCGCGCTCGGCGCGGACATTGCGCTCGCTGGTTTTTCGCTGCGCACGGGTGATGAGCGGATGGACGCGGACAATATCGCCGTGCTCGCCGCGCACATTGCCGAAAAACGCGCGGCGGGCATTCCGCTCGTCGGCGAATTTTATCCGGCAGGCGCAGAAGACCTTGCGCCGGAGAAATTGCAGGAGCAGGTTGCAGTCGGCTGTCGCATCGCGGCGGAACTCGGCGCGGATATGATCAAGACGTTTTACACCGGCAAGGATTTCGACAAGATCGTCGCGGCGACACCCGTGCCGGTCTTTGGTTTGGGTGCGCGCAAAATGCCGCGCGAGATCGACGCGCTCCGTCTCGCCGCGAATGAAGTGCGCGCCGGCGCGCGCGGCGTTGTCTTTGGGCGCAATGTCGTCCAGGCACGCGAGCCAAAACGATTTCTTGACGCGCTGAAAGAAGTGGTGAAGGCAGGGCGAGATCCGGAAGACGTGGCGAAGAAATTCGGGATTGAATGATGCGTGTTCCGTTTCACGCAACACGCATCATGGGTGAATTATGTTTTTTCTCGGAATAGATGCCGGCACCACTTCACTCAAAGCCGGATTGTTCGACGAGTGCGGCAGCGCGCGCGCGATTGTGAACGAAGAGTACGCGCTCGTGACGCCNNATCAGGCACGGCAGATCGCAGAACACTTCGATCTGAAACGCGTGTACGAAATCAGCGGCGATCCGGAAATCGTGCCAACATGGACAGCGTGCAAGATTTTGTGGCTAAAGCAAAACGAGCCGGAGATTTTTCGACACGCGCACAAGTTCATTCTCGTCGAAGATTTTCTCCTCCATCGTCTAACCGGCCGATTTGCGACCGATGGCGCGGTTGCGTGCACCTCGATGCTGTGGGACATTCGGCGCGGCGCGTGGTGGGATGAGATGCTCGCGTTTATCGGCATCGCGCGTGAGCGATTATCTGATCCGGTGTCGCCCGGCGATGTGGTCGGTACGTTGACATGCGACGCGGCAAGCGAATTGGGCTTGGCGCCGAATGTCCGTGTCGTCGCGTGTGGCATGGATCAGGCATCAGGCGCGATCGGCGCGGGGAACATCGCGCCGGGCATGATTTCCGAAAGCACGGGTGCCGCGCTCGCGATTCAGGCGACCGTGCCAAAATCCGATCTCGATCCGACGGGCAGATTGCCGGTCTACGTCCACGCCGCGCGCGGCGCGTTTCTGTTCGTCCCGGTGTGCAATACTGGCGGAATGGCGCTGCGTTGGTTTCGCGATCAGTTCGGGCAGGAAGAAATGCGCGTCGCGCGCGAACACAATCGCGACGGATACGATTTGCTGGCGGAACTTGCGGCGACGATTGAACCGGGCTGTGAAGGGCTGACGATGCTACCGCATCTCGCGGGCGCGTTCAGTCCCGAATACAACGCGGGCGCGCGCGGCGTGTTTTTCGGATTCACGCTGCGGCACACCAAGGCACATTTCGCGCGCGCAATTCTGGAATCCATCGCGTTCATGCTCAAGCGCAATCTCGATCTGATGCAATCGCTTGGTGTCGCGGTGCGCGAGGTGCGTTCGACCGGCGGCGGTGCGAAGAGTCCGCTGTGGTTGCAAATCAAAGCCGACGTCATCGGCGCACCGGTCATCACACTGGAACAGGAAGACACCGCAGTGCTCGGCGACGCGATCCTCGCGGCAGTCGCCTCCGCCGCGCACAAAAACCTGGGTGGTGCGTGCGCGGCGATGGTGCGGTTGCGCGGTCGCATCGAGCCGAATGCAAACACATACGCCGCGTACACCGACGCGTTCGCGCGGTACTGCGCGGTGTACGACCGGTTGTTTGCGCGATGATTTTCATTAACAACCACGAAATCGTTCTTGACGAGCACGAGCGGCTCGAACCCTGGACGGGTTATGATCGCGTCGTCTGGCTGGCGATGAATTTCATCAAGCACTGTCCGCGCGATCCGCGCAACGATTTGCCGTGGTATTTGCAGTACTCGTGTTTCTGGACGGACCCGCTGCGCCCGACAATTTGGCCCGACAATCCGGCCGGTAAATTCGCGTGGGCGACGACGACGCTGTTGAAATACTATCCGTACTCCGGCGACCGCGCGTTCGTTGACATCGTGCGCGCGATGCTCGACCGCTTGATCACGTATCACACGCCGGAGCATTTTGCGTGGGGCGGCGTGCCGTACGCATCGGCGCAGCCGGGCACCGGCATTTACTGCGGCGCACGCGCGGATGGCGAGTACGCGACCGAGCCGGACAAAATCGCGCAAGCCGCGTGCGCGTACGTGGATTTCTACGAACTGACTGAGGAGACGCGCTATCTCGATGCAGCGCGGCGCTGCGCGGACGTGCTCGTCGCCAGGATGCGCGAGGGTAATGCGGAACATTCGCCGTGGGCGTTCCGAGTGGACGCGCGCGATGGACGCGTGATCGAAGAGTACACCGCCAACATCATTCAAGCGGTGCGCCTGTTCGACGAATTGATTCGACTGGGCGATTCGAAATACGTCGCGGCGCGCGGTGCAGCATGGGAATGGATTCTGCAGTATCCAATGCAGAACGGCATGTGGAAGGGCTATTTCGAGGACATCCGACTCGACCCGGCGAATATGAATCGCGATCAACTCTCGCCGCTCGAAACCGCGCGCTACATTTTGCAGGCGGCTGTCATTGCGAGCGTCCTGAGCGGAGCAGCGTTTTCCGCTGCGGAGTCGAAGGAGCGCGACGAAGCAACACTTGCACCGCACGCAAGTGCAGGTGTCTCCAAGTCGCGAGTTGGGGATTGCTTCGCTTCGCTCGCAATGACAGATGAGGTGCCGCGCTTGATCGAATGGGTGTGCGAGAATCTGGGCGCGGCGCCATTCTACGCGGCGGTACCGATTCACGAGCAAAAGTTTTGCTGGCACGTGATGGGCAGTCACACCGCGCGCTACGCGTCGCTGTGCGCGTTGTGGGCGGAAGTATCCGGCGACGCGAGTTATCGCGAACGAGCGATTCGCTCGTTCAACTGGGCGACATACATGGCAAGCGATGATGGCACGGTGACCGTCGGCATTGATCGCCCGGACTATTACAACCAGTGCTGGTTCACCGACGGCTATTTCGATTTCGTGCCGCACTTGATTGATGGGATGGCGGCAATGCCGGAAACCGCGCCGCGCGACAGCGATCACTTGTTGCGCGCGTCGTCAGTCGTGCAAATGATCGAGTACGCGCCACTGCACATTCGCTATCGCACGTTCGACTCGAACGCGCGCGAAGTTCTGCGATTGACCTTCAAACCAACGCGCGTACTCGCGGACGGCGTCGTTTTGCGCGAGGTCGAAGAATTGCGCGACGAACCTGCGTGGAGTTNNGCGGAGGAGACTATGACCATCAAACCCAAAGTCGGCGTGCTGGTAACGGCACTGCTCGAAGACGATTACAACAAGACCGCGCACATGCGCCCTGAAGCGCAAAAGTTCGTGGATCGCATCGCGGGAGTCGTTGGACAGTATGCCGATGTTGTCGTACCGAAACTCGTCGAAGCAGAAGACCAAGCCGCGCAAGCCGCGCAAATGTTTAACGCGGCAGGCGTGGATTTGATTATCGCCGCGCAACCGGCGTACACCAAGGGCATCGTTCCGACGCGCGCGTTTCTCGATACGACCGCGCCGGTCGTCGTGTGGAACACGCAGCAAATCCGTTTCCTGCCGGAGAACGCCGATTTCGATCTCATCATGGTCAACTCTGGTTTCGCGGGCGTGCCAGAAATGACAAGCGCGCTGACGCGCGTCGGCAGAAAATTCTGGACCGTGACGAGTCACATCGAAGATCGCGCGGGCGTGCAGAAACTCGCGGACTGGATCGCGGCGGCGGGCGTCGTGCGCCGATTGAAAACTGCGCGCATCGGCACGATTGGCGGCACATTCGAAGGCGCGACGGACATGATGGTGGATCAACTTTCGCTGCGGCGACACATCGGTCCCGTCTGTTGGCCCATCGAACCGGAGACGGTTGCATCGGCAATGGAAAAGATTCCGGACGCGCAGGTGCAGGCGTTGGTCGAGCGCGAATCGGCGCGCTACAAGATCGAAATTGACGCGCCATCGTTTGAACGATCGTGCCGACTCGCGCTCGCGTTGGAGCAGGTCGCGCGCGAAAAGAACATGGACGCGCTTGCGTCGTTTGATTACATCTGGCTGAATATGCCGCGCGTCGGCATCATCGCGTCGTATGGCACGGGACGCTTGTGCGAACTGGGAATTCCGACGACGACGGAGGGCGACATTGTTCATGCGACGGCGATGATCGCATTGCAACAACTCACCGGCGCGGCAACGTTCATCGAGCCGTACGTGATTGACTTTGATCGCAACGCGGTGATTCTCTCACACGATGGACACGGCAACCCCGCGATGGCAGCATCGCCAAGCCATGTCACGATCAAGTCGAGCATTTACTACGAAGGCCTGCATGGCCGTGGCGCAGGTTTCGAATTTGCATACAAGCCCGGCGCGGTCACCTTGCTCTCGTTGATTTGCATCGAAGACAAATGGCGATTCGTGATCGCAGAAGGCGAATCGCTCGAAATCAAACCGCGCCCGGTCGCTGCGCCGCAAATGTTGTTCAAACCCAAGAGCGGCGATATTCAAGCGTGGTGCGATGCATGGTTGATGGCGGGTGGTCCGCATCACATGGGGTTGGCGTACGGGCACGTCGCGGCGCAATTGGAAAAAGTTGCGATGCTGTTGGGAATCAACGCAGTAGTTGTGTGAGAGCTTCTAAGGATGACTAGATGTACCGGGGACTAGCCATAACACCGCCCTTCTTTGAATTCGGTCCAAAGGCATATTTATATGGTGATGAGCTGCTTGCCCTTGCCAAGCATGCAGACGCGNNGGCAGAGGTGTGGGGTCTGTCCTGCCTGAAGCGGTCAAGGCGGCAGGAGCCGCGGGTGTCTTGCTGAATCACTTTGAAAAGAGATTATCCATGGACGCCTTGCAGCGGACAATGAAACGTGCCGACGAAGTGGAACTTGCAACCATGGTGTGCGCTGACAACCTTGAGGACGCGGCTGCAATCGCAATGTTGGAACCCAATATCATCATTGCCGAATCCCCCGAATTAATCGGGATGGGCAAGCGCGGAGATGATGACCGACGGGCAATCGTGAAGATCAACCAAATCGTTTGGAACATCAACCCCAAAATCCTAGTACTTCACGGAGCCGGCATTAGTTGTGGGCAGGATGTTTACGATGTTATTGCTGGAGGCGCGCAAGGCACGGGTTCAACGAGCGGAATAGTCCTGGCGAAGGATCCTTTTGCTATGCTCGAAGAAATGATCAGTTCGGTACGGGCGGCGTGGGACAAAACTCATTGAGTCTGGAGGTCAAGCGATGGCAGTTTATCACGAGTGCTTTAAAATCCAATCGGATAGAAGGCCAACCTTCCATGATGTGACGGCCGAGGTGGAAGCCGCCCTTGAGAAATCGAATATCAAGAACGGGATCTTGCTCGTTTTCTCCCAGCATACGACCTGCAGCGTATTGATTCAAGAAGCATCTGATGATGTCAATTATTGGGGGACGGAATTGTTGATGCAAGATCTGGTGAATGTGCTTGC
>DHFK01000182.1 GCA_002400365.1 Anaerolineales bacterium UBA4826 | reverse complement strand
GGCGTCGCGATCTACCTCGTCGTCGCGCTCGCGCTCATCCAACCCCTCGGCATGATCGGACTGGTGATTGCCAACTCGGCGATGCTGGCTGGGCACGCGCTGATTATGCTTTGGCTGACGCAGACGCGGCTCGGCGGCTTGGGAGAGCGGGGCGTGATTGCGATGACGGCAAAGGTCCTGGTTGCTTCGATGGCGATGGGCGTGGTGGCGTTCGTGATCGAACCGCTGGTCGGCTCGACGCTGCTCAAGGTGATCGCGCCGACGATTGCAGCCGGCGCGGTGTACGTCGGGCTGCTATGGCTTTTGCGCGTGCAAGAAGCGGAGCGCGCTTGGACGATGGTATTCGCGCGCGCGAGAGAGAAATCTTCTTGACATCTCTCAGCGCCAATGCTAAGATGCTGAACACTGATTGCCGACCACGGAGGTCGTGAATGGATTTCAGATTTCTCAAAGATTTGGTCGTGCCAGCGCAAACAAAAATCGTCTTGATCGTGATGGATGGGCTCGGCGGATTGCCGATTGAAGCCGGCGGCAAGACCGAACTCGAATCGGCGCAAAAGCCGAATCTCGACGCGCTCGCCGCGCAATCGGCGTTGGGGCTTGCGGATCCGGTTGCGCCGGGAATCACGCCCGGCAGCGGTCCCGGCCATCTCGGTATCTTTGGGTACGATCCGCTGCGGTACGAGATCGGGCGCGGCGTGTTGGAAGCGCTCGGAATTGATTTTGATCTTGGACCTGACGACGTGGCGGCGCGCGGCAATTTCTGCTCGGTAGACGCGAACGGAAACCTGACTGATCGCCGCGCGGGACGCATCGCGACCGAACTGAACGTCGAGTTGGTGAATTTGCTGCGGACGATCAAACTCGATGGCGTGCAGGTTTTCGTCGAGACAGTCAAGGATTATCGTTTCGTGCTGGTGTTACGCGAGGATGGACTGGGCGATGCGTTGAGCGAGACCGATCCGCAGCGCATTGGCGTTCCCCCGCTGCCGGTGCGCGCGCTCAATCCCGACTCTGAGAGGTCGGCGCGGCTCGTCAATCAGTTCGTCGAACAGGCGCGCAAACTCTTGGCGGACCGGCAACCCGCGAATATGATCATGCTGCGCGGCTTTGCCAAGCGCCCGGCGATCCCATCGTACGCACAAGCGTTTGGCTTGCGCGCGGCGGCGATCGCGGTGTATCCGATGTACCGCGGGCTAGCGCGGCTCTTGGGAATGCAAATCGTAAACGTGGTGGGCGAAACGATTGCGGATGAGTTCACCGCGCTGGAACAGGGTTGGAGCGATTTCGATTTCTTCTACCTCCACGTCAAAAAGACCGATTCAGCCGGCGAGGATGGCGATTTCGCGCGCAAGGCGCACGTCATCGAAGAACTCGACGCGCAGTTGCCGCGCCTGATGACGCTCAAGCCCGACGTGGTCATCGTCGGCGGCGATCATTCGACGCCCGCGTTGCTCAAGTCACATTCCTGGCATCCGGTGCCGGTGCTAGTGTATTCCCAGTACGTCCGCGCCGACGGCATCGCCGAGTACGGCGAACGCGCGTGCGCGCGCGGCAGTCTGGGATGTCTGCCCGCAAAAGACCTGATGCCGATCGCGCTCGCGAACGCGCAGCGGCTGACCAAGTTCGGGGCGTAGCAATTTTCGATTTCTGATTTTCGATTGCCGATTGCTGTGGTCGAGTCAATCGAAAATCAAAAATCGGCAATCGAAAATTTCCGGAGATTGAATTGCGAATAGAGAGAATCGAACTACGTCATATCAAGATGCACCTCGTCGCGCCATTTGAGACATCGTTCGGCGTCGAAATGGACGAACAGCATGTGATCGTGCGCGTGGACGCGGAGGGGCTGATAGGGTGGGGGGAAAGCCCTGCCGGCGCTGCGCCATTTTACTCGTACGAGACGACCCAGACCGCGTGGCACATCCTGCGCGATTTTTTGATTCCGAGCGTGCTGGGTCAAGAAATCGCGAACGTTGACGACGCGCTTGAACGCGGCGCGCGCGTGCGCGGACACAATATGGCGAAAGCCGGGCTAGAGTCAGCGCTCTGGGATTTGTTCGCCAAAGCGCGCGGCATCTCGTTGGCGAAGATGTTGGGCGGCACGCGCGAGCGTATCGCGGTCGGCGTGAGCATTGGCATCCAGCCGTCGCCCGACGCGCTAGTCCAGCGCATCGAGAGTTACCTAAGAGAGGGATACCGGCGCATCAAGATCAAGATCGCGCCGGGGCGCGATATCGCGTTTACGTCGGCGGTTCGTAACACATTCCCCGACATTCTGTTGCAGGTGGATGCGAACTCGGCGTATACGTTGGACGATGCGGACACGCTCCGTGCGCTGGACGGGTTCGACCTCTTGTTGATCGAGCAGCCGTTGGGGTACGACGACATCTACGATCACTCTAAACTGCAGCCGCAATTGAGAACGCCGATCTGCCTCGACGAAAGCATTCACAGCGCGGCGGACGCGCGCGCGGCAATCGAGTTGGGCGCGTGCCGGATCATCAACATCAAGCCAGGGCGCGTGGGCGGGTACACCGAAGCGATCAAGATTCACGATTGGTGCGCGTCGCGCGATACGCCGGTGTGGCACGGCGGGATGCTGGAGTCGGGGATCGGTCGCGCCGGGAATGTTGCGCTCGCGTCGCTGCCTAACTTTGCCCTGCCGGGCGACATCTCGGCGAGCAAACGCTACTTTGCTCAGGACATCGTCGAGCCGGAATTTACGGTTGACGCTCAAGGAATGATGGCAGTGCCGACCAAGCCAGGCATCGGCGTCGAGGTGTTGTTGGATCGGCTGGAGGAGGTGACCGTGCGGCGCGAGGTTTTGCGCGCGTAATCTGCGCGCCTTTATTTTCTGCGGATGGAGCGGATTCATGCCAGACATGCCTTTGAATGTGCTTGTGTTTATTGCGCTCGCGCTGATCTTTGATTTTTTGAATGGCTTTCACGATAGTTCGAACATCGTCGCAACGCTGATCGCCTCGCGCGCGCTGACCGGCAGGACGGCGTTGGCGATCACTGCGGTCGCGGAGTTTGTCGGTCCCTTTCTGTTTGGCGTCGCGGTGGCGACTACGTTGGGCCACGAAGTTCTAGTGAATGCCGAAGTCAAATTGTCCGTCGCCATGTCGGCGCTGCTGGCGGCAGTCATCTGGAACTTGATCACCTGGTGGCTGGGGATTCCTTCGAGTTCGTCGCACGCATTGGTGGGCGGCTTGCTGGGGGCAGCGGTTTCGGAGAGCGGTTTTGGCGTCATCAGACTAGCCGGGCTTGAAAAAGTTGTCCTGGCGTTGGCGATTTCACCGCTCATCGGTTTGGCGGCGGGCTATTTCGTGATGAAACTCGTCCTATTTCTCGCGCGGCCCGCGCCGCCCAGCATCAATACCTGGTTCAAACGCAGCCAGTTAGTCACGGCGATCGCGCTTGCGCTCTCGCACGGGACCAACGACGCGCAAAAGACGATGGGGATTATCACGCTGGGCTTGGTGAGCGCGCAAGTGCTGCCCAGGTTCGAAGTGCCTTTGTGGGTTATTGCGATCAGCGCGAGCGCGATCGCGCTAGGCACCTGGACCGGCGGATGGCGCTTGATTCGAACGATCGGCGGCAAGTTTTTCAAGATCAGGCCCGTGCACGGCTTTACCACGCAACTCGCGTCCGCGAGCGTGATCTTGGGCGCGGCGCTGCTGGGTGGCCCAGTGAGTACGACCCAGGTCGTCAGTTCGGCGGTGATGGGGGTTGGTTCGGCAGAGCGCGTGTCCAAAGTCCGGTGGGAAGTAGCGAGTCAAATTGTGATGGCGTGGATCACGACGATTCCGGTCTCAGCGGTCTTGTCCGCTCTCATCGCCGTTATCCTGCGGCAATGGTTTTAGGACCGTAGGATTGAGTTCGAATAGAAAATGCGCCGGACCCTCGAAGGTTCGGCGCATTTCGGTTCGTATAGGCAAGACGCTACCCAAAATCAAGCGCGAATTTTTGAAAAAGAGAAAACGCTATGCGAATTCTACTTTTTCGATTTTTTCGTGGGGCGCGCCGGTTTTTCCGGCGGCAGATACTTGTCGAGCATCAACGCCAAGTTCTTGCGCGATTTCGCCGGGATGCGATCGCGCGCGGTGATGATCGCGTCGCGCAACGCGTTGGGGCAGGGGCAGTGCGCGCGCGCGTCTGGAATCTCATCCACGGCATAGCGAACGATGCGTTTGCCCATTTCCGCGTTCTTTAGCAAATTCTGGACGATCATCTCGGCGGAGACTGTATCGTGCTCAGGGTGCCACACATCATAGTCCGTTACCATCGCAACCGTGGCATAACAAATCTCGGCTTCGCGCGCGAGTTTCGCTTCCGGGAGCGCGGTCATGCCGATGATATCCATCTTCATCGCGCGATACGTTTCCGATTCGGCTTTGGTCGAGAACTGGGGACCGTCAATGACGACCAGCGATCCGCCTCGGTGTACGCGCGCGCCGGCTTTCTGCGCCGCAGTGTATAGCGCCTGACTCAACTCCGGGCAGAACGGATCGGCGAACGAAATATGGACGACCAAGCCATCGCCGAAGAAAGTCGTCGCGCGCACCTTGGTGCGATCGTACAACTGATCGGGAACGACGATGTCGAGCGGCGCGAAATCCTCGCGCAGACTGCCGCACGCGCTCATCGAGATAATGCGTTCGACGCCGAGCGATTTGAGCGCGTAGATATTCGCGCGCGCCGGCACTTCGGAGGGCAAGATGCGATGCCCGCGTCCGTGGCGGGGCAGAAAGGCGACGCGCTGGTTACCCAAGACACCGAGAACGACGACGTCGCTTGGATCGCCAAAGGGCGTCTTGATTTTGAGTTCCTTGACCTCCTTCAGCCCTTCCATTTGATAGACGCCGCTGCCGCCGACGACGCCGATGGTTGCTCGTTCCATTTCGCTTGCTCCTTGCAGGGTGATTTGGTGCGCCTATTATAAATTCAAAGCGGTGGAAAAGCAAAACGCCCTCTCATAGAGTTGAGAGAGCGCTTTGCTTGGTGGAGATGGCGGGAATCGGACCCGCGTCCGGAAAGTTCGCCCCAGAGTCACTACAAGCGTAGTCGGTTTTTGTTGGTCACGCGATCCGACTTAGCCGACAGAGTTGATCGCGCTAGCCGTGTCAGGGCAGCCTAATGGACTCACCCCTACATCTTTGACGATCGTTACCGGCGTGGCGACCGCCGCACCCCAACTTGGTTTCGCCCAGCGCGCGTCCCTTGGGGGAGAACGCGCGTGGACGTCGCAACGCTAGGTTGCGAGCCTGTTGGCTACGCGAGCCGTGGCTTACGCCGCGACCGGCAGAGCCGCGAGGTTGGTGCGAGTGTTCGCACTTGTCTTGTGCTCGTTTTAACGCGGTCGAGCGCCGCGGCTTGCAACTCTGAAACAGCCCTCCCCGTCGAAGCCATGCATCCCCGTGGGATTGCAGATTTCTGATTTACGATTTCAGATTCGTCAGAAACCCGCGTGTATTATAGCACGCAGTAGGGATAGAGGCAAATCGAGGTCTACAAATCTAGCGGGCTCTTGATGGTCTTGCCGCTGATTTCTGCGGTATGCACATAGATCATCGTGGTTTGGAGGTCTTTGTGCCCCAACATTTGTTGGACTCGATCAACACCGACTCCCGATTCGATCAGGTGGGTGGCAAACGCGTGGCGTAGCATGTGAATGCTTGCGGGTTTGCTCAGTTTGGCGCGTTGCGCCGCGCGATGAAATCCTTTTTGCAGT
>DHFK01000131.1 GCA_002400365.1 Anaerolineales bacterium UBA4826 | reverse complement strand
CACCTTGTCACCCCGTCACCCTGTCACCTTGTCTCCTTATCTCCCCCGCTCCTCCGCACCCCCGCACTCTATGCCCTTGCCAGCACCGCGCGCGCCTCCGCCACATCGCGCCGCATCTGCTCAATCAGCGTGGCGACGCTGTCGAACTTGCGCTCCTCGCGCAGGCGCTGGATGAATTGGATTTCGATCACTTGATCGTACAGGTCGCCATCGAAATCCAGAATGTACACTTCGACCAGCCGCTGCCCTGAATCAAACGTCGGACGGACGCCGATGTTCGCCGCGCCGCCAAACCACGCAGCGCCGATCTTGACACGCACTGCGTAGATGCCATCGGCGGGAATCAACCGCCGCTCGGCGAGCGCCAGGTTCGCGGTCGGAAAGCCGAGCGCGCGCCCGCGCTGATCGCCCTTGATAACGCGCCCGCGCACGGACGGAGGGCGACCGAGCAACCGCGCGGCTTGGTGCAGATTGCCTTGCGCGACCAATTCACGAATGCGCGTGCTCGAAATGATTTGACCATCGAACGCTTGCGGCTCGGCGACGGTGACGGTGAATCCTTTTTCCGTGCCGAGCGCGCGCAGAAATTCGACCGTGCCCTCGCGCTTGTAGCCGAGCGCGAAATCCTTGCCGCAGAGGATTTCTTTCATCCGCAAATGGTCGAGCAAGAGTTGCGCAAAATCGCGCGCGCGGATTTGCGAGTTCTCGATGCTGAACGGAAACACGACCGCATAGTCCAAGCCCAACGGCGCGAGCAAATCCAGCCGCTCTTCCAGCGTGCTGAGGAATTGCAGCGGCGAGGTAGAACGCAAGACGACTTTGGGATGCGGGTGCAGCGTGACTAGCGCGCTCGCCGCGCCGATGGCTTGTGCGCGCGCGAGGACTTGCCGGATGAGATATTGATGCCCGCGATGAATGCCGTCGAATGAGCCGATGGTCAGAACGGTGGGGCGGGTGAGATGAGTGGCGGTAAGGTCGCGGATGATGTCCATGGCGAATTTTCGAGTACCGATTCTCGATTTGCGATTTCACGTTCATTCAATCGAAAATCGCAAATCAAGAATCGAGAGTGTCAAGAGGCGAATACTTTGTGCGGTTTCCATTCCCCCGCCTGCCGGCCGCGCTCCAGCAGCGCCATGCACTCGCCGTCCGCGGAGTACGCGCGCAGGAGCGGCGTCGTGAACGCGCGCCCGCACGCGATCGTTCTGCCTTGCCGGATGGCTCTGGCGGACTCTGGCTCGACGACGATCGCTTCGAATTGGAGCAGCGCATCGTCTAACGGATTCAAATAGCGTTCTGCGTAACCGTTCGCCAACGCGTCGCGCAGTTGATCGAGCGGGAGCGCATCGTCCAGCGAAAACGGTCCGCTGGCGGTGCGTGTCAGCGCGGTGAGATGCGCGCCGCAGCCCAGTTTCTCGCCGAGGTCGTGCGCGAGCGAGCGGATGTACGTCCCTTTGCTGCAATGCGCGTCAAACTCGACCTCGGGCAAGGCCATGGCGCGCAAATCAATCGCATAGATTTCGATTTGGCGCGGCGCGGCTTCAACTTTGACCCCGCGCCGCGCGAGTTTGTACAGCGGCGTCCCCGCGCGCTTGAGCGCGGAGTACGCGGGCGGCGCTTGCGCCACCTTGCCGACGAAACTCTGGAGCGCGTCGGCGATTTCCTCGCGCGTTACGGAGACTTGGCGCTGCGCGACGACCGCGCCGGTCGCGTCGTACGTGTCCGTTGCAACGCCCAGGCGAACGCGCGCGCGATATTTCTTGTCGTGGTCCATGAGATATTCGGTCACGCGCACGGCTTGCCCGACGCAAAGGAGCAGCACGCCGGTTGCCAGCGGGTCCAGCGTGCCGGCGTGACCCACGCGCGCGGTTTTGGAGGCGCGCCGCACGGCAGAGACCACATCGTGCGAAGACATGCCGGCGGGCTTGTTGACGTTGAAGATGCCGTGCAACCCGTGGGGCGGAGAGGACCCTTGATGAATTTGCGTCTGGAGTGGGCACGCGTGCGGCGCGCCGCAGGTTTCGCATCGCATGGTTTGATCGTGCGTTAGGCGCAAGAGCGTGTTAGTGCAATTGTGCGATAGTTCCTGGCGGGCGATCAACTATCGCACTATTGCGCCAAAGACTTTTTGATCTCCGCCAGCACGCGTTCCCGCGCCGCTGGCAGCGGACCGTCGAGCAACGCGCCCGCGGCTTGCTTGTGCCCGCCGCCGCCCAAGCGCGCGGCGACCGCAGACACATCGTAGCCGACGCGCGAACGCAAGCCGAGGTCAATCTTGCCGTTTTCCTTTTCGACAAGGACCGCGGCGACCTTGGCGGTTTCAACGCTCAACAGTTGATTGATAATGCCGCTGGTGCCATTGCCGTTCACGCCAATCTCGCGCAGGGTCTTTTGCGAGATTTCCGCCCACAGAATCACGCCGTCGAGCGTCGCCTCGCCAAATACCTTGCCGCGCAAGCGCAGACTGGCAAGCGGAACCTGGTTGAAGGAATGTTCGATGATCTCGGGAATCGAACCGCCGGCTTCCATCAGCGCGGTCGCGGCTTTGAGCGTTTCGACCGTCGTGCTAGCAGTTCGAAAACCCAGGGTATCGGTGATGATGCCGGTCAACAGACAGACCGCGATGGTGCGGTCGAAGAGGATGCCAAAGGCGCGCACAAAGCGATAGACGATTTCGGCGGTGGACGCGGCGCGCTTGTCAACATAGTTCAGCGGCGCAAAGATCTCGTTCGTCACGTGGTGATCCACGACCAGCGCCGGGCGGCCATTGAACTTGGCAGGATCGTACGCCGGACCAAAGCGGTCGGCGGAACTGCCGTCCATAAAAACCAGCAACTCTTCGTCCGCCGGCGTTTTGGCTGACAGTTCCTCAAATCCTTGCAGGTACTTGAACGTGGGAGAGACGTGGTCGTTGCAAGTGACCGCGACCGTCTTGCCCAGTTTGCGTAACGCCCACGTCAAGCCCAACGCCGAGCCGATGCAATCCCCGTCCGGCATGATATGCGCGGCGACGAAAATCTTGTCGTGCCGTCGAAAAAGATCAACCGTTTCTTCGAATGAAAGCAATGTTCCCATAGTTCGCGAATTCAGAAACCCGCTTTCTCTATCTCCCTCCGCTCCACTTCGGGCGCCTTTGGGAAAACGGATTTCTCGAATGACGCAGTCATTCGTTTATTCGTTTCCTTTCTCTATGCGTTGGTGGCGCTGCTCGGCTTGCACTTGCTCCAAGACCTGGAGGAACCGCTCGCCCTTTTCGATGGCGTGATCCAGCAAGAAACGGATCTCCGGCGCGAATTTCAAATCCAGGTTCGCCGCGATCTGACGGCGAAAAAAACCGGTCGCGTGCGCCAGCCCGTCCATCATCTCCCGGGTGGCTGCGGCGTCGCCGCTCACCGGCGCGACAAAGATCTTGGCGTGGCGCAGATCGCCGGTCATCTCCACGCGCGTCACATTCACGTTTGCCAAGCGAGGGTCAGCCACTTCCCGCGTCAAGAGGAGCGTGACGTGTTGGTGAATCTGCTGGCTTGCCCGCTCGGCGCGATAACTCGCCATGCTAACTTACTTTGACTTTCTGATAGAACTCGATCTGGTCGCCTTGGTGATAATCGCTGAACTTGTCCAGACCCAGACCGCACTCGTACCCTTCGGCGATTTCTTTCGCATCCTCGGTGAAGCGCTTGAGCGAAGCGATCGCGCCCTTGAAAACCTCGACACTGCCGCGCAGCACGCGCGCTGTCGCGTTGCGGACGATCTTGCCCTGCGTGACGCGCAACCCGGCGATCGCGGCTTTTTTCACGCGAAAGACTTGGAGTACCTGCGCCCGACCCACCAGGCGATCCTCGTACACCGGCTCGAGCATCCCCTTGAGCGCCTTGTCAATATCCTCGATCAGTTTGTAGATGATATTGTACTGGCGAATATCAATGCCTTCGCTCTCGGCGAGCGATTGCGCCGCCGCTTCGACGTTCGTGTTAAAGCCGATCACGATGCCTTGCGACGCGACCGCGAGCATCACGTCGGAGCGCGTGATCGTGCCAATGCCCTGGTGAATGATCTTGACTTTGATTTTTTCGTCGCCCAGTTTTTCCAGCGACGAGACGATCGGCTCCAGCGAGCCTTGCACGTCGGCTTTGACGATCAGACTGAGTTCCTTGACGTTGCCGGCTTGGAACTGCGCGAACAGATCGTTGAGACTGATCGCGCGCGTCGCTTTCTGTTCGGCTTGGCGTTTCGCGAGCGCGGCTTGTTCCGCCTTGCTGCGCGCCACGCGTTCGTCCTCCACGACGGCGAATTTTTCGCCGGCGGGAGGCACGTCGGACAGCCCGGTGACCGCGACCGCGTCGGCGGGGTGCGCGCCCTTGACGGCTGCGCCGTGATCGTTGAACATCGCGCGAATCTTCGCCCACACACTGCCGATCAACACGACGTCGCCGACGCGCAGCGTGCCTTCGTTGACGAGGAGCGTCGCCATCGGTCCCTGCTGCTTGTCGAGTTTCGATTCGATGACGATGCCGCACGCCGGTTTGGTGGGGTTCGCGCGCAGGTCCGCGAGTTCGGAGACGAGGAGGATATTTTCCAGCAGATCGTCAACGCCGGTTTTCTGGCGCGCCGACATCGGCACGACCGTCACTTCGTCCTTGCCGCCGTAGACCGCGAGCCCCATGTCCGATAATTGCTGCTTGACGCGTTCGGGGTTGGCGTTCGCTTTGTCCATCTTGTTCAGCGCGATGATGATCGGCACTTTGGCGGCGCGCGCGTGGTCAATCGCCTCGCGCGTTTGCGGCATCACGCCGTCGTCCGCCGCGATCACGATGATCGCGATGTCGGTGGCTTGCGCGCCGCGCGCGCGCATCTCGGTGAACGCTTCGTGACCCGGCGTGTCGAGAAAGGTGATGCGCTTGCCGTGGTGAACGATCTGATACGCGCCGATGTGCTGGGTGATGCCGCCCGCTTCGCCGGCGGCGACGTCGGCGTGGCGAATTGCGTCCAGAATCGAGGTCTTGCCGTGATCCACGTGCCCCATGACGGTGACGACTGGCGCGCGCAGAACCAGGTCGGCGGCTTCCGCGGCGGCGTACTCGTGTTTCTTGGGAATGCTCGTCAGCGCGGAAACTTCCGGCTCGACGACCACCGGCTTGCGCTCGACGACTTCAAAGCCCAGTTCGCCGGCGACGAGCGCGGCGGTATCGAAATCAATCGGCTGATTAATGTTCGCCATGATTCCGTTCGCCATGAGTTTCTTGATAATATCAATGGGTCCCACTTTGAGATGCGCCGCGAGATCGCGCACGGTCAGGTTCTCCGGCAATTCGACCGGCGGCTTGGGCGGCGGCGGGGGAGCGACCGGCGCAGGTCGGGGCGTCGGCAATGTCACACCGGGACGCGGCGCGGGTTTGGGCGCGGGCGCCGGCATGCCGGGGCGCGCCGTGGGTCTGGCAATGGTCGGCGTCGCAACCGCCGCTCCTGCCGGACGCGCGGGCGCGATCGGTTTGTGCGCCGGCGCGGGCTTGGGCGCGGCTGCAGCGGGCTTGGCTGAAACTGGCCGCGCGGCGTGCGCGGGGCGCGCGGGCTTGGTCAGTGGCGACCGCGCCGCCGGCTGCGGGCGCGCCGCAGACGGCGCGGGCTTGGACGTAGCGGGTCGGCGCGCCGACGCGGGCTTTTTGATTTCAGACGACTTTTTTCTCACCTCTTCGCGTTTCGTAATGCTGACTTCAGGCATAATACACTCTCCTTTCCAATCCCGCTGCTCTCGCTCAGCGTGGCTCAGCCAACCTTGCAAGTGCCTGTCCTGAGCGAAGGAATGCAGAAGGGCTTGCGAAAGCAACGGTTCTTTGCGCCGGGAAACGTGTCTCATCCAAAGGCGGCTGACGAACCTGCGCAAGGTTTGATTGGATGCTTATTCGGTTGAAGCAATCGTTTGGGGGAAACGCAGTGGAGCAAGTCGGGATCGCGTGCGGGCGAAGCAAAGCGCGGGGCAAGTTGAAATGGACGCGCGTTAGGCGTTCATCGTCTTACTCCCTTTTGCCTTGCAGGTCGTCAGCCGACGACCCGTGACCGGTCCCCGTCCCACGCCGGGCGCGGGACTGTTCGCGATTGCCATCATCGTGTTTCGTTGTGTGGCGCTGCGCTCAAATTCTCGCGCGACGGCAGCGTCGTCGCAAATTCGCGCAAACGCGCGAAATCATCCACGCTAATCGGCGTTTCCAATTTCAGGGCGAGTTCCAGACGACCGCGCTGAGCGAGCGCGGTTTCCCAACATTCGCGCTGGCGGCACAGGTACGCGCCGCGCCCCGTTTTTTTGCCTGTCGGGTCCGCCTCGACGCGGCGCGCGGTAGTTCGCACGACGCGCACGAGTTCGCGTTTCGCGCGCACCGCGCGGCACGCGATACATGTACGTTGGGGAATATGCTTGGGCGCCATCGCGCTATTCAACCAACGAACTATTCTTCGATCTCATCCGCCCACTCTTGTGCGCGTTTGCCCTTGCGCCGGCGCTTGGCGACCACTTTGCCGAGCGTCTCGTCGAACACCAGCACCTGGCGTTTGCGGCGATCCGCCTTGCGCTTGAGCATCTCTTCCGGCGAGAGTAGTTCGTCGCCTTCTTCCGCTTCGTATTCTTCCCACGCCTGTTCGAAAGTTTGATCGGCGGTTTCGCCGGGCGTTTCGGTGGGCGCGGGCGCTTCGGCTGTCTCTGCGGCAACGGGTGCCGCTTCCGCCGCCGGCGTCTCGGCGGGCGCTTCGGGCGCCGCTTCGACGATAGGTTCGGGCGCGGCGGCTGGCGCGGGCGCGGCGGCTGGCGCAAGCGGCTCCGCCGGCGGCTCTGCCGCGACAATCTCCGCCGGCGGCTCAGTCTCGATGACTGCCGGCAGTTCCGCCGCGATTTCTGCGGGCGCTTTGGCGGCGAGGCGCGCGGCGGCTTCGTCGGCTTGACGTTGGGCTTGTTCGGCGACCTGGGTTTCGTTCTTGATGTCAATGCGCCAGCCCGTCAGTTTCGCGGCGAGGCGCGCGTTCTGGCCTTCCTTGCCGATCGCCAGCGACAATTGTTTGTCGTCCACGACGACGTTCGCGACCTTGTCGCCGTTATCGTCTTCAGCCAAATGGACCATCAGAACTTTGGCTGGACTCAACGCGTTGGCGACAAAACGCGCGGTATCGGTGCTCCATTCGACGACATCAATTTTTTCGCCGTTCAGTTCATTGACGATGGCTTGGATGCGCACGCCGCGCTGTCCGACGCACGCGCCGACCGGATCAATGCCGTCCTGCACGGCGCTGACTGCGATCTTGGAGCGCGAGCCGGGTTCGCGCGCGATGGCTTTGATCTCGACCAAGCCGTTGAAAATCTCCGGCACTTCGAGTTCGAACAGGCGGCGCAGCATATTGCGATGCGTGCGCGACAAAACGACCTGCGGTCCGCGCGAGGTCTTGTTGACCTCGGCGATAAAGGCGCGGATTTTTTGGTTATGCCGATAGCGTTCGCTGGGAATCTGTTCGCTGCGCGGCAGGATCGCCTCGATCTTGCCGAGGTTCACGGTAATGTTCTGCGCGTCCACGTTGTTCACGGTGCCCAGGACGATTTCGCCCTCGCGATCGGAGAAGGTCGTGTACAGCGCGTCGCGTTCGGCTTCGCGAATGCGCTGGAGAATCACCTGCTTGGCGGTTTGCGCGGCGATGCGCCCAAAGTCGTCGGGCGTCGTTTCGATATTGATCGTCCCGCCGACCTGCGCCATCGGATCCACGGCGCGCGCGTCGGGCAGGGTGATCTCCATCCGCGGATCGCGCACTTGGTCCACGATCGTCTTGAGCGCGAAAATTCTCGCCTTGCCCGTCGTCGCGTCAATGGAGGCGGAGATATTTTGCCCGCCGCCAAAGTTGCGCCGATAGGCGGAGACGAGCGCTTGCTCGACCGCGGTGATGACCACTTCTTTGGGCAAACTGCGTTCGTTGCACAATTGGGTGATGGCGACCAGGAAATCGTTCTTCATCTTGCGATAACCTCAAAAGCCTCCCCAGCGGTGTGAGGCAATCCCATTCCGCTGTCCCGCTTGCCTAAACAAAAAAGTGGGACGGGGCCCACTTTAGTAGAGGTCGTGCGGAGGTTGAACAGCCGTTAGTATAGCATAATCGCCAAATTTGCGCAAATCGTGCGCCGGGCAAGTAATTGGGCGCAGCGTGCCCGATTCGTCCTACAACTCCATCCGCGGATACAGTCTGCGCTGAAGCCACTGCAAGGGGAAATACGCAAGCGGCGCAACCACGGCGTTGAGAATCGCCGTGGGCAGAGTCACGCGCAGCAAGTAATCTTGCCAAACGATCCGCCAGCCGAAAAGCGAGAGAAAAGCCAGGATCAGGACATCGTAAGACAAGGTGGCAGCCATCAGCGTGGCGGGAGGTGTGATGATGTTGCCGCGGAAAAAAGTCGTCTGACTCCAGCCGACCAAAAAGCCGATGACTGTTAGCGCGAGCGTGTGCAGCCCAAAGGGCAAGCCGGAGGTGAGGTCCAGGAAAATTCCGACGATAAAGCCCCACTGCGCGGCTTGACCGATTGGACCCACCAAGCCCCACAACACGACCAGAACCAGGGCAAGATCAACTTTGTAGCCAAAGACAGATAGCAACGGCAGCCAGGCAGTCTGAACGATCGCCGCCAACGCAAGAAACGGAACCAAAAGCCAAAGGGTCATGTTAGTTGATTACTGCGCCGGCGTCGGCGTCCGCGTCGGCTTGGGAATCGGCGTGGGCGTCGGCGTCGGTTCTTGGGTGATGTCGGATGGCGTAAATTTCTTGAGAATCAAGACGGACTCGAGCCGCGTAAAATCAACCGCCGGCTTGATCGTCGCTTCCTGGAATAGTTCGATGTCGTGCTTGCGGACCTCGCTCACCTGCCCAATCACCAACCGTTTGGGGAAACTACCACCCATGCCCGACGACAGGATCAGATCGCCCGTTTTGATCGCTTCGCCTTGCGGCACGTACTTGATGACGAGATTGTTGGTTGCCAAGTTGCCGCTTTCGCCTTGCACGATGCCGGTGGCGCGGGTGGACTGCACGACGGCGTTCACGGAACTCGAAGGGTCGGTGATCAGCAAGACCTTTGCCCAATGCGCGCCGGTCGCAGTGACGCGCCCGACCAAACCTTGCGGCGTGACGACCGGCATCCCGGGCTTGACGCCCTCCGCGCTCCCCTGGTCAACGATGATATAGCGCACGAGGTTCGACGGGTCTTGCCCGATCACATGCGCCAGGTCCGGCGCGCGCTCCAACACCGCCGCGCCCACCAGATCGAAATCGGGATTCGATTGCTTGTAACCGAGTTGCTGGCGCAACAGCGTATTCTCGCTCTCCAGTTCGCGAATCCGCACGCGGCTGTTGCTCAGTTCATCAAGTTGGGTTTGCAGTTCGTTGATCCTGGCGCGCATTGCGGCGACATCGCCAAGACTGCCGGTGACGTCGCGCGCGCGCGCGCTCATGCCGACCGCGCCGCCCAGCAGCGGCTGAAACCAGCCCAGCGCCAGATCAATCAGCGGCTGGAGTTGCCCGGTTTGAAAGAGGATGAGCAGGAGGAGCGCCAGGACGACGAGGATGAGAACGACCGCGTTGCGGTTTCGGGGGGAGGAATACATGGATTTCAGACTTGGGATTTTAGATTTCAGACCCGCAATCGCGCATCGAGGTTTTCAATCTGAAATCAGAAATCTGCAATTTGCAATTCGGATTACCGTCGGATGCCGCGGGTGGGCGTGACGACGCGATGGAGCGTGTCGAGTTCCGCCAGGACCTGCCCCGCGCCGCGCACGACGCAAGTCAAGGGGTCTTCGGCGACGTAGACGTGCATCTTGGTCTCCTGCGACAGTCGTTCTCCGACGCCGCCCAACAGCGCGCCGCCGCCCGCGACCGCGATGCCATACTGCATCAAATCGGACACCAGTTCCGGCGGCGTCTCGTCAACCGTCGTCTTGAGCGCATCCACGATCTGGTTGACCGGGTTCGCCAACGCTTCGCGGATTTCGACGGACGACACTTCGATTTCAGCCGGCAAGCCGGTGATGAGGTTGCGCCCGCGCAGCATGTACGTCTTTTCCTCGGGCAGCGGGAACGCGGAACCGATCGCCACTTTAATGTCTTCCGCCATTCGCTCGCCGACCAGGACGTTGTACTTTTCGCGCGCATAGCGGATGATTTCTTCGTCCATCTCGTCGCCCGCGACGCGGATCGAACGGCTGACGACGATGCCGCCGAGCGAAAAGACCGCCATCTCCGTGGTGCCGCCGCCGATGTCCACGATCATGCTGCCCACCGATTCCGTGATTGGCAAGCCCGCGCCGATCGCCGCCGCCATCGGCTCTTCGACGAGGAAGACTTCGCGCGCGCCCGCGTTCATCGCCGCATCGTGCACCGCGCGCTTTTCGACTTCGGTCACGCCGCTGGGAATGCCGATGACGATGCGCGGGCGATGCGGCAGCGGCAGGATCGCTTGATCGTGAACCTTGGTGATAAAATACTCCAGCATCTTTTCCGTCACGTCGAAATCGGAGATGACGCCGTCGCGCAGCGGACGAATTGCCACGATGTCGGAGGGCGTGCGGCCGACCATCTGCTTGGCTTCGGAACCGATTGCCAGCACGCGCTTGGTGCGCTTTTCGACGGCGACGACGGAGGGCTCGTTGATGACGATGCCCTTGCCGCGCACCAGCACGAGCGTATTGGCGGTGCCGAGGTCAATGCCAATGTCGCGAGAGAACAAGCCAAGGAGCGTGTTAATGGGACTAAACAATTACCGATACTCCTGATAGATGCGGTGGAATACTGCGCGGCAGAAAACAGCGTCAGTCAATTTTGCGATCATACTCAGCGTGCTTGCCAATCCAATTAATTCTGTGAATCCATTATACCACATTCCCCCAGTACGCAAAAAAGTGGAGCGCACGCTGCGCCCCACTTGCCAACTTCCAACCTCTATTTCTTCTCTTCCTTCTTGGCTTCGGGCTTTTTGGCTTCGGCGCCCGCCGCCGGCGCTTCGCCTTCGACGCCTTCTTCTTCGATCTTGCCCTTCTTGATGACTTCGACCTCGGCGGCTGCGACCGGCGCTTCCACTGCGATCACCTCTTCCTTCACCGGCACCACCTTGGCGACCATTTCATCGTCCGGCGTCAGAATTTCGATCTTGGCGCTAACCTTCAAATCCTTGACAAAGAGACTTTGATTCAGACTTGCCAAGCCGGTCACATCCACCTCGATGTGCGGAATCAGGTCGGTCGGCAAGAGGCGAATCTGCACCGTGTCAATACCGTGAATCAACAGCCCTTCGCCACGCGTGACCGCCGGCGACGTGCCGACCAGGACGAGGGGCACGTTGGTCGTGATTTTTTCGGTCATCGAGACTTCTTGCAAGTCCACGTGGACGATGCGGCCCGAGAGCGAGTTGCGCTGGACCTCGCGCGTCAAGACCAGGCGCGGCGCGCCGCTGTCAACCGTCAGTCGAATCAAGCGATTGCGTCCGGCTTTGGCGACAACGTCCTTTAAGATTTTTTCGTCAATTTGCAGCGTGAGCGGCTGGTCCAGATGTCTGCCGTACAGCACCGCGGGAATCCAGCCCGCGCGGCGCATCGCGTTCACCTGTTTGCCAATCACCGTCCGCGGCTGCGCGGTCAAAAGAATCTCTTCCATATTGCAAGAACCTTTCCATCGGAAATGTAGGGCAAGTTTGCAAACTTGCCCTACCGAAAATTGCTGGGCTATTATAAGGGCAAAGCGCGAATTGGTCAAATTGAAACGGACCGGTCCGGTCTTTTCGTTTGCCCCCTCGCGCAACCTGTGTTAAACTTGCGCGCGTGTCCACTTTGATTCGGCTCAGGGCATGGTTCATCCACGTCCTGTTCGTTCTTCTCTTCCTCGCCGCCTGCGCGCCCACGCCCAAACGCGTCGTCCTGCTCGCGGACGGCAACCGCCGCGTCTTTGAAACGACCGCCGTGACCGTCCAGGACGTTCTGCGCGAGCAGCGCATCGCCATCGGCGACAGCGACAAGGTTGATCCGCCCCTCTACGCCGAAATCGGACGCAGCGCGACGATCACCATCACGCGCGTCGAAATCAAGACCGAAGCCGTAACCCAGCCGATTCCCTTCGCGCGGCTGCTCGTGCGCGACGAAACGTACCCCCAGGGGCAGGTGCGCGTCGTCCGCCTCGGCGCGAACGGCGCGGTCGCGATCACGTACACGATCGCGCTCGAAGATGGCAAGGAGATCAGCCGGCGCGAGACCGCGCGCAAAATCGTCGAACAGCCCTCGGACGAAATCCTCGCGCTGGGAACGCGCGACAGTCTCCTCCCGATTGCTCTGCCGGCGGGCGCGGTCGCCTACCTCGCCAACGGCAACGCTTGGGTCATGCGCCACTCGAGCAGCGAAAAACGCGCGCTCACTGCGACGAGCGATCTCGATGGGCGCGTTTTCTCGCTTTCGGCGGATGGTCGCTATCTCCTCTTTTCGCGCGCGGCGGACGCGAGCGCGAACGCGTTGAATACGCTGTGGCTGATGGACACGCTCGTTCTCGGCGAAACGCCGCGACCGCTCCCGATCGGCGACGTATTGTTCGCGCAGTTGTCGCCGGACGCGCGCGCGCTCGCGTATGCGACCGGCGAAAAGACGCCGGGCGCGCCGGGCTGGAAGGCGCACAACGATCTCTGGCTCATGCCGATTGCGCCAACCGAAAGCGGCGTGGCGACCCAGCCGGCGCAGGCGATTTGGCAGCCGGGCATGCCGGCGCCGTACGGTTGGTGGGGCGCAAATTTCGCATGGGCGCCGGACGGTCGCGCCATCGCGTATGCGTTTGCGAACGAAATCGGCTTTGTCGAGCTCGCGGATCGCGCGTCGCGTCGTCCGCTCAAAACGTTCGCGCCGTTTCAGACCAAAGCCGATTGGGTTTGGACGCCTCAGGTCGCGTGGTCGCCGGACAGCCGCTTTGTGATCGGAACCGTTCACGCGCCCTTCGGCAATCCCACGGTCGCGACTGACGATCCGACGTTCGAGGTATGGGCGTTCGCGCGCGATGGCTCGGTCAGCGCGCCGCTCGCAAAGCAGACGGGGATGTGGGCATCGCCCGTCTGGTCGCTGCCGGACGCGCGCGGCGAGAGTCGCATTGCGTTCGGCGTCGCGCTCGCGCCGAGCAACAGCGAACGCAGCCGCTATGCGTTGTGGACGATGGACCGCGCCGGCGGGAACAAGCGTCTAATCTTTCCGACCGGCAATGACGATGGCTTGACCGTCGTTCAGGTCGCGTGGTCGCCGGACCAGCGGCAACTGATCGCCGTGCGCGAAGGCGATTTGTGGCTGTACGATTTCGCATCGGCCAAGTGGTCGCAGTTGACCGCGAATGGGGCGTCCTCTCTGCCCAAATGGAGCAGATGAGCCGTGATGCGTGAAACGTGATGACATAGGAGAAACAGGGAATCTATGCGTCTGGCATTACTGTCTGATATTCATGGCAATTCAATCGCGCTCGATGCGGTCCTTGCGGATATCCAAGCGCAGGGCGGCGTGAATACGCACTTGATCCTGGGCGATCTCGCCGCGATCGGTCACGATCCGATCGGCGCGCTCGAGCGGATCGCCGCGCTGCCCAATGTGCGGATTGCGCGCGGCAACACCGATCGCTATTTGGTCACAGGTGAAACTCCGGCACCAACCCTGGATGCGGCGAAGATGAATGACGCAACCCTCCTCAAGTTTGCGCAAGTCGCGAAGAGTTTTGCGTGGACCCAGGGCGCCGTCGCGACGAATGGCTGGTTGAACTGGCTGGCGGCTCTGCCGCTCGAACAACGGATTGCGTTGCCTGACGGCACGCGCTTGCTCGCGGTTCACGCCGCGCCGGGCAATGATGATGGACGCGGCATCAGTCCCGACGCGAGCGATGACGAACTGCAATCACTGCTGGAGAACTGTGACGCCGACCTCGTGTGCGTGGGGCATCACCACTGCGTGATGGATCGGCGCGTGGGCAAGGTGCGCGTGGTGAATCCGGGCAGCGTCAGCAACCCGTTTCCACCCGACTTGCGCGCGAGTTATGCGCTCTTGGATGCGGACGCGTCGGGCTATCGGCTAGAACATCGGCGCGTCGAGTACGATCGCGCCGCCGTCATCGCCGAGTTGCGCCGCGTAGGACATCCGGCAGGTGAATACGTCGCTCGTTTTATGCGCGGGCAGAACCTTGCGCCGTGGTCACACACATGACGAGGCAGCGTACCGTCGTCAACCTCATTGTATTTCTATTCTGCGTTGTCGTGCTTGCCGTCGCGCTCGCCATCGGCTATGTCCAGATGCGCGACATGCAGACGCAGACGCGCGGCGTGACCGCTTTGCGCGGCGCGCGCGCGGAAACGCTGTTGGGCGTCAACGCAGCGCTGGAACAGTACTCGGACGCGGACTTGATCCGCGCGCTCGCGCTGATTCGTGCTGGCGGTTTTCGCCTGGTGCGCCAGCATTTCTCCTGGAACGACATCGAGCCGCGCCAAGGCAAGTTTCAGTGGGACAAGTGGGATCGCATTGTCACATACACACATGCGCGCGACCTGCAAATCGTCGCGGTGCTGGACACGACCCCTGCGTGGGCGCGCAACCCCAACGAAACCGATCTCGTCAATGCGGCGCCAGCGCAGGTGGACGACTATGCGCGCTTTGTCGCCGCGTTTGTCCAGCGCTACGAAGGTCGCGTGCAGTACATTCAAATCTGGGACAATCCAAACGTCCATCCATTTTGGGGACGCCGCAATGCCGACCCGTTTGAGTACGCCGCGCTCTTGCGCGCCAGCGCGCGCGCCGCACGCGCCGCGAATTCCCAAATCAAGATCATTTCCGCGGGCCTCGCGCCCAACGGCGAGTTGATTCGTGGGCATCCCGATTTCTCCGACGTGCTTTTCTTGCGCGGGCTGTACGAAGCGGGCGCGCGCGATTTTTTCGACAGCGTGGGCGCGAAACCGTACGGCATGTGGTCGGGTCCCGACGACCGCCGCGTGGCGATGGACGTATTCAACTTTTCGCGCGCGATCCTCTTGCGCGAAGAGATGATCGCGCACGGCGACGCGCACAAGCCGCTGTGGGCAGTCGAGTTTGGCTGGAACGCGCTGCCGACAGATTGGAGCGGCAAGCCGTCGCCGTGGGGCAGCGACACCGAAGCGGTCCAGAGCCAAAGACTAGGCGATGCCATTCAGCGCGCGCGGAGCGAGTGGGACTGGATGCCGGCGTTGATCGTGCAGACATTTCAACCGAACGCGCCAGGCGATGACCCTCAATGGGGCTTGGCGCTCGTTGACCAGAACCTTCAGCCGCGTCCGCTGTACGCCGCGATCACGCGCGCAATTGCCGCGCCGGTTCAACCGGCAGCGTTCGATTTCACGCGGTTCTATGCCGCGCTCGCCGCGCTCGGTCTCGTCGCGCTGCTCGCGTTGTGGCGCGGCGCGGTTGCCGCAAGGCAAATCGCATGGGGGGACGGCTGGCACGCGATTGAATCGCGCTTTGCCGCCTTGCCCGAACTCGCGCAATTTGCGCTACTCGCGGTGGGCGTCACCGCGTTCTACTATTCGCCCAATGTCATTTTGAATTTCGTCCTCCTTGCGCTCGTTGTTTTCCTCTTCGCGCTCCGGCTCGACCTGGGCTTGGCGATCGCCGTGTTCACGATTCCGTTCTACCTGCTGCCGAAGAATCTGCTTGGCGGAATGCAGTTTTCGTTGGTGGAAGTGCTTGTGTTGGTGGCGGTGATGGCGTGGTTTGTTCGAAAAGCAGGGGAGCAGGGGAGCAGGGGAGCGGGGGAGCGCGACAATTCACGCATCACGCATTACGTTTCACGCCTTACGTTTTACGTTTTACGCTTGGCCTCAAGTGATTGGGCAATACTCCTCTTCGTCCTCCTCGCTCTCCTCTCCGTCAAAACCGCATCTAACTTTGGCGTCGCCAGTCGCGAGTTCCGCGTGATCGTCATCGAACCCGCGCTGCTGTACGGCTTGATCCGCGCGTCGAATCTATCGCCGCCGCGCGATTTACGCCGCTTGATCGCCGCATTCATTCTCTCCGCGCTCGCAGTGTCGCTGATCGGACTCTACCAGTTCTTCTTCACCAACTATGTGATTATCGGCGAAGGCGTGCGGCGCGTGCTGGCAGTATACGGCTCGCCGAACAACCTCGCGTTGTACCTCGACCGCGCGCTGCCGCTGGTGGTTGCGCTGGCGTTGTTTGCGGAGACCAAGTTTCATTCGCCCCGCCTCCGCTACGCGCTTGCCGCCCTCCCCATCGCGCTCTGCCTCTACCTCACCTACTCGCGCGGCGCATGGCTGGGTATCGTCGCGGGGCTTGCGGTCATCGGCTTGGCAAGCGGGCGACGCGCGCGCCTCGCGATCATCGCGCTGCTCATCGTCGGCGCGGTCGCCGTGATTCCGTTTTTGCAGACTGAGCGCGGGCAGTCGCTTTTCCAAATCGGCATGGGCACGGGCTTTTTTCGCGTCAGCGTCTGGGAGTCGGCGGTCGCGATGATTCGCGATCAGCCGGTCTTGGGCGTCGGTCTCGACAATTTCCTGTACGAATACCCAAAGTACATGAATCCCGAAGCGTGGCGCGAGCCGAATCTATCGCATCCGCACAACATCGTTTTGGATTTTTGGGTGAGATTGGGAATCGGTGGAGTGATCGTGCTGGGATGGATGGTGTTTGAATTTTATCGCAGGGGATGGAAGGGGCTGAGGGAACTCGAGGGAAATGAGAGAACTCTGGCAGCCGGCTTGATCGCAAGTATGACGGCGGCGCTCGCGCACGGCTTGATTGACTCGGCGTATTTCAATGTGGACCTCGCGTTTGTCTTTATGCTCACGTTCGGAGCGATGATGCAATTAGGCAATGCAGTCGCCCGCAATTCCTAATTCGCAATTCGCAATTTGTCATTTCCTCATTTCTCATTTATACTGCGCCAAAATCGCTGGCTTGTGGAGGCATAAACACCGATGCGAATCTTGATTACCGGCGGCGCGGGCTTGATCGGCTCGCACCTGTGCGATTATTTTCTCGCGCGCGGCGAAGAAGTGGTCGCCCTCGACAATTTCATCACGGGCAGCCCCGACAACATCGCCCACCTGAAAGACCATCCGCGCTTTCATTTCATTCGACAGGATGTGACCGACTATATCCGCGTAGACGGCTATATTGACGCGGTGCTGCATTTTGCGTCGCCCGCGAGCCCGGTCTCGTACATGGCGTACCCGATTCAGACGCTCAAGGTCGGCGCGCTGGGAACACACAAGGCGTGCGGACTGGCGAGGGCAAAGGGTGCGCGCTTTTTATTAGCGTCCACGTCCGAGGTGTACGGCGATCCGCTCGTGCATCCGCAGCGCGAGGACTATTGGGGCAACGTCAACCCCATCGGTCCGCGCGGCGTGTACGACGAGGCGAAGCGTTTTGCGGAGGCGATGACGTTGGCGTACCATCGCGCGCACAACGTGGACGTGCGGATCGTTCGGATATTCAATACGTACGGTCCCCGCAATGCGCTCGACGACGGTCGCGTCGTGCCGAATTTCATCGCGCAGGCATTGCGCGGCGAGCCGCTCACGGTTCACGGCGACGGTTCGCAGACGCGCTCGTTCTGCTACGTGAGCGATCTCGTCGAAGGGATCGCGCGTCTGCTTGCTTCGCGCGAAACAACACCCGTCAATCTCGGCAATCCCAACGAGACGACCATTCTCACCTTCGCGGAAAAAATCAACGCGCTCACGGGGAATCAAGCCGGCATCGTCTTCCGTCCGCGCGGCGTGGACGATCCGAATCGCCGCTGCCCCGACATTTCGAAAGCCAAGCGCATCCTCGATTGGGAACCGAAAGTGAGTCTGGACGAGGGACTGGAAAAGACGATCGCGTATTTCAAAGGTAAGATAGTGCGATAGCGCGTTAGTGCAATCGTTCGATAGTTACCCATTGGGACTGGTTGCATAAAGAGCAAATATTGCGCTAACGCACTATTGAACTTCAATGCGCTCTCTACTCGCTCAACGTGAGCTGACTTGGCTTGGATTCGTTACGACGTTCGCGCTCGTCGCCGGCGCACTAATTCTTTTGCCGATGACGAGCGCCGTCATCGTGATCGGCGGCGCGTTGGCGGCGCTCGCGCTGCTGCGCTGGCACGAACTCGCGCTGTACGCGTTGATCCTGGCGGTGCCGTACGGCTCGTGGTTTCCGCTGCCCACTGGCTTTGGGAATCTCACGGCGGTAGATCTGCTCGTCGCGCTGGTGATCGCGCTCTGGCTCGCGCGGCTGATCGCGCAGGGGCGCGCCATCGCGATTCGATGGCCGCCGCTGGCGCTGCCGTTCGCGCTCTTTCTCGGCGCGGCATTGCTCTCGACGACGAGCGCGCTATCGCTGGAATTCGCGATCAAGGAATGGGCCAAGTGGCTGGAGATGTTTGCGCTGTACGTCTACGTCGCGAACAATCTCAACCCAGCGCAAGTCCAGCGCGCGTTGGCAGTGGTGTTCCTCGCGGGATTGTCGCAAGCCGGCATCGGCATCTACCAGTTTCTCTTTCGCGCGGGCCCCAAGGGTTTTGTGCTATTCGGCAACTTTGTGCGCGCCTACGGCACGTTCGAGCAGCCGAATCCGTACGCGGGGTATCTGGCGCTCATTGCGCCCGTCGCGTTGGGCGTCGTGGTTGCAGTGTTCAGT
>DHFK01000181.1 GCA_002400365.1 Anaerolineales bacterium UBA4826 | reverse complement strand
CAAGCGCTCAACGCGTTCCTCGAGCCGGTGCGCGCGCGCCGCGCCTACTACGCCGCGCGACCGCAACTTGTGGACGAAATCCTCGCGGCGGGCGCGGCAAAGGTACGCCCAATCTCGCAGCAAACTGTGGACGACGCGCGCGCGGCGATGGGCTTGGGCAGGGCGAAGATCGAATGTTGACGCGTACCCGTCTTTGGTCTATAATACCTCCGGGGGGTTGGAAAGGAGGATCTGTTCCATGAATGACTTTGAACGGCGCGCCTTCAAACGCTTTCCTGTGTCGTGCAAGGTAAGTTACTTTTACCTCCCGCCGAGTTCCAATCCGCCTACTTTTCAAACCCTCAATCTCAGTTTGGGGGGCGCGTGCGTGGAAGCGCCCGAGCCCTTGGTGCCTGGCTCGTCCGTCGCGTTCCACCTGATTACCCCCAGTCGTTACGCGGCAGACGTGCGCGCGCAAGTCGTTTTCTCAAAGCCCGCCAAGCCCGCGCTGTATCATGTCGGCGTGCGCTTTACGACGCTCTCCACCCAGGACCGCGCGATTTTGGCGGATGAAATCGAGCGCGCCGCCGCGTGACATAGAGCGAGGCGAAGCATGATCGCTCCAGTTGGCGCGGCGACCTGGCGCGCGGCGCGTCCGGCTGCGCCGGTCGAGCGGCGGCAAGCCGTGCGCCGCGCGGTCAAGTTGCTGGTCGCGTTTCAATGTTTGGAACGAGATGCGCCCGCGCAAAGCGGCTTTGCCCGCGCGGCGAGTCTGAGTACCGGCGGCGCGTGCCTCGAATCGCCGGATCCCTTTGTCGTCGGTCAACACCTCGCACTCCAATTGCTGCTCGACGAGAACCGCGTCGCGCCGGTCAACGCGCAGGTCGTTTGGACCAATCCGCGCGCCCCGTTCTACGAAATCGGCGTCGCGTTCTCCAAACTGCCGGCGAAGATCAATCATTTGATCGGCGACCAGATCGAAGGCTAGGTCTGGGCTGCCCCCCGCGCGCCGATTCCGGAGACGCAATGACTCACGCTCGCTTTTTGGCGCAACTGACCCCTTCCAGCGAGACCCTCACCCCGGCGCAAGCGCGGTTCGTCGAACCTTTCTTCACCAATCCCGATCGTTCCATCGTCGCGCTCAAGAATCTGCCCGAAGTCATCAAGGGCGCGCTATTTTCCCGTTACAGCCGTTCCGCCAAGGGCGTGCGTCGTCTGTTCCTCGATGAATTTCTGGGGCGGCGCGCTCTCGGTATCGAGGATTTTTCGCGTGCCGCGGAGCATCTCCGTAGCCAGGTCAGCGCCGGCGAAGAACAAGCCGAAGACTTTTACCGCCGCGTGCTCTCTGATTACGGCGACGACTCGGTCGGCGAGTTGGGCGGCGCGCACCTCGCGTGCCAGGACATTTCGCAGATCGCCGCGCGCGCGCTCGAGACCGGACGCGTGGGGATTGCGTACCTCGAAAAGTCCTCGCGCTATGTCCCGTTCGACGACAAGGTGAATGGGCAGTACCGCTACTATCGCCCGCGCCGTATCATGGAATCGCCCTATGCCTCCGCATACGTCGCGACCATGGACACACTGTTCGACGCGTACGCGCGCCACCTGCCCATCCTGACGGCGCATGTCGCCGAAAAAAATCCCATTGCGAATATCGAATTTGAAAATGCGCTAACCGGCGACGTGCTGCGCTACACTGACATCCGCGACGAAGACATGCTGAAGAGCGCGCAGTTTGCTTATCGCCAGTCGGTCAAGGCGCGCGCGTGCGACATGCTGCGCTGCTTTTTGCCGCTGGCGACGCTGACGAACGTGGGCGTGTGGGGTAACGGGCGCGCGCTCGAATACATGCTCGTCAAGTTGTACGCCGATCCTTTGGACGAAGCCCAAATTATCGCGCACGCGGCGCATCACGAACTAGACCAGGTCATCGGACCTTTTCTGAAACGCGCGAACGACGCGCGCGGCAAGACGTACCAGGCGTTCCTGCGAGATATGAGCGCGCGTCAGCGCGAGTTGGCGCGCACATTCTTGCCGCGCCACGCGTCTGCATCTGTCATTTCGAGCGAAGCGACCCTGGCACCGCCCGCCAGGGCAGGTGGAAATCTCGTTCCCACGTCAGCGAGATTTCTCGGCGCACAAACCGCGCCTCGAAATGACCTAGACGCCAAGGTCGCGCTCGTCGGCTACGACGCGGACGCGGTGGATCGTGTGGTCGCCGCGATTCTGTTCCCCGGCTCCGCGTTGCCCAAAACGGAAATCGTCGCGCGCGTCCGCGAACTGAGCGACGCGGCAAAAGCGCAGATTGTTCGCGCGTACGTCGGCGCGCGGCAGAATCGCCGTCACAAGCCCGGGCGCGCGTTCGAGCACACCGCGTACGATTTCGATTTGTTGCTGAACATCGGCGAGTACCGCGATCTGCAGCGGCATCGCGTCGTTACCTCGGATCGGCAAATGTTCACGACGGCGCATGGCTATGAGGTCAACGCGGATGTGAACGCGGTCGCCGAAATTCGCGCCGATTATGCGCGCGGCATGGAACAAGCAGCCGCGTTCTACGAGCGGTTGGCAAGCGAGATGCCGTTTGAGGCGCAGTACGGCGTGCCGTTTGGCTTTCGCGTGCGCTACAACGTGCGTCTGAACCTGCGCGAGGCGTATCATTGGCTCGAGTTGCGTTCTGCGCCGCAAGGTCATCCCGACTATCGCCACACGAGCCAGGAAATGTTTCGCGCGATTCAAGCCGCGCATCCGCTGTTGGCAGAGCCGATGAAATTCGTTGACCTCACGCCGGACGTGCCGCTCGGGCGCTTGCGCGCGGAGATGCGGCGGGCGCGGCAGGGACAGAACCGGTAACGGCTCATCGGAATTGCGATGCGGACAGAAACCTTCTTCTCTCCGCGAATTGCGCGTATCTGCGCTAATCTTTTTATTCGCGTTCATTCGCGTTATTCGCGGGTAATTACTTACTTGCGGCAAGACCGCCTTACGTTTCACGTTTTACGTCTTTCTGCTTTCCTCTTTCTTCTCTCATTTTTCCTCCATGCCTCCGCGCGCGCGGAAACGCCCGCGTTCCAAATCTACACCCAACGCGACGGACTAGCAGCCGATTACATCACCGGCATCACCTTCACGCGCGACGGCGCGGTCTGGCTTGGCGCGTCGCGCGGCGCAACGCAGGTGCTGGGCAAGTACTGGATCACGTATACCACCGCCCACGGTTTGGGCAACGCCTGGGTCAATGGGATCGCGACGGCGTCGGACGGCAAAATATATTTCGCGACCAACGGCGGCGGGCTGACGCTTTTCGACGGCGCGACGCGCAAGACCTTCGACACGTCGAACTCGACCATTCCCAGCAACTATCTCACCGCTGTCGCAGTGGATAAGCAGAACCGCGTCTGGGTCGGCACGTACGGCGCGGGCGTCGCACGGCTGGACGGCGAGCAGTGGACGAAATTCGCACTGGCGAACAACTATATCAACGCGCTGGCGCTCGATGCGAGCGGCAAGCCCTGGGTCGCGACGAACGACGGCGCGTTTTTCTTTGACACCAAAACATGGACGCGCCATACACGATCAAGCGGACTCGCCAGCGATCGCGCCGGCGCGGTCACTGTCGCGCCCGACGGTAAAGTGTGGTTTGGCACCGATAACGGCGTGACTGTTTACGCTGGCAAGATGTACCGTTCGTACAAGCAAGCGGATGGGCTTGCCGACAACCGAGTGCGCGCCATCGCAGTGGACGCGACGCGCGTTTGGGTTGGGACGGCGCGCGGGTTGTCGGTGCTAGAGGGCGGCAAGTGGAAGACGTACACTCGCGCGGACGGCCTCGCCGAGGACGCAATCAACACGCTCGCCATTGACGCCCAGAAGAACGTATGGGTTGGCACGCCGCGCGGCTTGAGTGTCATGCGCGACCCTTCGACAAGCTCAGGGCAGGCTTTGCAGCGCGTGACCACGCTGCCGGTCGTGCTCGTGCACGGCTGGCACACAGCAGAGTCGGACCAACTCGACGACACCGAGTTTCGTTTCATGCGCAAGTATCTCGAGCAAGATGGATTTCAAGTTTTCTACGCTGCCGGCATCTCGCCGCACAAAACACTTTTCCAGAACGCGGCGACGCTGCGCGATGCGATCGCCAACGTGAAAGCGAAAACCGGCGCGCCGCGCGTAGACATTCTCGCGTTTTCGATGGGCGGCTTGAATACGCGCGCGTACCTCGAATCCACCTTGTATCAAAACGACGTGCGCCGCGCGATCATCCTCGGCACGCCGCAAGCCGGCGTGCGGCTGTGGTATCCGCTCCTCACACGCGAGATCGAGGATCGCCCGACCGAACCGTCGGCAATCGAACTGACGCCGGAGTACGCTGCGTTGTTCAATCGCACGCACGCGCCGCGCGCAACGGTGCCTTACGATTTGCTCGTCGGCGATGCGCGCTCGCAAACGGGATTGGACCTTCTGAAAAGTTTCCCGCCGAGCGATGGCTTGATTGACGTGTGGAGCGCGCACGCGCTTGGCGGTCCCCTGGTGCGCCGCGTGCTCGACGCCGACGTGCACGACTGGAAGCCCGCGCCGCTGCCATTCAACCTGACGGCGTACCTCTATCCCGACCAGACCTATCAGCGGTTCATCCGCAACGCGCTGCGCGATCCGGATACGCGCCCGATCGGTTTCGCCGCGGCGCCGGTGAATCCGCCTGCGCCGCGCAACATCACGCCGCTGAACGTGGACACGTTGCGCGCCGGCGAAACGATCACGCGCACGCTTTTGATTGACGCGAACCGCGCCGCGCGCTTTATCGCGCGCTGGAATAACGGCGACGTGGATCTAAAGTTGCGCGCGCCCGAGGGCACGCGCTACGCGCCGGACACCGTGCGCGACAGCGTATCGTCCAGCGATCCGAATCTCGGCATCCCCGGTCGAAAGAATCTGCTCGACGCGACGTACCTGAAAGCGGATATTGGCAATTTCATCGGCTATGCGATTCCGCGCGCCCAAGTTGGAACATGGTCGTTGACGGCGACGCGCCTGGACAAGGGCACAGAGCCGATCACGCTCACCACCTACGCCGATCTCGATGCCGATGTGCGCTTGGACGCGCAGACCGATCGCGCGTGGTATCCACCCGGCGCGCCTGTCGTCGTTCAAGCGAATTTGTCCAACACGGAAGCGGGCGCGGACGTGCGCGCGAAAATCGAATGGCTGGGGGATGGCAAATCGCCGCGCGGCAATGCCATCGAGACCACCCTGCTGGAAGAGGGCGCGCCGGGGACGTACGCCGATGTGATCACCGGCTTGACGCGCGGCGGATACTATTTGGCGCGCGTCACCGCGCGCACCGCGCGTTACACGCGCGAGCGCCAAGTCATCTTTGCGATTTCGCCCAAGACCGCGTCATTCATCGCCGATGTGAGCGCGCGCGCCGATCGTTCCGCGTTGACGATTAGCGCGGCGGTGAACGCTACGCGCGCCGGCGAGTATGCGATTGGCGCGACGCTGCGCGGACCGCGCGGGCAACTCGTCGCTGCGCTCACCGCGCCGCTGACGCTGAACGCAGGCGCGCAACCGGTCTCGATGGCGGTGCCGGGGCGCGAGATCCGCGCAAGCGGAATTGACGGACCCTACACGCTTGAGTTGGTTTTGATGGATGCGTCCTGGGCGGCGGTGCAGGTAGATGAATTGCCCAAAGCGCTTGTGACCGATGCGTATCGCGCGAGTGATTTTGGAGAATAATCCCAAAGGCAGAGGGCAGAAGGATGAAGGATGGAAAATGGCGCGCGTGTTTTTCATCCTTCATCCTGCATCCTCTGCAATGTGGAGCGCCCATGAACCTCAACATTCCCAAACCCAACCTGCGAGTCTTTGCGATCGTCGCCGTCGTTGTCGTCGTCATTGTCGTGCTCGCCGCAATCAGCTTTAGCGTCGCCACGCCCGGCTCGCCGCCGGCAAACGTGGCGATCGTCCGGCGCGGCGACATCAGCGCATCGGTGAACGCGACCGGCAAGGTGCGTTCGAAAAAATCGGCGCGGCTGTCGCTGCCCATGTCCGGCATCGTCCAGAGCATCGGCAAAATAGAAGGCGACGCCGTCAACTTGGGTGATGTCATTCTATCGCTGCGCGCGGATGAGACGACGCGACGGGTCAAGCAAGCCGAATTGAATTTGCAGGCGCGTCAATTGGATTTGGCGCGCGCCAAGTCCGCGCCGCGCGACGAGGATATTGACATCGCGCGCGCGCAATTGAGCAAGGCGACGGTGGGGGTTGCCGCCGCCGAAGCCGCGTACACCGCGAATCCCACCGCGCAAAACGACGCCGCGCGTCAGGTCGCGCGCGCTGACCTGGACATTGCGCGCGCGTCGTTCAATCGGCTGACGAACGGCGCGACGAAAGAGGAACTCGACGCGCTCCAGAACGCGGTGACGAGCGCGCGCATGGATTTGGAGAGCGCCCAAGCCGCGCTCGCGCAAACGAAACTGACCGCGCCGTTCACGTCCACCGTGACTGAAATCACAGTGCGTGAGGGCGAACTGGTTGGCGCGTTTACGCCGCTGGCAACGGTGGCTGACTTGAGCGCGCTGGAAATCGCGGCGGAGATTGACGAGATTGACGTGGCGAACGTCGCGGTCGGACAATCGGTGCAAGTGCGGCTGGACGCGTTTCCGGGCGAGAAATTTAGCGGCAAGTTGACGCGGCTTTTCCCGGCGGCGTCCACGCAACGCGGCAGCACGGTGTACGCGGCGGTCGTGGAATTCGATCCGAGGAATTTGCGGGTGCGGTTGGGGATGGGCGCGAACTTGCGCATTGAAACCGTCGAGAGGCAGGGTGTGCTGATCGCGCCGAATCGCGCGCTCAAGAGCGTGGGCACGCGCAAAGCGGTGCGTATCGTCGCGCCCGGCAGCCCGCGCGATGTGATCGTCGAAACGGGCGTGACCGATGGAAATGACACAGAGATCGTCAGTGGCGTGAACGAGGGGGATCAGGTTAGCGTAGAGTGAATCGTGACCTCTGCTCAGAAACTTGATGGCTGGGCGATGTCCGCACGGGGATAAATCCGCCGTGCCACTGAACAGCGTCCCTGAACGGGACTAGTCGGACTTGTCCGACGTCGTTCGGTAGCCCGCACGATTTATCGGCGGGCGTTCTCCAGAATTTGATCTTCTGCCGTCGCTGTGATATGATAGCGGCAATTCATAAGGCGACACCGCATCTCTCTATGGGGAGACCTGCGGCACCGCCGATATTTTTATTATCGGGGGTTGTATTGTGGAGCACATTGTAGATCAGGTTTCACTCGGCGCGATCGTCCAGGTGCGCGATCGGTTGCTGGAGCAGCAGGCGCGCGGACGCCAGGTCTTGCGGCTGGAATCGGGCGACCCTTCGTTCGACCTTCCGCCGCACGTGCGCGAGGCGATGGAGCAAGCGTTGCGCGATGGCTTGACTCATTACACCGCGTCCACCGGCATTCCGGCTTTGCGCGCAGCCATCTGGCGCAAGGTGACGCAACAGAATGGGCTAAAGGTTGCCAATCCCGACCAGATCGTCGTGACGAACGGCGGCATGAACGGTTTGTACATTGTCTTCCGCGCGCTCCTCTATCCCGGCGATGAAGTGATCTTGCCGGATCCGATGTGGACTGAGATCGGGGAGAACATCCGGCTGGGCGGCGGCACGCCGGTCCCCGTGCGCCTGCGCGCGGAGCAGGACTATCAGTACGACGTCGCCGCGATCGCGGCGGCGATTACGCCGCGTACGCGCGCGATCTTTATCAACACGCCGCACAATCCCACCGGCGCGGTCGCTAGTCGCGCCACGTTGGAGCAGATCGCGGCGCTGGCTGACAAACACAATCTCACGTTGGTTAGCGACGAAGCGTACGAGCACGTCATTTTTGATGGCAAGCCGCACGTCAGCATCGGTGCGCTCCCCGGCGCGCAGGAGCGCACGATTAGCCTTTATTCTCTCTCCAAGACGTATGCGATGAGCGGCTTGCGCGTGGGCTATGTCGTCACGCCGCAGCCGTTGATGCTGGAGCGTTTGAAGAAACTGGTGCGCTGCACGATCAACGGCGTCAATTCGATCGCGCAGTACGGCGCAGTCGCCGCGCTCAACGCGCCTCAGGACGCAACGGGCGCGATGGCAAGCGAATACCAAAAGCGGCGCGATATTCTCATGGACGCGCTCGCCGAAGCGCCGTACGTCACGGCGTTCAAGCCGGCGGGCGCATTCTACTTGTGGTCGCGCATCGCGCCCGCCTGGCCTGGCTATGCCGGCACGCGCGATGACTGGTCAATGACCAACTATTTGATAGATCAAGCGGGCGTGGGGTCTTCGCCCGGCTCGGCGTTCGGCGCGTCCGGCGCGGGACACATTCGCTTTGCCTTTGCTTGCTCGACCGCGCAGGTGGAGCGCGCGGCAAGACTGCTGCCTGATGTATTGCGCCGCGCCAGTCCAGGCGTCAACTAGTCGCGTGGTCTGATCGCCATCGGACGATCAGAGTGCGCGATTAATCACGGGGCAAGTGTTGGAGCAGTCGTGGGGCGCGTGATCGGTGGGGTGGCTGTCAGCGTAACGGTAGTAGTGACGGTGAGGGTTGGACTGGAGGTCAAGAGAAAATCGTACGTCAGCGTGCCGACGCGTTGCGGAGGCTGGAGGCCGGGCGTAAACGTCGGTCGAACCACGTGGGTTGGCGCGGCTTGCGGCGTCACCGGGAACAGCAGCGCGCCGAGAATGCTAAAGACGACATAGTTCGCCAGAATCAAAACGATAATCACGCTCCAATTGCGCCACGGCATTTTTTTCCTCCACTTGCATTATATCATTCCGAACGCGAACGCGCAAACCGCAGTTTCCGCGTTTGCCGATCTTGTGTTAGAATGACGCCATGCGGTTCGACATCTTTACGCTCTTTCCCGAAATCTTCGCCGGCGTTTTTGACGAAAGCATCCTCCAGCGCGCGCGCGCGGCTGGGTTGATCGAGATCGCGCTGCACGACATTCGCGACTATACAACCGACAAGCATCACGTGACCGACGACTATCCGTACGCCGGCGGCGGTGGGATGGTGATGAAGCCGGAGCCGATTTTTGCGGCAGTCGAGTCGGTTCTCCAACTTCCAATCTCCAATCTCCAATCTCCAACTCCCATCATTTTGCTCACGCCGCAGGGACGCGTGTTCAACCAGGCGATCGCCCGCGAACTCGCGCAGTATCCGCGCCTCGCGTTGATTTGCGGACACTATGAGGGCGTGGACGAGCGCGTGCGCGAGCACCTGGCGACCGACGAAATTTCGATTGGCGATTACGTGCTGACGGGCGGCGAGATCCCGGCAATGGTCGTCGTGGACGCGGTCGCGCGGCTGATCCCCGGCGTCCTCGGCGATCCGGCGGCGCCGGCGCACGATTCGCACGCGTCCGGCTTGCTCGAAGGCGCGCACTATACGCGCCCCGCCGATTTTCGCGGCTGGAAGGTGCCGGACGTGTTGCTGTCGGGGAATCACGCGCAGATCGCGGCGTGGCGGCGGCGCGCCGCGCTGCGCCGCACGTTGGAGCGCCGCCCGGACTTGATCGCAAAAGCGGATTTGTCGGACGACGACCGGGAATTCTTGAAATCAGTTTTTTGACAAAAGCAAAGTTCGCAAGTATAATTGCTTGCCGTTGATTGGGAGGTTTGGATTCATGTACGCAGTTTTGAAAAGCGGTGGAAAGCAATACCGCGTGACCGTCGGCGACAAAATTGACGTCGAAAAATTGCCGAACGCGGTTGGCGAGCAGGTGACGCTGAGTGACGTGTTGATGGTCGAGCACGAGGGGCAGGTGACCGTCGGCAAGCCGTTGGTCGCGGGCGCGCAAGTGGTGGCCAAGGTGGTCGGCGCAGGCAAAGGCACCAAGGTGACCCATTTCGATTATCGCAACAAGCACCGCCGACGCAAGACGATCGGGCATCGGCAGCAGTACACGCGGTTGGAAATTTTCGGGATAGAAGTTAGAAGTTAGAAGTTGGAAAGTGGAAATTGGATGGTTGCTTCCAACCTCCATTTTCCAATCTCCATCTTCTAACTTCCAGATATGGAGTTAGCACATGGCGCACAAAAAAGGCGGCGGCTCGTCGCGCAACGGTCGCGACAGCAACGCGCAACGACTCGGCGTCAAGCGCTTTGACGGCGAGTGGGTTCATTCAGGCACGATCATCGTCCGCCAGCGTGGCACGCGCGTTCGTCCCGGCTTGAACGTCGGCTTGGCGAAGGACGATACGATCTTTGCGAGAATTGACGGCACCGTCAAGTTCGAGCCGTTTACCAAAGACCAGAAACAGGTTAGCGTTTACCCCGGAGTGACAAGTGACGGGTGACGGGCGACGAGTGGCGTGGTTTTCCGCGTCACTCGCCATGACTGTGCGAAGTACGCACAGCCATCACGCGTCATTCGAGAGAGGTTATAGATAGTGAAGCCAGGTATTCATCCTAGTTGGTATCCCGATGCGATCGTGACGTGCGCGTGCGGCAACACGTGGACGACCGGCTCGACCAAGAAAGAAATCCATACCGACGTCTGCAACAAGTGCCATCCGTTTTTCACCGGCGAGCAGCGCATCGTTGACACCGCCGGGCAGGTCGAGCGCTTTATGAAGCGCATGAGCGCGAAGGAACAGATCGCGGCGACGCAGCCCGCGCCGGAAGCAAAGAAAGCCAAGAAAGAAAAGCGGCAAGCCCGCAAGTCCGGCGCGCCGGTGCCGGTCCAGCCGGTTGCGCCAGCGCCCGCGGAATTGCCGTTGGCAGTCGCCGCCGAAGAACCAGCCATCGAAGCCGCCCCAACACTGCCGGTGGTCGAAAAGCCGGTCGCACAAATTGAAGAGGTGAAACCGGTTGAACCGGCGGCGCAAGTTGAAGAGATCAAGCCGGTTGAGCCGGTCGCGCAAGTCGAAGCGCCAGCGCCCATCGCGCAGATCGAAGAACCCGCGCCGGTGGCAGAGATCGCGGCGCCGGTTTTCGTCGCGCCGGTCGCGGAGCCGACGCCGGTCGCGCCGATTGAAGAGCCAGCGCCCCTGGCAGCGGTCGAACTCCCGGCTGCGGCACCGGAGGTCCAAGTCGCGCCGGTTGAAGAGCCAGCGCCGGTTGCAGCCGTCGAAGAACCCGCGCCAGCGGCGATCGTCGCAGA